>NZ_REHJ01000007.1:0-317019 GCF_003692825.1 Lactobacillus sp. ESL0228
AGAGAAAGTACGGTGGCAAAAGCAAGAAGGAAACACCTGTAACCATGCCGAACACAGCAGTTAAGCTTCTTAACGCCGAGAGTAGTTGGTGGGAGACTGCCTGCGAGGGTAGGAAGCTGCCGTGCTTATGGAGGATTAGCTCAGCTGGGAGAGCATCTGCCTTACAAGCAGGAGGTCACAGGTTCGAGCCCTGTATCCTCCATACCGAGTCGTTAGCTCAGTCGGTAGAGCATCTGACTTTTAATCAGAGGGTCGACGGTTCAAGCCCGTCACGACTCATGACCCCATTTTGCGGGTGTGGCGGAATTGGCAGACGCGCTAGATTTAGGTTCTAGTGTTCTCGGACGTGTGGGTTCAAGTCCCACCACCCGTATTCGCCAATATTTATACCATATTTACATCATGCCGATTTAGCTCAGTTGGTAGAGCATCTGTCTTGTAAACAGGGGGTCGTACGTTCAAATCGTATAATCGGCATACATAGTTACGCGGAAGTAGTTCAGTGGTAGAACATCACCTTGCCATGGTGGGGGTCGCGGGTTCGAATCCCGTCTTCCGCTTTCATTACTTGCCGGGGTGGCGGAATTGGCAGACGCACGGGACTTAAAATCCCGCGGTTGGTTTCAACCGTACCGGTTCGACTCCGGTCCTCGGCATTTAATGATGCGCCCTTAGCGCAACTGGATAGAGTGTCTGACTACGAATCAGAAGGTTGAAGGTTCAAATCCTTCAGGGCGCATATTTACGGGAAGTGGCTCAGTTTGGTAGAGCACCTGGTTTGGGACCAGGGGGTCGCAGGTTCGAATCCTGTCTTCCCGATTTGTAATCTTTATATCTTATGGTTACATTTGTTGGCGGTGTAGCTCAGCTGGCTAGAGCGTCCGGTTCATACCCGGGAGGTCGAGGGTTCGATCCCCCCCGCCGCTATTCGCTAGAGCTTGGACCTTTAGCTCAGTTGGTTAGAGCAGACGGCTCATAACCGTCCTGTCGTAGGTTCGAGTCCTACAAGGTCCATAACCAATGTAGGTTTTGTACATTTATTTAATAATAACATCGCGGGATGGAGCAGTATGGTAGCTCGTCGGGCTCATAACCCGAAGGTCGGTGGTTCAAATCCACCTCCCGCAATATGGTCCATTGGAGCAGTGGTTTATCTCGTCTCCCTGTCACGGAGAAGATCATCAGTTCAAATCTGATATGGACCGTAAGATGGCTCGGTAGCTCAGTCGGTAGAGCAAAGGATTGAAGCTCCTTGTGTCGGCGGTTCGATTCCGTCCCGCGCCATTTTAGTTTAAGTGCGGGTATGGTTTAGTGGTAAAACGAAAGCCTTCCAAGCTTTAGTCGCGAGTCCGATTCTCGTTACCCGCTTTATAGGGGGCCTATAGCTCAGCTGGTTAGAGCGCACGCCTGATAAGCGTGAGGTCGATGGTTCAAGTCCATTTAGGCCCATATATATTTATGGAGACTTACTCAAGTGGCTGAAGAGGCGCCCCTGCTAAGGGTGTAGATCGGGTTATTCCGGTGCGAGAGTTCGAATCCCTCAGTCTCCGTTAAGAACAAAAAAGACTATTAAGCTTATTCTTTAATAGTCTTTTTTTGTTCTTAATTTAATTCTTTGAGAAAGTAAGATAATTGTTTTTTATTCTAAAGTTTATTTCTAAGTTTATCTTTAGCTAACAATCTGTCTTTCATGTTGCCATTATTGCTTTATATCCCAACGACAGGTTGTATTTCAAATGTTTTCATTTTATCACAACAATATTGTAACTTAAGTTGCTTTTTTGTTTGTGCCTTTTTTTACACAATAATAATTTTGGCAAATTGCTAGTTTTGATTCTAAAACCTATTTTAACTTAGGAGATAAGGTATCCAGTTCAATGATCCTGTTGAAGTTAGTTATTAATATTCTGTGGTATAGCTATCGGGATATTAATCATTAGCAGAAAAGTTAAAAAATTGAGGTTTTATATGTTATAAACTTTATAAGAGACGTTATTGCTACATTATTTTTATGTAAAATAAAAAAAGTTAACTTTTTTGTGAAAACCTCTTGCAAGATTCAAATTATTCCTGTATTATAAATAACGTTGTTGATTTAAAAAAGCAGTTAAGCGTTGAAATCAGGAATAAAAAGTAGTTGACAAATTCAGCTAAGTTAGGTATTATAATTAAGCGTCATGTGACGTTAATAATAACGAACATGACCCGTTGGTCAAGTGGTTAAGACATCGCCCTTTCACGGCGGTAACATGGGTTCAAATCCCGTACGGGTCATTACCATTAAGTTGGTACATTTACATTTGGAGGATTACCCAAGTGGCTTAAGGGGACGGTTTTGAAAACCGTTAGACGGTCTTGCCGTGCGTGGGTTCAAATCCCACATCCTCCTTTAATAACATCGCGGGATGGAGCAGTATGGTAGCTCGTCGGGCTCATAACCCGAAGGTCGGTGGTTCAAATCCACCTCCCGCAATATGGTCCATTGGAGCAGTGGTTTATCTCGTCTCCCTGTCACGGAGAAGATCATCAGTTCAAATCTGATATGGACCGTAAGATGGCTCGGTAGCTCAGTCGGTAGAGCAAAGGATTGAAGCTCCTTGTGTCGGCGGTTCGATTCCGTCCCGCGCCATCAGCCTGGAGGAGTAGCGAAGTGGCTAAACGCGGCGGTCTGTAAAACCGCTCTCTCTGAGTTCGGCGGTTCGAATCCACCCTCCTCCATAATAGGGATATCGTATAAAGGTAGTACATCGGTCTCCAAAACCGCTAGTGTGGGTTCAATTCCTACTATCCCTGTTTAACTTCATGGCGGAATTGGTGAAGGGGTTAACACACCGGTTTGTGGATCCGGCATACATGGGTTCGAATCCCATATTCCGCCCTAGCATTGGGATATAGCCAAGTGGTAAGGCACTAGACTTTGACTCTATTATGCGCTGGTTCGAATCCAGCTATCCCAATCTATTAATAAAATATTCAATGGCGGTGTAGCCAAGTGGTAAGGCAGAGGTCTGCAAAACCTTAATCGTCGGTTCAAATCCGATCCCCGCCTTAAGGTTCAGTCATTGAACTATTAGTTAATAATATTAGACGATGGCGGTGTGGCGGAATTGGCAGACGCGCCAGACTCAAAATCTGGTGTCCGTTTAGGACGTATCGGTTCGACCCCGATCACCGCTATTTTTAACAGCTCCCTATGGAGCTGTTTTTGTTTATAAATTTTTCTTTATAAAAATTGCACATGTTATGTGGAATCTTTATAATACCTTTATACGGAGGTATTCAAATGAATATTGGTATTTTTACCGATACATATTTTCCACAGATTAGTGGTGTGGCCACTTCTATCAAGACGCTGAAGGATGCCCTTGAAGAACAAGGCCATAATGTATTTATTTTTACAACAACTGATCCACACGTAGCTAAAGGGACAGTCGAGGCAAATGTTTTTCGTTTTAGTAGCATGCCATTTATTTCGTTTACAGATCGCCGAGTTGCTTATCGAGGCTTTTTTGAGGCAACAAAAGTTGCCCGAGAGGTTAAACTGGATATCGTTCATACACAGACAGAATTTGCATTAGGAATGATTGGCAAATATGTTGCACACCAACTAAAAATCCCAGCAATTCATACATATCACACAATGTATGAAGATTATTTACACTACGTGTTAAATGGTCATTTGTTGCGGCCTTACCATGTTAAGCAGTTTACGAATGTCTTTCTTAAAAGTATGGATGGTGTAATTGCTCCTAGTAAGCGCGTTGAGGAGCTTTTACGACGGTATAAAGTTTCTATTCCACTAAAAATTATTCCTACTGGAGTTGATATTAAAAGCCTTAATACGCCAGTTAACCGCAATGTTCGTCATGAATTGGGAATAGCGGACAATGCCCCCGTTTTATTAACGTTAAGCCGAATTGCTGGAGAAAAAAAGATTGACCGGAT
This sequence comes from Lactobacillus sp. ESL0228, assembly GCF_003692825.1. Taxonomy (NCBI): domain Bacteria; kingdom Bacillati; phylum Bacillota; class Bacilli; order Lactobacillales; family Lactobacillaceae; genus Lactobacillus; species Lactobacillus sp. ESL0228. Next base: position 3,946 of record NZ_REHJ01000007.1, read on the forward strand.
TTTAAATGTGATGCCAGAAATCATCGATGAATTTCCTCAGCTGCGTTTGGTGATTGCTGGAGATGGTCCTGATGTGGAAACTTTGAATGAGCAAGTAGAACGATTAACGCTTGAGGATAATGTAATTTTTGCTGGAGATGTTTTACATGAAGATGTAGGTGCCTTTTATAAAATGGCCGATCTATTCATTTCGGCTAGTGATACAGAAACACAAGGTTTAACCTATATAGAAGCTTTGGCTGCTGGAACTAAATGTGTTGTTTATGATACAGATTACACAGAGCACGTGTTTGATGATAAGGATTTTGGACAGGTTTTTACACGTCCTGATCAAATGAGGGATGAGATATTGTCATATCTTAGGGAAGATCCCATAAAAATTCCAGAAAAGAAATTATCTAAAAAACTTGAACAAATTTCCGCCAAACGATTTGGAAGTGAGGTTCACCAATTTTATAAAGACGTAATTAAAAACTACCAAGTAAATCTCAAAGAGGATAGCAATGATTAGAATTAATATGTTTTCACAGGCTGCTTCTGTTAAAGGTCAAGGTGTGGGCTCTGCTTATAACGAACTTATTAGTCTGCTTAGAAAGCGCTTAGTGGATCAGTTTTATGTAACAAATAATAAGTATGGTGAGAGTGATTTGACTCATTATCACACGATTAATCCCACTTATTTCGTTAATAGTTTTTCACCCGCTCGTGGCCGCAAAATTGGTTACGTTCACTTTTTACCAGAAACACTTGAGGGTTCAGTTAAATTACCTTCATGTGCCAAGAATATTTTTTACAATTATGTGATTAATTTCTATAAACGAATGGATCAGATCGTTGTAGTTAATCCAATTTTTATTGATAAATTAGTCAAATATGGAATTAAACGTGAAAATGTTCAGTATATTCCCAATTTTGTTGCAAAAAGTGAATTTTATATTGAAAGCCAAGAAAAAAAGAATGCCTTTCGTCATCAATTAAAAATACCATTAGATAAATTTGTGGTTTTTGGTGATGGTCAAGTTCAGGAACGTAAAGGTGTTGATGACTTTGCGCGAATGGCTCAGGCCAATCCTGAAATGCAGTTTATTTGGGCTGGTGGATTTTCCTTTGGTAAAATTACTGACGGCTATGATCACTTTAAAAAATTGGTTGATCATCCGCCGAAGAACTTAAAGTTTACAGGGATTATTGATCGTGAACAATTGGTGGATTACTTAAATATTGCTGACCTCTTTGTCTTGCCATCATTTGATGAATTATTTCCAATGTCCGTTTTGGAAGCTTTTAGTTGCGGAACACCTGTCTTGCTTCGTGACCTTGAGTTATACAAAGCAATTATCAGCGGATATTATTTAAAGGGTAATGATTTTTCTGAGATGAACGCGCGATTGCGTCAGGTTGCCAATGATAAGACGCTTTTGAATAAATATAGTAATTTATCTAATATGGCTAGTGAGAAATATTCAGAAGATAATTTGGCTCGAATTTGGAGTGATTTTTATCATGAACAGTATGAACTTGGTCGCAAATTGGGACAGATTCGCTGATGAATAAAAAATATCTGTGGGGAATTATTATTGTCTTATCGATCAGTGCTGGGGTTTTATATTTTGATTTACGCAATATTCCAATTAGACAATTACAACATGTTGCTCAAAATATTAATCCAGTTGGTTTACTATTGGTATTTGGCCTGATGCTTGCTTCTTACTTGTTTGAAGCAACTACTTTAGCAGTTTTAGCAAAAAGTCAAAATGAACCACAGCGTTCAAAGTGGGCATTTTTTAGAATTCCAATTATTCAAGCTTTATTTAATGCAATAACCCCAATGTCAACTGGTGGTCAACCGTCGCAATTAGCTGCAATGATCCAAATGGGTATTGAAGGCGGGCGTGCTACCTCTTTATTAGTGATGAAGTTTATTATTTATCAGGTTGTGGTTTTTTTCGCTTATGTAGTGACTATTATTACTGGGTTTCAGATGGTAGCGACTAAATTTGCCGGGCTAGCCCTTTTAATTGCAATTGGTTTTTTAATTCATATTAGTTCTATTGCTTTTTTATTGGCAACACTTTTTGCGTATACGTGGACCAAAAAGGTTACCAATGTGTTAATGACTTTTTTGGCAAAATTTGTTGATGCTAAACGCGTCGCAAGTTGGCAAAAAAATGTTATGGCCAAAATTGATTCTTTTTATCAAGAAAGTCAAAAATTAAAAAAAGAAAAAAAGAAATTACTTTTGTGTTGTGGGTTGACGATATTACAGCTACTTTGCTTTTATTCAATTCCTTTCATGATTTTGGTAGCACTTAATATTTCAGCAGATTGGATCAATGTGACCCAAATGAATATTATGATTACTATGTTAATGGCAGTTGTCCCAATTCCAGGAGCATCGGGAGGAGCAGAATATAGCTTTCAAAAGCTTTTTGCAAGTTTTGTTAGTTCTAAAGAATCGCTAATTGTGGGAATGTTTCTTTGGCGATTTGTTACGTATTTTTTTGGAATGATTCTCGGGATTTGGGGATGGATATTTAAACCCAAAAGGGTCGTAGATCAATAAAATGATTAATTTTACTTGATGTAGTATCTTAGCAAGATGGGGAGATAAAAGGATGGCACGGACTAAGTCTTTTATACAATGGTTAACCAAAAACAAATTAGGCTTTTTTACCATTGTTTTAATATCATTTTGGATAAAATCTTACGTAATATACTTAACCAAATTTAATTTGGGTGCAGTCGGGTCAATGCAAAATTTCCTTTTATTACTTAATCCTCTTCCAACGGGAATACTTCTATTAGGAATAGGGCTGTTCTTTAAGGGACGTAAGTCATATTGGATTATTCTTATAATTGATTTTTTGTTAAGTTTATGGCTATTTGCAAATATTTTGTATTATCGCGAATTTTCTAATTTTTTATCATTTTCAATTATTAAAACTTCTGGTTCAACAGCTGATAATTTAGGTAAGAGCATAGTGGGAATTACACATGCGACTGATTTTCTATCTTTTTTGGATGTTGTGGCAATTTTTGCTCTTTTATGTAGTAAGATTATCCACTACGATTTACGACCATTAAAAGTCAAGTTTAATTTGTTAGTCGAAAGTTTAGCTATAGTATTAATTGGAATTAACTTGTTGATGGCACAAAAAGATCGCTCAGGATTACTAACGAGAACTTTTGATAATAGCTATATTGTTAAGTACCTCGGTATTAACGAATATGCGGTATATGATGGTTTTAAAACAGCTCAAACTAGTGAACAAATGGCAAAGGCAAACGTTTCAGATTTGCGTTCAGTAAAAAAATACTTAAAAATAAACTACATTAAGCCAAATGCAGAATACACTGGAGTTGCAAAAGGTAAAAATGTTCTAGTTATTCACCTTGAAAGTTTTCAACAGTTTTTGATTGGCTATAAGTGGAAAGGTAAAGAAGTAACCCCTAATCTGAATAGATTATACCACTCCAAAAGTACGCTAAGTTTTGCAAATTTTTATAATCAAGTAGGGCAAGGTAAGACATCTGATGCTGAAATGATGTTGGAAAACTCGCTGTATGGTTTACAATCCGGCTCGGCTATGTCAAGTTATGGTACTTCTAATACGTTTGAAAGTGCTCCAGCGATTCTTCAACAAAAATCAGGTTATACAACAGCAGTAATGCATGGTGGTGCCGGTTCGTTTTGGAATCGTAATAATGCTTACAAGCAGTTTGGTTATCAATATTTTATGCCACTTTCATATTATGAAAATAAACCTAAATATTATATTGGTTACGGTTTAAAGGACAAAATTTTCTTTTCTCAATCAATTAAATATATAGAACATTTACCACAACCCTTTTATCTTAAGTTGATTACTGTGACAAACCACTACCCATATGATTTAGATAAAAAGAATCAAACAATTACACGTACTGATACAGGTGATGAAACAGTTGATGGATATGTGCAAACCGCACATTATTTGGATCAAGCAATTGGCGAACTTCTCAGTTGGTTAAAGAAAACGGGGCTTGATAAAAACACACTTCTAGTATTGTATGGTGATCATTATGGTATTTCGGGTAATCATCATAAGGCTAGTGCAGAATTACTAGGTCAAGATGAATTTAACAATTTTGATAATTTAAAGTTTCAACGTGTACCTTTGATGTTTCATATGAAGGGTTTGAAAGGAGGGATTAGTAAAACTTATGGTGGAGAAATAGATGTTTTACCAACGCTGCTCAATTTATTAGGAATTAGTAATTACTCCACAATTCAATTTGGTCATGATTTACTTAGTTCTGAAGCCCCGCAAATAGTAGCTCAACGAAATGGTGATTTTATTACTCCGCAATATGCTAAAGTTGGCAGTGCCTATTTTTACACAAAAACAGGTGATGAAATTGTTAACCCTGATTCCAAATTAAAGAAAAAGCTAATTGCGCTTTCAAACAAAGTAACGACACAATTGTCTTTGTCAGATCGTGTAATTACTGGAAACTTGTTGCGTTTTTATAAACCCAAGTGGTTTAAACGGGTTAAATCGCATGATTATGATTATAATGAAGAAGTGGCGCTAAAAAATTTATATTCTAAAGATAAGACATCGCTGTGGTATCGTCACCATAAAAAAACGACACAAAAGATGTTTAAAACTAATGCGCCAGAGTTAGAAAAATAAAACTCGAAATAATATATATTTTGTGTTAAAATTTATCAGTAATCGTATCTGTATATTGGAGGCAGCGTATTGTATAACTTATTTATGACGCTACTAATTATTGTTTCAATCTTAATTGTTATTGTGACAATGATGCAGCCGCAAAAGCAGCAAGATGCATTGAACGCCTTATCTGGCGGTGCAGTTTTTAGTGGCCAAACGAAAAAACGTGGTTTTGAGGCATTTATGGAAAAGGTGACGGCCGTTTTACTGGTTCTCTTTTTCGCTTTTGCTATTGTATTAGCTTATTTGTCTTCAAAGTAAGTTTCAGTTCCTCCCGATCAAGTGATGGGAGGACTTTTTTTATCTATTTATAAGAAATGGAGATTTAGTGCATGGCACAAAATGAGAAAATTTTAGCTAATGTTTTAGAAATCTTTCGCCATAATCCTAAAAAACAATATCAAGTAGAACAAATTGAACGTCTTCTGCGACGTGATCGTTTAGGGGGATTTTCTGACATTGTTAAGGCTCTATCTTTTTTGGAACAGGAAAAGAAAATTATTACTGATGGTCATGGACACTATCAATTAGCTCAAGAAAATATCATTGTAGAAGGAACTTTTAAGGCTAATAGTAAGGGATTTGGCTTTGTTAAACTTGATGATGAGGATACAGATGATATTTTTATTTCAAGAGATTACACTAACTACGCAATTGATGGCGACCAAGTTAGAGTTAAAATTACAGCTGGGGGCAATCCTTGGAATGGCAAAGGTCCTGAAGGACAGGTTGAGGCAATTATCGAACATGGGCTTAAGACCTTAGTTGGTGAATTTTATGCTTTAACAGATGCTCAAGTTAAAGTTAGCCACTTCATTGGTTATGTTTCAAGTACGAATAAAAAATTAACTAATTATCGTGTGTACGTGGGTGAGAATGGTTTACATCCCCAACCAAAGGATATTGTTAAAGTAACAGTCAGCGATTATCCAAATGCAGATAATCCTGATGCAATGGTGGGAGCAGTCATTGGAATTGTTGGTAATAAAAATATGCCCGGTGTTGACATTATGGCAATTGTTGCTGATCATGATGTTAAAACTGAATGGGATGAGGAAGCCCAATTACAAGCTAATGAAATTCCAGATCACGTTACTGAAAGTGAAATGGTTAACCGTGAAGATATTAGAAATCAACCAACAGTGACAATTGATGGGGATGATTCTAAAGATTTTGATGATGCGGTCGTTTTGTGGAAATTGCCTAACGGTAATTATCATCTTGGAGTACACATTGCTGATGTAGCACACTATGTTCGGGAAAATACACCACTTGACAAAGAAGCCTTTACACGGGGTAATAGTACTTATCTTGTTGACCGGGTAATTCCAATGTTACCGTTTCGACTATCTAATGGAATTTGTTCTTTAAACGAAGGTGTAGATCGGTTAGTTTTATCGTGTGAAATGGAAATCACACCAAAAGGTGACCGAGTAAATTATCAAATTCATCCGTCAGTTATGCGCTCACATGGCAGGATGACTTATAAGAATGTTAACAAGGTTTTGGACCCAGAAAACCACGAGGTACTGGAGAAAAAATATCAAGACCTTGCACCAATGTTGCAAGAAATGGCAGAATTACATAATGTGCTTTATCAAAAGAGACATCAACGTGGGGCAATCGATTTTGAGGAGCCAGAAGCTAAAATAGTTGTTGATAAGAATGGTAAACCCTTAGATATTGTTCTTCATGATCGGGGAACAGCTGAGAAAATGATTGAATCATTTATGTTGATGGCCAATGAAACGGTTGCTGAAGATTTTTATAAAAAACATGTGCCATTTCTCTATCGTGTTCATGAAACGCCTGATGGTGAAAGAATTAAGAGCTTTTTTGAATTTTGTAGTGCATTTGGGCTGAATATTACAGCTGATCCTAATCATGTTAAACCAATTGACTTACAAAAAGTGGTTACTAAAACAATAGGTACACCAGAAGAAGCAGTTGTTCAAATGATGATGTTACGTAGTCTGAAACAAGCACATTATTCTGAAGAGCCACTTGGTCATTTTGGATTAGCAGCACAGTTTTATACACACTTTACTTCGCCAATTAGGCGTTATTCTGATTTAATGGTTCATCGAATGATACATTTTTACAGTGAACAAGGATTGAGTAAGGATGTTCAAGACCATTTTGCTAATTACTTGCCTGACGTCGCTGATCAAACTTCAACACAAGAACGGGTGTCAATTGATACTGAGCGTGAAGTTAATGATTTAAAAATGACTGAATATATGGCTGATCAGGTTGGTCAACATTTCGAGGCAGTGGTTTCTTCAGTGACAAGCTTTGGAATGTTTATACAGTTACCTAACACAGTTGAAGGTCTGATACATATTTCAAATTTAAACGATGATTTTTATAGTTTTAATGAAAAGAATATGACTTTGACGGGGCGGGGAACTCATAAGCAATATCACGTGGGGATGCCAATAAAAGTTACATTAATCAATGCCAATGTTGATCAACATCAGCTAGATTTTGAAATTTATGACCCTAATTCGTCCCAAAAGATACATTCAAAAAATGATCATGGGGGTAATAAACGTAAATTTAACAATGATCGTGGTCGGCGTAATAGCAATCGAAGCAATTTTCATCAAAATACTAATCATCCTCATTTTAGTAAATATAAGCATTAGGTTAGAAAATTGAAAAACGAAAAAAATGACAATTTAATTACTCAAAATAAAAAAGCACATCATGATTATTTCATTAAAGAAACGTTTGAAGCAGGGATAGCCTTAACTGGAACTGAAATTAAATCAGTACGAGCACGGCGGATCAACTTACGTGATGGTTATGTTCAAATTATTAGAGGTTCTGCCTTTTTAGAAAATGTACATATTAGTGAATATGAACAGGGGAATCGTTATAATCATGAACCGGTTCGGAGTAGACGGTTACTTTTACATAAAAAAGAGCTTACTCGTTTGGCAAAACAGCAGGCCGAACGTGGAATTGCAATCATTCCACTTAAAGTTTATTTGAAGCATGGTTTTGCTAAAGTATTAATTGGTGTGGGTCAAGGAAAGAAAAAATATGATAAGCGTGAGACTATCAAAAAGCGCGATCAAGAACGAGATTTACGAAGACAGTATAAGATTTAAAAAAATGTTTGATTATATCTATAGTCAAACTTTTTTAATATATCAAATTTTGATCACATAATATTATTTCTGTTAAAATGGAGGCAAACAAATTAATTGTGAAAAACTTAGCTAAGTGTATTGATTACATTTTTAATTTTGCGTATTATTAAAATAGATATATTTAGTATAATAGATTGATGCACTATCACTTAGAATTAACTTTTTTGGGTAGCACGGTAGAAATCTAAAATCTGCTAACGTGTAAGGAATTGAGGCAAAATGAAATTTAATGACGTTTATAATCATGAACGAGTAACGCGAAAGTTTACTAATCGTAAAGTTAATGAAAAAATGATTGCTCAAATAATTGAGCGGGCACAACAATCACCATCACTGCTTAACTCTCAACCTTGGAAGGCATATACATTGACTGGTAATGCCCTCAGTGGCTTAAAGAAAGAAGTAAAAAAACAGCTTGATTTAAAAGTTGAACCACATGAAGATTTTGCGCGAATGCTATCACTTAATTGGGATCCATATCCTAGTCAAAATATGGCAGCTTTAGGAGCATCACAACCATACTTTTTTAATAATAAAATGGATTTATTTACTAATGCTAATAATACTATGTTTAATGCTCAGGATGTTGTATTTGTTACTATTCCTAAGGCGTCTCCTGTCTGGTCGGTTTATGATTTGGGAATTTTCTCGCAGAGTATAATGTTGTTGGCAATTAATGAAGGATTATCTGTTATGCCAGCACATTCAATGGTATCGTATCCAGAATTAGTTCGTAAGTATGGTCATATTTCCGAAGATGAGTTAATTGGAATGGCTATTGGATTAGGATATAAAGATAATACTGCTGAAGTAAATGATGATAAATATATTCCTGCTCGATTGCCATTTGAGGAAATTTATAAATTGGTTAAGTAGTTTGAGGATTTTTTATAAAAACAGGGGTATTGATGTTAAGATATATGGTAGAAGTTTTATTAAAAGGTGATATAAATTTTGAACAATACCCGTATAGTTATTAATTTGATAGCTACTTTAGTCATTTTTGCTTTTGCAGCGTTTTTTGTGGCAGCTGAGTTTGCTTTGGTTCAAACCAGATCAAGTCAGCTTGAGGATATGCTAGCAAATAACGAGGGCAACCGTCGTAAAATTAAGCGTGCATTGCACATGACCCATAATTTGAATGAATATTTATCAACAACACAGGTCGGTACAACTTTAGTGGGAGTTGTTTTAGGGTGGTTTTCTGCAGATACATTTGCGACACTTTTTGAAAGACTATTAAATTTGACGCAGGTAAATTATTCGATTTTACGGTCTATCAGTGCAATCTTAGGTCTAATTTTGCTAACCTATTTAGAAGTTGTTATCACTGAGATAGTACCTAAAAATATTGCTATTGATATGCCGGTTAAGATTTTACTTGAAATTACCTCACCACTACAATTTTTTCATACTTTGGTTTATCCATTTGTTTGGCTTCTTAATATAAGCTCTAATGGTTTATTAAAAATATTAGGTTTTGAACCTGCTGATGAAGAAAATCAAATTTATTCACAATCTGAAATTATTAAATTATCACGCAAGGCTGTTCATGGTGGATCACTGGATAAAAATGATCTTACTTATATGACAAGAGCATTTGAATTTAACGATAAAATAGCTAAAGATATTATGACAGATCGTACAAGAATCTTAGCGATCAATTCGACTGAATCAATTAAACATGCTTTAAACATGTATTTAAATGATGGCTTTAGTAGATTACCGGTTGTTCGTGAAAACAATAAAGACGATGTTGTGGGTTATATTTATGCTTTTGATGTCATTCAGCAGAGTCAAGTTGATGCTCAAGTCCCAGTGACTAGAATTATACGAACCATGATCACTGTTCCAGAATCGATGCCTATTCAGGATATTTTGCATTTGATGATTAAAAAGCATACCCCAATTGTTCTAGTCGTTGATGAGTACGGGGGGACAAGTGGAATTGTAACAGATAAAGATATCTATGAAGAACTGTTTGGAACGGTTAAGGATGAAATTGATGACGTTTCTGACGATTATATTATTAAGGATAAAGATGGCAACATTCATATTTCTGGTAAAACAACTCTATACGATTTTGCACGTTACTTTAGAAGTGATTTAAAGAGATTCCAAGATAGTGATATTATTACTCTTGGTGGTTATATGATGGAGCATTATCCCGATTTAAAAGAAAATGAAACTGTTGAATTTGATAATTTTGAGTTTAAGTTAGAGAAACGTGAACAGGGATTTATGAATTGGTTTATCGTTAAACAATTAAAGCTTAACCAAACAGATCAGTTTACTTAAAATAAAAAGTAGATTGATATAAGTCTACAAGGCAATAATAAACGTGGCAAATGTCAACGCTAATTCTAGCGCATGATAAACGCACAGTTATGTACACCTTTCTAAAGATTTCGTGCCATAAGCACCCTCTTCTTTCAAGTAAAACAGCTGATTGCCCTCAAAACAATTTGCTATCAATTCAACTTTAATTATAGCAAAAGCATTGAGTTTACCGAAACTTTGCATACAACATAGAGTATTATATGAAATATTTATTGCAGCTAAAACCCACTTTTTAAATTTTGTTGAATAGAATATACTGCATAATAAAATGTTTATTTATCAAATTTAATTAAAAGCCAAAATATAAACTTGCTTAATTTGGTATTTTATCTTTTCCTGCAACTAAATGATTGAATCAGTCAGTACAAGATGTTGAAGGTATCGGTCGGTTCGTTAATTGAAGGTAATTAGCCGATGCAATTAAGTGTATTCAAAAATAAATATTTTAGCCCATGGTTTAATACAGGTTATAAAAAATTATCAAGGTGTTGAATGAACTTGAATCTTATTTAATAGATATTTGATTTGGGCAAATTTTTAAAATATATTCTGAAGATTGAAAGAACGCTGGATATTAATCTGAGCGTTTTTTTGTGTAATGGATTTTTTCGAGACTTGTAGCAGCTTTGGCAACTGTAGGTTGTCAGTTACGCATCACAAATTTGCTTGGCAAAAAGGAGGGTTAGGAGATAATTAGGCTAACAAATTTGAAAGGATGATTGTGATGGAAAATATTTTTGTTGAGCAATTAAATAAATTGAGACGCAAACAAAGATTATCCCAAAATGATTTGGCGCAAAAATTGTACGTTTCGCGGCAATCCGTTTCTAAGTGGGAGTTAGGAGAAACTGAACCGGATATTACTAAGCTGATTAACTTAGCCGAGATATTTGGTGTATCACTGGATTATTTATTGGCAGGTGTATCAACTAAACGGGATCTTTTGTTGAAAGTTACTGATTTGCATAAGTCATTTGCCTATCCGGTATTAAGGAAGGTTAACTTAACGATTGCAACGAGAGACCGTATTGCATTGTTGGGCAGTAATGGTGCGGGCAAATCAACCTTAATTAAAATAATTACTCAATTGTTGCAGCCAGATAGTGGTAAGGTTGAATTGTTTTATGATCCCAAGACCGATTTAAGCATTATGCCTCAGAAAAATGTTTTGATTGACACGCTAAGGGTATCCGAACAGCTGCAATTAGAAGCCGCAATCGATCAGGTTTATGATGAGTGGAAAATTGATGCACTACTCGAAAAATTTAATCTTAAGCAGCAGGCTAAACTTGCTATTAAAAAGCTATCTGGTGGTCAAAAACGCAGATTACTTCTTTTGTTAACTTTGATTAAGCCGAGTAAGTTTTTTATATTCGATGAGCCGACAGCTGGAATGGATTTAAAAACAATCGATTTTTTTTGGCAGCAGCTGGATCATATTAACAGCACGGTTTTAACGACAACTCATGATTTTAACCAGATTGATAAGTATTTTTCTCGAGTTGTGTTGCTCAAAGATGGGCAAATTGCTCAGAATGTCAATGTTGATGAAATTCACCAGCATCATCAGACAATTGAACAGTGGTACCGGCATTTTAACGATGGCAAGGAGACTAATAATGATTAAATGGCTACAATTAAAAAACATTTTGCACAATCCTCGCTTCATAGTGTTTACAATTATTATTCCGATTTGCTGGTATATATTGATGCTGAATGCAATTCCTTCTTACACTGGTATCAATTATGCAATTTTCTTAATTGCCTGTTTGTGGGGGATTGTCGGCAACTCAGTTGTAACTTTTGGCAAAAGAATCAATACGGGCAAGCAGTATTATGCATTAAAAGATAAAACATCATTTTATTCCCTGGGACATTATTTGTTTGATCAGGTATTGCTGCAATTAATTCTGAATCTAATTATCATTATGGCGAATATTATTATCGGTGTTGGCTGCTCTAAGATAAAATTTGATGATAAATTGATTATTTGTATGCTGCTATTAAGTAGCGCTGGTATTTATAGTAGTGTGATCGGCTTTACATTAGGAATGCTCTTGCAAGAAGACACGCTTGATGAGTTAACTTTTTTCTTAATGCTAATTATGATGATGGTGATTAGTCCTTTTGAATTATTTAAACAAGATACTTTCACTAAATGGCTTACTAACTTGCAAAAAATGTTTCCCTTTCACTATATCTTTTGTGCAGTCAATGATTTGTTAACTAGACAATCCTTTGTTAAGGATTTAGCCTTGCTATGTTTAACATTTGTTGTCACACTAATTCCGTGGTTAATAATTATTTGGTGGAAAGATAAAAGGGGTACAATAAGTGCTTTTTAATAAATCACATGATTATGTTAAGTACTCTTGTTATCAACAATTTATATTGTAAATATTAACAAACTTGTCGCCTATAGGCTACGTGAGGTTGTTAATTTTATCTGTGACTATGATGACTTAAACTTGAAAGCTAAAAATCACTGCGAATGAGAGTGGTTTCTAGCTTTTTTGTACAAAAATAAAGACGAGGGTGCAACACTTAATATTTTAAATTTCTCCTCTTTGTGTGGTACTGAAGATCCTAATTTGCGGCAACTAATAAATAATCTTATTCTTGAGTATATAAATATCAGGCAGAAAGTGATCATGAACGAATTAAGGAGCGCCAACGTCAAGGTATCGAAATAGATAGCTAAAGCAGAAGGTCGCTATCATGAGCGTAAGCCTAAATATTCTAAAGATAGTCCACAATTGCAACACGTTTTTAGACTTTATAAGAGTGATATGACCGACACCAGGGTAGCAAAATTAACTGGTATCAATCGCGCAACCTTCATACGATATAGAAAAAAATTGAAATCGTTTATTAATCTTTCTATTATCACAAGGCGATAGAAAAAGCAGGCTTTTGGTGTTCATTTCAAAAGTACTACTTTTCAAATAATTTATTTACTTCTCCAATATAATCTACCGTCATCCGTTCTATTCAAAAAGTTATATTCTATTAAATCACGTCTTCTTGTAACATAATTATCTATAAGTCCCATTAAAATGAGATTTACATCCTGTTCAGAGTATTTCTTTTCAGGCTCAAATTTAGTCGCTAAATAAGATAAGACAAGTAATCGATTTTTTTCTTTTCCCGGCCAAATTTTCACTCTACCTCTAGAATCCACGTACTTATCTAATGTAATGTTATGCTCCATTAACTCTTACTGCCTTTCTATTTAACAAATAGCTTATTCCAAATAAAACTATCCCTAAAGTTGCTAAAAAAATTTAAGCACTACCAATTCCAAAATTATCTGATATATAACCATTAATTGACAAAACAATTACAGAAACACCCGCATCAAGTGCATTACTGACTGAAATTATTGTTGCCCTATTAGATTCCATTGTAATACTTTGTTGTAGTATTGTCTCTTGAAGAATTTGTTCAATACTACCGAATATAGTATTGAGCAAAAAGAAAAATTTTGATAAGTTTAAATCTTTAATTAAACAATAAAAATAACTTAGAAATCAAGGACTTGGACCTTAAACTAATATGCTATTCATGACACAATATAGCTGTAAAGAAAAAGAAATCTTGCAAAACAAGACTTCCCTTCTAAATATCAAGCCTCCGCTTTAAATGCGGCTGACAATTATAGTTTTACGAAAGAATCTACCATAACTAGCCAAAATAAAATTAACCCTCTAGATTGGACCAAAATCCATCTAGAGGGTTAACTTAACAGTCTTCTTTTTATTTGATTATTTTATTTATTGGTAACGCGTCCAATGATTTCAGGCTTAAGTACACCAATGTAGCGAAGATTGCGGTAGGCATTCATAAAATCTAGTCCATAACCAACAACAAATTCATTGCCTACTTTTGAACCATAATATTCAATATCAACATCGGTTCGTCTGTTAGTTTCTTTATTAAGTAGTACGCAGCATTTGACACTTTTGGCGCCTCGTTCTTTGAGCAAATTCTTCATATACTTTAAAGTAAGACCAGTATCAACAATATCTTCGACGATAAGTACATCGCGACCATTGACATCAGTCGTAAGATCTGAAATCAACTTAACTTTTCCAGAAGATTCAAACCCATTGCCATAACTGGAAACATCAAGAAAGTCAATTTCTTCTTTAACATCCATTTCTCGTACCAGGTCGGTTAAAAAGAATATTGCGCCTTTAAGTGCACCTACAATAAGAGGATTTTTTCCCGCATAATCTTCAGTTAGCTGTTTGCCTAGTTTAACGCACATTTTATGAATGTCGTTTTCGGTAAACAACTGATGGTCAATAATACTGTTAATATTGTCGTTTTTCGGCATTGATTTACCCTTTACCTTAAAATTTTTGAATTACTAATAGTATCGATTATATCATTTTATGGTTAAAAAAGCAGACTGTTTTAAACTTTTTTTGTCAATAGTTGTCTAAATTACGGACAAAATTATTATATTAAATAAAAATAGTAGGATTAACTGGATATTAACTCAAATTTATAGAGTTATTCCTAAAGTTTTTGTTACAATGAAGAAAGATATTAAATTAAAGAGAAGGCATTTAAATGAAAAAAGAAAAAGAAATAAAAATGCTTAAAGCCTTTGCGGATGCAAATGCGACGTCAGGCTTTGAAGAAGAATTTGTTAAATTGTTCACGCAAACTGTCAAAGATTTTGCTGATATCAAAGTTGATGGTATGCTTAATGTATACGCTGCTAAGAAAGAAAATCAAGCTGGACGGCCAGTAATTCAGTTAGATGCTCATTCGGATGCTGTTGGTTTCATTACTCAGGCAGTCAGACCAAATGGAATGATTAAATTTGTTCCCCTAGGTGGATGGGTAAAATATAATATACCAGCATTGCGAGTAAAAATTAGAAATAAAGATGGCGAATATATTCCCGGCGTTGTTGCAACAAAGCCACCACATTTTATGACTGAAGCAGAAAGGAATAATGTTCCAGATGTTGCTGATATGTCAATTGATGTTGGTTCATGTTCGCGTGAAGAGACCATCAATGATTTTAAAATTGATACGGGTTGTCCAATTTTTGTTGATGTAAAATGTGAGTATAACGAAAAAACGGGATTATTCTTTGGTAAAGATTTTGATGATCGTTTTGGTGCAGCAGCAATGGCAGATGTTCTTGAAATTTTAAAAGAAGAAGAAACTAACTTTAATGTAGTCGCAGCTCTTTCTAGTCAAGAAGAAGTTGGACTTCGTGGTGCTTATGTGACTGCGCGAGCAGTCAAACCTGATTTAGCAATTGTGCTTGAATCTTGCCCAGCCGATGATACTTTTACCCCTGAATGGTTGTCACAAACCGGTCTTAATCGTGGACCGATGTTAAGGGATATGGATACTACATTTTTACCGAATCCTAAATTCCAACAGTATGCTTGTGATTTAGCTGATAAGAATCACTTACCATATACACGTTCTGTTCGGACTGGTGGGGGACAAGATGGTGCAGCCATTTACTATGAAAATGGTGCGCCTACAATTGTTATTGGAATTCCAGTTCGATATGAGCATTCACCATATTGTTTTAGTTCATATCATGATTTTAAAGCTTCAGTAGATTTAGCTGTTGCAATTATTCGCGATATGACTAAAGAAAAACTGAATAGTTTTACTAAATTCTAGAATTAATTTGGTGAAATAATATTCTTTATGTTATACTTTAATAAATTATAGTAAGTCACTAGGGGTGCCACATAGCTGAGAAATACCCTCTGAACCTGAACGGGATAATACCTGCGCTAGGGAAGTGTTAAAGAAAAAATTTAACGTGTACTCCTATTGACTCAAGTTATAGGAGTATTTTTTATGTTTACAAGATCATCGAAATGGAATGTTAAGTCAATCATTTTAATCGCACTCATTGGAATAATTATGGGTGTGGTTTATACTTATGGTTTTAACTGGGCATACAATTTAATTAAGTTAATATTAATTCCAACTGGCTTTGCGCCTGTGACGGATACTGTTTTTACTGGATTATGGTTAATAGCTGCACCGTTAGCAATTTATTTTGTTCCAGCACCTGGTTCAGGAACAATTGGTGAATTATTGTCTGCAATTGTAGAAATGGCTATTGGCGGACAATGGGGTGCAATGACACTAATTTCCGGAATACTGCAAGGTGCAACGAATGAAATAGGCTTTTTCCCTAAAAAAAGTCGTTATCAAAGATTCTCATGGACAAGTGTACTGACAGGGGCAGTGTTTGCGGGTTTGGCTTGCTTTATATCTTCTTATATAATATATGGCTGGAATAAGTTCAGTTTTCAGCTTCAACTGGTTATGTTTATTACCAATTTAATTTCATCAATTGTTTTTGATGGTGTTTTAGTTAAGCTAATTACCAATTTGTTTGACCGTGCGTTAAAGCCAAAAGTCGATTAAATGTTTAATTACAAATAAAAACGAGAGAAAATTTGCTCTCGTTTTTTATTTGATATCCTTACTTAAAATTGAATGAACTTTAGTTGTTAACATGTCAATGGCTACATCATTGTCTCCGCCTTCTGGAATAATGATATCCGCATAACGCTTTGTAGGCTCAATGAACTGATGATACATCGGCTTAACTGTTCCTAAATACTGCTCAATAACAGATTCAATTGATCTACCACGTTCTTGAAGATCACGTTGCAATCGGCGGATGAAACGAATATCATCATCAGTGTCAACGTAAACTTTAATATCCATTAAATTACGTATTTCTTCGTTAGATAGAACCAAAATCCCTTCCAAAATAATAATATCAACCGGATCAGTATGAATGGTTTCCTTGCTTCTGGTATGTTCTTTAAAATCATATACAGGCATTTCAATAGCTTCATAATTAAGTAAGCTGCGTAATTGTTTCGATAATAGCGGGATATCAAAAGCATTAGGATGATCATAATTAATATTGAGTCTAGCACTCATTGGAATCCCTGTATTATCTTTATAATATGAATCTTGTGTCATAATTAAAACATGTTCATTTTCTTGCATCTGTTCGACAATTTTATGAGCAATGGTAGTTTTTCCACTACCTGAACCGCCGGTAATACCGATTACGACAGGTTTTTTAAGTTGAGACATTGAGACACTCCTTTTTATCAAATAACATTTTACTTTACTTTATCAAGAATTGCCAATAAGTACGTTAATACAAATTTTTTGTTTGAAATCGATTTATATATCATAATATGGGAAATAGATAATTTTAAAAACAAAGAGGAATAGTTACTAACTATAATTTAATGCCAGTTAAATATTTTATTGATGTGGTATGAACACATTGTTTTATTACAGCTTCTAAAAGAAATTATGTTTCTGAAACTGTGGTAAGTTCTATAATTTAAAAAATGTGGTATTATATACAATAATAAATGAAAAGACGCATTTAAGATTACGTCTGATTTTTAATATTGAGAGAAGGTAATATTTATGAATAACTTTTTTAATAGTCTTATTTTTAGTAGAATGGTAGGAATTATATTTATTTGTTTATCAGTATATGAGCTTGTTAATGCTGTACGGTACACGAATGGTATTTTACACAAGGGGACGGACAATGGATTCTCTTTAGCAGCAATAGGTTATTCTTTCTTTTTCGGTATTATTTTATTAGGGATAGGAATTACAGGTCTCGTTCATCCATTTTAAATTTTTATATCTAGCTGGGCGTAATTCGGAGCTGAGAAATAATTGCACTAATCATCAAAAAAATGGAAAGCGCTATCCAAAAAAGTGATATAAGTGATATAATAGAATAAACTTATGATACATTTAGGAGGAAATATTATTATGGCAGAACAAACAATTATGCTAAATTGCAGTGCTGGTATGAGTACGTCTTTATTGGTAACTAAGATGCAACAAGCTGCTGAGGAGCAAGGACTTGATGTTAAAATTTTTGCTTGTCCAGCTTCAGAAGCTTCACAGCATCTTGATCAAGAAGAAATTGATTGTGTCTTGCTGGGACCGCAAGTCAGTTATATGAAAGATGATTTTGCTAATAAAGTTAAGGGCAAAGGTAAGGACGGAAAAGATATTCCTCTTGGTGTTATCAATATGCAAGCCTATGGCATGATGGATGGCAAGAAGGTTTTGCAACAAGCTCAAGATTTAATTAACGGCTAATTGGGGGATTATGATGGCAGAACAAAAGACAGCTGAACAAAAAGAACAGGAAACTTTGCAAGCAGCTATGGGGCTGATTGCAAATGGTGGCAATGCGAAGAGTCTGGCTTTTGAAGCTATTAGATTAGCCAAAAAGGGCGACATTGATGGCGCACGTGCTAAATTAAAGGAAGCAGATGATTCATTAACTGAAGCTCATAATTCTCAAACTGCGATGTTAACGCAAGAAGCGCAAGGCAATCATACGCAGGTTACTTTGTTAGTTGTTCATTCACAGGATCATTTGATGAACGCAATTACTTTTAGAGACTTGGCTGGTGAAATGGTCGACTTATATGAAAAATTGTATAAAGCGGATGTATTAAAATAAAAACGTTGAATAAAAGTTAAAAAGCGAAGTTTTTACGACTTCGTTTTTTTTGTGTGTCAAATTAAAGCTCTTTGTCAAATGATGTAAATATTTATAAATATTTTAATTTCCTGTACTTGGCAGTTGGTTACTTCAGTATTTTTGAATTATTAATTACTAAAACACATTGCTTTTTTAGCAATCAATGTAATTATACTCTGTTTTAACGCTTCACATACTACCTACTAAACTAATTGTAAAAAATGATTTTTTATTATATACTAAATTCCAAAACTTGCTTTCATTATAAATAAAAGAGATATGCTCTAACTGGTGGTGATCCTGATAAATAATAGTCATAAATTAACTTATATTGTGATTACAATAATTATATTATTAGGAATATATATTTTTTGTTCTGAAACTTATATCTCTTATGAATTAGATTATCAAATTAATGCAATGATTAAAAATCACGATATTAAAGAAATGAAAAAAGTATCAGATAATAAAAAAATATATTTATTTTTAGTACATCTTAATAAAAATGATTCTTGCAAAAATACTTCTGATTACCAAGGTGGAGATAAAAATATTTATTTGTATGGTACAGAAATCAAAGGAAAAGCAATAGGGGTTGATATGAAAAAAGAAAATAACTTCTATTGGAAAGTAGATAAACTTTATTTTACTGAAAGGTAAGTCATGAAAACATATGCAAATGCCAAAAATATAATTAAAACAATATTTGGGGAATATTTAAGGTTAGATCTTGGCAATATAAAGATTGGAGCTAACAATAATAATGACAAAAAACAAGCCTACAATGAGAGAACAGCTGTTAACAGATCATGCCTATAAAGTTGTACGGATTATTT
Source organism: Lactobacillus sp. ESL0228 (assembly GCF_003692825.1). NCBI lineage: Bacteria > Bacillati > Bacillota > Bacilli > Lactobacillales > Lactobacillaceae > Lactobacillus > Lactobacillus sp. ESL0228. Next base: position 23,543 of record NZ_REHJ01000007.1, read on the forward strand.
CACTATGCGAACTCTTGCTAGTTTTAATCTTACCGCTTTTCAAGCTTATGGATTTAAGCGTTGGTGTTTTAGGCTTTCATTGGCTAACTTTAGGGGACTTATTTACGACATTTTTTCAACGCCAACATATTCTTTTTATTATAAGTATGCTTTTAGGTGAGTTATTAGCTCTAATTATTTGTGTTATTTTGTTTTTTTATATTATTTGGGCTTCAGGCAACATGGTTTTTGGCAAATAATATATACAAAGGTGTAAGCGCCCTATTTTCAGTTTTAATTTCACAATTAGACCAATAAATCAAATACAAACAATAAAACTTGGTCATTGTGATTGTGCCAAACGTGAGTCGAATGACCATGGGCGATTAGATTACATTTATTGCAATGCTGTTAACAGTTTCGGCAACCTAATTAGTAACTGCGAGGTTAAGGTTTTTAATGTTGAGCAAAAGTTCAATACAATTAAAGAGAGGATAGAAGCAAACTCCTAAATAGATTTGAAGAGTAGAGTCAATGAATTTTATTGTTGAGGGCTTAGGACCTCTTTTTTGCCTAGAGAAACCTATTATATAGAATAATCATAGAAACTAGATTAAGATATCTATCAATAGGATGAGCCAAAATTAATAGGTTTATGTAGTTTTAAACCATTAACTGTATTATTTAAATAACTCATCATTAAATAAAAAAACAGGAGATAATTTTCAAATAAAGAAAATTATCTCCTGTTGCATTCGCAAAAAATTGTGAGTCTTCTTTGGTTGAATTGCTGGTAATTAATCTAAATCTAAGCCATTAGTAGTAATAACTTTTTTGTACCAAGCAAAGGAATCTTTACGTGAACGACTCAGGTCTCCTTCACCTGCATCATTCTTATCTACGTAGATAAAGCCATAACGTTTATCCATTTGACCAGTACCTGCAGAAACAAGATCAATAGGTCCCCAAGGAAGATAACCCATTAAGTCAACCCCATCAATTTCTACGGCTTTTTCCATTTCAGAAATATGTTTTCTCAAATAATCAACGCGGTAATCATCATGAATAGAGCCATCTGCTTCAACTTTATCGTATGCACCAAGACCATTTTCAACGATGAATAATGGCTTATGATAACGATCTGTTAAATGATTTAAGGCAATTCTTAAACCTTCTGGATCAATTTCCCAACCCCAATCGCTACGTTCTAAAGTTGGATTTTTAGCAATGGCTTTAGATAAATCGTTTAATTTATCTGGTTCAACGTTTTTCGCGGAAACAGTAGTTGTTTGGTAGTAGCTAAAACCAACGTAGTCAACAGTTCCTTCTTTTAAGACAATTCGATCTTCATCGGTAATGTCTGTCCGATAACCATTTTTGTTAATATAAGTTTCAACTTCTTTAGGATATTCACCAAAAACGTGGACATCTGAGAACCAATCGCGGCGTTGTTCAAATTTATCTGCCAAGAGAACATCATCTGAAGATGGCGTTAATGGCCGAACAGGTGAATAATTAATCATACAGCCAATTTCGAACTTAGGATTGATCTTGTGACCAACCTTAACTGCTAACGCAGAAGCTACTAATTCATAGTGAGCAGCTTGGTACATGGCTGCCTCTTTTTCTTTCTCACTGAGATTATTAAGAATAATTCCTGAATTTGTAACCATTAAAAAGTCTTCATTATACGCAGACTGATTATCAATCTCATTAAATGTCATCCAGTATTTGACACTATCTTTGTATCGATTGAAACAAACGGTGGCAAAACGAATGAAGAAGTCAATCAACTTTCGATTGGTAAAACCATTATACTTTTTGACTAAATTGAATGGAATTTCAAAGTGTGAAAGAGTCACTACAGGTTCAATTCCATAATGATGGCAAGTTGCGAACAAATCGTCATAAAATTTCAGACCTGCTTCATTAGGCTCTTCGTCATCACCATTAGGAAAAATTCTGGTCCAAGCGATTGAAGTTCTAAAAGCCTTAAAACCCATCTCTGCCATTAATTTGATATCTTCTTTATAGTGATGATAGAAGTCTATGGCACTATGATTTGGGTAATTCTTTCCCTCAATGACGCCATCGGTAATTTCACGTGGCTTAGTTGCTGACCCAACAGTCATTACATCGGCAATTGACATTCCTTTGCCGTCAACATTCCAAGCACCTTCTAATTGATGAGCAGCAACGGCACCGCCCCATAAAAATCCCTCTGGCATTTTTGCTGAATACATAAGTATCTCCTTTTTATAACTATTATAGATAGCGCTAACAAATATATTTTATACCAATTATGATATATCCATCAAGTTAAAATGAAAATGATTAAAAAAATAGCGTTATAATGTTATTAGTGACAAAGCGAGGTATATTCTATGGCAGAACAAAAAGATTACGAACGCAAAAAGCAAGAAGATAATATTAAGTATTTGTACTTTAGCCGTTATTTGATGATTCGGTATAGTGTTGTTGTTTTTCTATTCACTAATTTAATCTGGCTCTTGATTTTAATACAATATCAAAAATGGTTAGGTATTCTTTTCGCGGGCATAGACACTATTTTATCTGGTATGGCTGCAATTGAGCAGTTAACTAAAATGCACAATCGTAAAGCAGATGTGCCACTGACTCGGCATTATTTAATGATTCAAATTATTTTTAACTGCTTACTGGCAATTATTATCTTTTTGCCAATAAATGATAATTTTTTCCCATTTATCACTACAAGTGATATCCGCTATTTAATTTTAGGATTGCTTTTTGGTGGAATACTTTTGGCTTATGTTTGTGAGCGACGAATTCATAACATTCGAATCGGAAAAGATAGATATATCAAAACAATTGATACATTTAAAAAAGTTAAATAATTGCTTGTATTTTTTAAGAAAGCGATTACAATAGTTATATGTAGTATATTAAGGATATGCTATATTGAAGGGAGTTTTAAAAATGGCAGAAGCAAGTAAGAAACCGCTTAAGGAGCGAATTGCCGCCGCAGCTGGAAAATTTGCGGCAACAAGATTTGTGCGGGCAATTATGGATGCTGGTTACAGTGTGATCTCGTTTTCAATTGTTGGAGCGTTTTTCTTAATTTTGACGGTGTTGCCACAGATTATTAATACACCGGGATTTATAAGCTTTTATGCGAATACGATTGGCCGGTTTTCAAATTTATTCCAATCTGTGTATAACGCGACAATGGGGATTATTGCCTTGGTCTTCTCGGGCACCTTTGCTTATTCGTATACTAAAATTTATCATGATGAGGAAAAAATTAACTTAGTCCCGATGAATGGGTTAATGATGTTTTTGATGGCTTTCTTTATCACGGTAGCTGAGTTGGTCTGGAAAAACGGGCGAATGGAATTCGTGCAAGTTTTCAGTAAAACTCAGATGGTTGCTGGCGGTTATGAAGCTAATACCTCGGGTATATATCGGATTGGTGCAGTTGGGATCTTTATTGGGTTAGTCGTAGCTTGGTTGACTGTCCAAATTTATCGCTATACCATTAAGCATAACTGGCAAATTAAGATGCCAGCATCAGTTCCATCTGGCGTTGCTAACTCTTTTAGTGCTTTAATTCCAGCTTTTTGTATTGCTGTAATTATTGCGGCAATCAATGCTGCACTCGTTATGGCAGGGACTGATCTCTTTAAACTATTATTTATTCCATTTTCATTTATCAGTGACATCGCTGATACTTGGTGGGGCTTTTTGATTATCATCTTCCTAATTCACTTCTTATGGTGGTTTGGGATTCATGGAGCAACAATTATCAGTTCGTTTTATACTCCAATTGTTTTAGCAAATATGGTTGCTAATAATCATGGTGCTCACCACGTTTTTGCGGGTGATCCCACCAACTCATTTATTACCATCGGTGGTTCTGGAGCGATGTTAGGTGTTGCTATTTGGTTAGTAATAGGAGCACGTTCAGCTCAATTAAAGGAATTGGGAAAGGTTGAAATTGTTCCGGCAATTTTTAATATTAACGAACCATTAATTTTCGGATTACCGATTGTATATAATATCGATTTAATGATTCCATTTGTTTGTGCACCGCTTGCTTCAGGTATTGTGGCATATTTGGGAATTAGCTCGCATTTGGTGCCAAAAATTATTTTGCAACAGCCATGGCCTACACCTGTTGGCTTAGGTGGTTTTATTGCTACTGCTAGTTGGCAAGGAGGGGTTTTGGCAATTGCGTGTGCAATTGTTGCTTTCCTTGTTTGGTATCCATTCATTAAGCACTATGATAATGTGTTATTAAAGAAAGAGCAGGCAGCAACAGCTGAATAGGGTTATTTAAAATTAAGAGGTTGCCTATAATTTATAGGTGACTTTTTAATTTTAACAAAATGTAGTATATTGCTTTATTAAAAAAGAGAGTGTGTTATATATGTTAACCTTTGGTAAAAAATTAAATTTTCGTCCGTTATTAATTGCTCTATTTTGTTGTTTGTTTTTTGGGTACCTGTCTAACTTAATACTATTAATGATTTCGGAAGAGTTGGGATGGAATTTTCACACGGTTATTTTGAGTGCATTAGTGGGGATCTTGGTCTTTTTATTTATTACATTAATTTATTACCCAAATGTTTTGCAGAATGAATTCAATTACTTCACGATTTCCGATCAAGAAATAACATTTTATGATTATGGTGATCGCTATCAAAAGTTTAAGTTATTATTTTTGGGTAATAATGCCCCAATAAAGCACATTAAACTTGCTGATATTAAGAATGTTCGAATTGTTGGAAAAAATGAAATTAAGAAGATATCATTTCCATTACCTTTTGATATGATGCATATTTATTTTATGGGAATTATTTCAATGCACTTGAATCCATTCGGTTTTGAATTAGAATTAGTCAATGGTCAAAAAATATATTTATCAATCGCTCGAGATCGAATTTATCATTCTGAAGATACGTCTATAAAGGCTACAGAGGCTTTAAATATGATTAAGCAAAGAATGAGTTAAGGTTTGATAAAACCAAATTTTGGTAATGTGTTCGCTTTCTTGTTATGATTAGTTCAGTAATAAACTTAACATGGAGGCTCATAAATGAAATATACTCAAACTAAAGAAATTTTAAACCAATTAGTTGCTGACTTAACTCAGATGCATATGATTGTTCATCAACATCATTGGTATATGCGTGGTAATCGCTTTTTAAAGTTGCATCCATACTTGGATAAGGTAATGGATGAGTTAGCTGATCAATTAGATCAAGTTTCAGAACGATTAATTACACTTGATGGTTCGCCTGTGTCGACTTTAAGTGAAATCGCTGAAAAGACAAAGATTGAGGATGAAAAGGGCAACTGGAATGAGACAATTGATCAGCGCTATGCCAAAATAATTGCCGGATACAAATATCTTGACAAACTTTATGAAAAAGGTATTGAAGTTAGTGATAATGAAGGCGACTATTCAACTAATGATATGTTGACAGGTTTTCATACTGACATTGAAAAACGGATTTGGATGATGTCTGGTGAAATTAATCAAGCACCTGAAATTGATCCAGAATAGGAATTTAATCAAAGACAAGTAGTTACTTGTCTTTTTTTGTGTCTTAATTAATCATAATCTTTGCTATAATAAGAATGATTTACGGGTATAATTGGTTAGAAAAGAGGGTATGTATAGTGAATAAACAAGAACAAGATAATCTAAAAAAACAAGCGGCAGTCAAGGCGGCAAGTTTTGTTAAATCTGGAATGCGGTTGGGTATCGGTACAGGATCAACAGTTGCATTTTTAATTGATGAATTGGGAAGGCGTAAAAAAGAAGAAGGACTAGAACTAGCTAACATTGTTACTACTTCAAGTCGAAGTAAAGGGCAAATGGAAAGTTGGGGCTTCAAAATTGATGAACTAGCGGATGTTGAGCAATTAGATTTGACAATTGATGGAGCAGATCGGTTTGCTGCTAATTTTGATGGTATTAAAGGCGGTGGCGGCGCCTTAACAATGGAAAAAAATGTAGCTGTTAATTCTCAAAAAGTAATGTGGATTGTGGATGAATCTAAATTGTGTACACAGTTAGGCGACTTTGCTTTACCAGTTGAAGTTTTACCAATTTCATGTGAACAAAATTTTAGACGTTTTAAAAATGCGGGCTTAAATCCAGAATGGCGGGTGCAAAATAATAAGCGTTTTGTAACCCATTATGGAAACTTTATTATTGATTTACATGTTGATCCGATTCCAATTCCAGAGGGACTAGCTTGTTATTTGGATCAAACAGTCGGTGTTGTAGAACATGGCTTGTTCTTAAAGATGTGCGATGAAGTAATTATTGCTCATGCAAATGGTGAAATTGAGGATCGAAAAAAATGATTTGTTTAAATAACTATAAAATTTAGAACTAATAATTAAATGGTATTTAAATTCTCACGTCATTTAGGTGATGGATTTGGTATGATAACTTTATAAACTTTTTAAAAGAGGAGAAGCAAATGACTAAAAAACCTGTAATTATTAGTACTGATCCCGGAATCGATGATGTTGTTGCAATTACAATTGCGCTTTTTTCTGGTGAACTTGATGTTAAATTGATTGCTGCAACTTGGGGTAATGTTCCATTGGATAAAACTTTGAATAATACCTTGAAATTGGAAACTTTTTTAAAAACAAATGTCCCCGTTGTTTCAGGTGCTTCCCGTCCCTTACTACGAAATTTGATTGATGCATCCGATGTTCATGGTAAAAGTGGAATGGATGGCTATGATTTTCCTGAACCTGATACAAGTTTGTTGCAATCTAAGCTAGCAGCTGAAGCTATCCATGAAGTTGTAGCAAATAGTCAAGAAAAAGTTACTCTTGTGCAGATTGGTCCAGCAACAGATTATGCACTTTACTTTCGGCAATATCCGGAAGACTTGTCAAGAATTGAACAATTAGTAATTATGGGTGGTGCTATTGGTCGAGGAAATTGGGGTCCATATAGTGAATATAATGTTGCAGGTGATCCAGAGGCAGCACAAATTGTTTTTTCAAGTAATGTTAAAATTTTATTGGCACCCTTAGAACTTGGTCACCAAGCTTTTGTTACCCAAACTACAATGGAAAAAGTTAAAAAACTAGGTCGTGCGGGTGATATGCTCTATCATTTGTTATCTAAGTTAAATGATAAAACGGAAACCAACGGACGTGAAATTTATGACGCGTTGGCAGTTGGAATGCTGCTTAAACCGCAAATGTATGAATTTAAGCCAGCATATGTAGTTGTTGATACAAAAAGTCCCAATGCGTATGGTGCATCAGTGATTGACTTTGATAAATTCTTTAATAAGCCTGCTAATGCGCAGGTCGGAGTTCAAGTAGATCAAGTAGCTTTTGCAGAGTGGTTAATCGATGCAATTAGAAAAGTGAAGTAATTGAGGTAAAGCATGGCAGATTTTGTTTATCGAACAGTGATGCATGATATTAAGCAGAACATATTAGAGAATAAGTACGATGGAATGCGTCTACCTGATGAGCGAAGTCTTGCGGAACATTACCAGGTCAGTCGTTCATCCATGAAGAGGGCAATGGAGCTACTTTCCCAGCAAGGCATTGTTTTTAAAAAAAGAGGCAGTGGCACATTTATTAACCCGTTATATTTAAAAAATCAGTCGCTTTTTCGTTATGAGGGCTCAAATCTGGGTTTAACAGATAGTTTGAAGGTACCAGGAAAAACTCAAGGAATTAAGTTGCTTAATTTTAAAGTTATTAAGGCATCAGATGCTATAGTTCAGGATTTGTTTCTAAATCCAAATGATTTTGTGTATGAGTTTCGCCGTTTACGGTTGTTAAATAAACAACCTTTTTTGATTGAAACAGGATATTTGCCAATTAAAGTGGTACCTGAATTGAAACCAGAACACTTAAAAAATTCGTTATTTAATTACTTAGAAGATACTCAAAATAAGGTTGTTACTAAAGCTTTTTTAAATATTACGGTTGAACCTTCAAGTTCTGAGGATCAGAAATGTTTAAGACTTAAGCCAACTGAGCCTGTTGGAGTAATGGAAGGAATCTTTTTCCTTGATGATGGAACGCCTTTTGAGTTTTCAAGTATGCGAATACATTATCAATATATGCGATTTAATACCTTTGTTAATTTAGACAAATAAAACAGGCAATTGCCTGTTTTTTTGTTATAGTTAACTATTTATCGAGAAATTGTTGATCATCCATAATAGGTCCAGTATAAAGAAATCTAAGGCTGATACCTTTGGATTTGTTACTGAGCAGCTTTAGCAGATGCTGTTGTTCTGAAGATAGGTGAAGATGGTGAATAGTAACGTATGCCTGCAGAAACATTACCAGTTTTGCACAATATGCTTGCGGATGATCGTGAATTTCAAATTTATATATCACTAATCCAATTGCGTCACGTAATTTCTTGTACTTCAAAATGTTTAACTCATTATAAATATTGCTAAAAAAGCTTTGGTAGAATTGCTTTAATATTTGATAAACTTCGTTTAGTGCTTGTTCATCATTTTTGTTATTACTTAGATACATTTAAGAATCACTTTTTCAAAATAGGAATAATTTGAGTTTTTGGTGAAAACTGCTTCTTGATTTCTTGCGGTAAAGAAACATCTGTAATTAGGACATCAACTTGATCAAGAGAAATAGTCATATAAGGAGAAGTATTCTGACTATCGAATTTATGTTTTTCAGCTATTACAATTACTTGTTTAGCTCTAGAGGCAGCAACTCGAATAAGTTCAGCATCGCTCATTTTAGTAAGGTATATCCCATCACTTTTAACATTTGAAGTTCCGATAAAGGCGGTATTGAAGCTCATTCGTTTTAACAATTCTAATGCTGTAACTGAATAATTAAAGCGATGTTCTTTATCAACTTTGCCGCCTAATAACCGAACTTGAGGGAGATTTGAACGCATTAACTCAAGAGTGTTATCAATTGAATTAGTAACTATTTGCACATCAATCCCGTTAATGAGTTCGCATAATTTTTTTAGTGTAGTTGATGGACCGATAAAATCACATTGATTGGGATGAACAAATCTTTTTGCCTTTTCGGCCATTTTTATCTTAAGTGGTGAATCAATTTTATTTCTAGTCAAAAAGTTAGGGACATCATCATGATTAACAGAAATTAAACCACCGTGAACGCGAATGGCTTGACCGGTTGTTGTTAAACGTATAATATCACGCCGTGCTGTATCGAAGGAAACATTAAAATAAGAAGCCAAGTCTCTGGTAACTAGATGATGTTTTTGATTCAAAAGCTGTTTGATTTCATAAAGTCGTTCTTCTTGTGTCATTTTTTTCTCCTACAATTAATTTAACATTTTAATTTGATAAGATTAATGGTTTTAAAGCTACAGATTGTTTAAATTAAGTATTTTTCAGTATTTCGCCATATTAATGCTTAAGTGTAAAAATTATTTATTGTGAATTCAACTCTTATTAGAAGTCAATTCGTATAAACCCTATCATATAAATTGGTTCGTCCCAATTTTTAAAATGGTTGAACTTTAATCAAAAGCTGTTATAATAATGTGTATAAACAAAGAAATAATTTTCAAGACAAGGGAGAATTAATATGGCAGTTGATTACGATTCAAAAGACTTTCTTAAAAGCGTTGATGCTCACTGGCGGGCAGCCAATTATTTATCAGTCGGACAGCTCTTTTTAATGAGCAATCCATTGTTAAAAGATGATCTTAAAGCAAGCGATGTTAAACCTAAGCCAATTGGCCATTGGGGAACAATCTCACCACAAAACTTTATCTATGCCCATTTAAATCGGGTTATTAAGAAGTATGGGTTGGACATGTTTTATATTGAAGGCTCAGGACATGGCGGTCAAGTGATGGTATCTAATTCATACCTCGATGGCTCATATAGTGAGCTTTATCCTGAAATTCAGCAAAATGAAGCTGGAATGACTAAACTATTTAAGCGTTTTAGTTTTCCAGGCGGTTCTGCGTCTCATGCTGCTCCTGAAACTCCAGGTTCAATGCATGAAGGTGGAGAATTAGGCTATTCGATTTCTCATGGTACCGGTGCAATTTTGGATAATCCTGATGTTATTGCCGCCGTTGAAGTAGGCGATGGCGAAGCAGAAACGGGACCATTAGCAGCTAGTTGGTTTAGTGATAAATTTATCAATCCAATTAAAGATGGTGCGATTTTACCGATTTTGCAGATTAATGGGTTTAAAATTTCGAATCCAACTATTGTTTCTAGGATGACCGATGAAGAACTGACTAAATATTTTGAAGGTATGGGTTGGCATCCGTATATCATTTCAGCCTATCAAGGCGGTGAATTTGATGGCTATAAGGATCATATGGAAATTCATGAAGAAATGGCTAAGCTGATGGATACTGTGATTGAAGAAATTAAGGCTATTCAAAGACATGCTCGTGAAAATAATGATGCTTCGATTGTTAATTGGCCAATGATTATTTTCCGTGTACCTAAAGGATGGACCGGTCCTAAATTTGATCTTGACGGCAATCCAATCGAAAATTCATTTAGAGCCCACCAAATTCCAATCCCTGTAGCTCAAGATGATATGACGCATAAAGATATGTTGATTGATTGGCTAAAGAGTTATAAACCAGAAGAACTATTTGATTCAAACGGTGTACCAACCGAATTGGTTACTGCTGATAATGTTACTGGTGAAAGTCGCATGGCTATGAATCCAATTACTAATGGCGGTAAAAATTCTAGGCGACTAAGTTTACCTGATTATCGAAAATACGCTTTAAAATTTGATCAACCTGGTTCAATTGAAGCAGAAGATATGACGGAATGGGCAAAGTATCTAAGCGAAATTGCAGAACTCAATCCAGATAATTTCCGTGGCTTTGGTCCTGACGAAACAAAGTCAAATCGGCTGTTCAAATTTATTGATGAGCAAAAACGTCAATGGGAAAGTTCAATTCATACACCAAATGATGAAAATTTAGCAACGAGTGGACGTTTAATTGATTCACAATTATCTGAACATCAAGATGAAGGTTGGCTTGAAGGATACGTTCTTTCTGGTCGCCATGGGTTCTTTGCCACTTATGAAGCGTTTGGCAGGGTTGTTGATTCAATGTTGACTCAACATATGAAATGGTTAAGAAAAGCCAAAGAACAGTATTGGCGTAAGGATTATCCATCACTTAATTTTGTTGCAACTTCTACCGTTTTTCAACAAGATCATAATGGGTATACTCACCAAGATCCAGGCATATTGACCCATATGTATGAAAAGAATCGGCCAGATCTTGTTCATGAATACTTACCAGCTGATACTAATTCACTTTTGGCTGTTTCTAAAAAGGCCTTTACAGATCGTGAATGCATCAATATTTTGGTAACATCTAAGCAGGAACGCCCACAGTGGTTCTCGATTGATGAAGCAACTAGGATTGCTGAACATGGTTTATCATATATTGATTGGGCTTCAACCGATCAAAATTCTAAGCCAGATGTGATTTTCGCTTCAACAGAAACAGAACCAACTATGGAATCATTAGCAGCAATTGACATTTTACATAAGAATTTCTCTGACTTAAAGATTCGGTACATTAATGTGATTGATGTTATGAAATTGATGAATACTAAGGACAATCCAGAAGCTATTTCTGATGAAGAATTTGAGCAACTATTCCCAAGTGATGTTCCCGTTATCTTTGCATGGCATGGTTATAAGGCAATGATGGAATCAATTTGGTTTGGTCGCGGTCGTAGCAACGTTCATATTCATTGCTATGAAGAAGAAGGCGACATTACTACTCCATTTGATATGCGTGTTGTCAATGAACTTGATCGGTTCCATTTAGCGAAAGATGCTATTTTAAGTGTCCCACGATATGCTTCTAAGAGTACAGGCTTTGTAAATCAAATGGATACGCTTTTAGCTAAACACCATGATTATATTCGTGATAATGGTAAGGATATTCCTGAAGTGACAGAGTGGAAATGGACTGGCTTAGAATAAAGTAAATTTTGTTTAATTAAAATAAAGCGGTTAATTATTTTTGATTGAGGCTAACTCCTATTATCTTAAGGGAGTTAGCCTTTTTGTTTTGAAATACATCTTACATTGTAATTTTTATAAATTTTTGTTGATATTTACGAACAATTTATTATAGAATTTAATTAAATGTTAGGTTTGATACTAAAGTAAAGGAAAAAATGATGACTAAAAAAATTAATGTGTTAACCACAACGGATATCCATGGTTTTATTGCGAACAATGCCCAAGCGCCAGCGTTAGCTTTGCAAGGATTAAAGCAAAAATATCCTAATTCATTATTAATGGATAGTGGTGACTTTTTTGTCGGCAACCCATTGACAACTTTTTTTTGCGATGAGTTACCAATCTCACCGCTAGTAGAGTACGCCAACAAAGTTGGTTTTGACGTTATGGTACCGGGGAATCATGATTTTGATCATGGTGTTCGTTATTTAAAAGAGCAAGTTAAACATTTAACCGCTGATTACGTCTGTTGTAATGCGTTTTCAGATAATGATGAGTTGCTTTTTCCTCCGTTTTCAATTAAAGAGGTGGCAGGTATTAAAGTTGGTGTTATTGGCTTGTTAACAAGCAGAATGTCTATGATTAGTGACTATGATGTAACATCAGGATTAATTGTTAAAGAGGCGTTACCAGAGCTGCAAAAACAAGTTGCGATTTTACGGGATCAAGTTGATCTGGTATTGGTTGGCTATCATGGTGGAATTGAACGTGATCTTACTACCCATAACGAAATTAATTATGCTACTGGTGAAGATGAAACTTTTAAATTAGTAACAAATACACCTGGAATTGATGGATTTAGTTGTGGACACCAACACCGCGTTAACCATGGACAACTCGGCCAAACTTTAGTTGTTCAAGGAGGATATCGTGGAAATTATTTTGGTCACATGGCGTTTGAATTTAATGAGCAAAAAGAAATTAGTACACGTCAAGAAGAAGTTATTGCAACAGATACTCTGCCTATGCAGTCTGGCAAATTTTATAGTGAAGAAGCCTACCAGTCTTGGCTACAAACACCATTGAATTTTGACTACCTAATAAAATTTTTACAAGAAAAATTTGCAAGAAATGAAATGGGAGTTTTTATTAAATTAGAAGGTAAAACCAGAAAACAGGTAATTGATTCTTTTACAATTCCATATGGCGTTAGAATCTATCATTTAAATCAACAGGAATATAAGAAATTTACAAAGCAAAACTGGACCTTGAAGCAAGAAAACTATAAACCGGGGGCCAATGATTTTGTTATTCTCACTAATACATATGATGTACCTGAATATCGTTTAACGGATCAATTTGTAGATAATATTGTTGATGAGTATTCACACTACTTGAAGCAGCACAATTAAGGAGAAAATTATGGGATTAATTGGAATAATATTGGTATTAGGATTGCTTTATTGGGTCAGTTTTGATCGAAAAATGATTGATTATAAATCAATTTTATATTTATTTGTTACTGAAGTTGTAATTTTATTTTTAATATTAAAGACAACGGTTGGTGACTGGATTATTAAGGGTTTATCGAGCAGCTTAAATATTATTAGTGCTTCTAGCAGCAAAGGTGTTAACTTTGTTTTTGGTAATTTGAAAAATCCAGCAGCAGCCTCACAGTTTTTCTTAGATGTGTTGCTGCCATTGATATTTATTTGTGCATTGATTGAATTGTTACAATATCTACGAATTTTACCATTCATTATCAAATATGTAGGTAAAGTACTGAAAAAGCTATTTCATATTGATGAAATTAATGCATTTACAATTTTAAGTTACCCGATTGTAAGTAATGGTGTCTTTGTTCCATTTAAAGATCAAATGAAAGATATGTCGCCTAATCAATTATTTACTTTATCAATTTATACATTGTCAAATACAACGCTGACAATGCTTGCTTCATATATGCATATTATTAAATCGGAATTTATTATTGTGGCGTTAGTCCTTAATCTATTTACTTCGATTATCGTTGCTAAAATCGTTGCCCCCTATGATATATCAAAAGTCAGTTATGAAATTTCTACTCAAAATACGAATCAAAAATCTCTCATTACTAGGCTGATAGACAGCATGAATCTAGGCTTTAAATTAGCAATTAATATTTCAATTTCAATTATTGGTTTCGTTTCTTTAATTACCTTTGTTAATATTATCTTTAAATCGGTTTGCGGTAAAACGTTGACGGCTCTTATAGGCTATGTATGTGCTCCAATTGCATTTTTAATGGGTATAGATGTCCACTCTATTGTTAGTGCTGGTACTGTAATTGCAACTAAGGCTTTTACTAATATTTTTGTTGCAATTAACCAAATTAATATGAATACTGTACCGCTAAAAACTCAAGCAATTGTAAGTGTATTTTTAATTTCCTTTGCCAATTTACCAAATTTAGGAACAACTTTGGGAATTATGCATACAATGGTTGATGACAAACATGGTGAGGCGATTGCAAGTCATGCCTTACGTTTGTTTTTGGTTGCAACGGCAGTCAGTATTATTAATGGTGCTTTAGCGGGACTATTTTACTCATTTTAATTATCATTATTCTTGTTAAAAACAATAAATTTATTTATAATAAAATTAATCATAAGGGAGTAACAGCATTACCTGCGATAAGCCCAACAACCGAAGAAATACTTCTGGACTTATCTTAATTAGTGAGACTTGTGTGTCAGGCATACGAGTCTCTTTTTTTATATTAGGAGGTCAAAAATGCCCCAAAGTTTTTATAATGAAACAACTGAAGAAGTAGCTAAACAATTAGCCACTTCGTGTAATCAAGGTTTGACTGACATTCAGGTTAAACAAATGAGGGAAAAATATGGACCCAATAGTTTAGCCAGTAAAAGAAAAATTAGTATTTGGCAACGTTTTATTGCGCAATTTAAGGATTTTATGATAATCGTTTTGATAATCGCTGCTTTACTTTCGGGATTCGTTGCTCGAGAGTGGACTGATGCAGCAATTATTATGGTGGTTGTCATCTTAAATGCAGTTCTTGGTGTGTTTCAAGAAGCTCGTTCTGAAGAGGCAATTAATGCGCTAAAGAAAATGGCAACACCCAATGCGCATGTGCGGCGTAATGGACAAATTGTTGAAATTCCAAGTACAGATTTGGTTCCAGGTGATATTGTTTTACTTGAGGCTGGTGACGTTGTACCTGCTGATTTACGTTTATCGGTTACAAAAAGTTTGAAAGTTGAAGAATCTACTTTGACTGGTGAATCAGTATCTGTCGATAAATCGGATACTCAAATTGATGAAAAAAAAGTTGCATTAGCTGATCAAGTTAATATGGCCTTTGCTAATACAAACGTTACGTATGGGCGAGGCGAAGGAATTGTTACTCAGACAGGTATGAATACTGAGGTTGGTAAAATTGCAGCAATGCTCAATAATGCTGATGAAACTGATACGCCTTTAAAGCAAAACTTGAATCAATTGGGTAAAACTCTAACACTTATGATTTTGCTGATTTGTGTGGTTGTATTCGCGGTCGGTTTCTTTACTAAAAAGGGAACGGAGCCGACTGATAAACTTGCAATTGACATGTTTTTAGTTGCAGTTTCACTTGCTGTTGCTGCCATACCTGAAGGATTACCAGCAATAGTAACGATTATCTTAGCTCTTGGTACACAAGTTATGGCAAAGCATAAATCAATTGTGCGTAAATTACCCGCAGTTGAAACCTTAGGAGCAACCGATATTATTTGTTCTGATAAGACTGGTACGTTAACTCAAAATAAAATGACGGTTGAGCAAGTATTTTATGATAATCAACAGCATACAGCTACTCAAAAAATTGAAGAATCTAATCATGCACTAATGGTGATGATATTAGCAAATGATTCAAAATTAGATGATAGTAATACGTTGCTTGGAGATCCGACAGAAACAGCTTTGATTCAATATGCGATTGATCATCAAATTGCAGTACCTGAATTATTAAAGAAACACAAGAGAAGACAAGAAGTGCCATTTGATTCAAGCCGCAAGTTGATGAGTACTATTAATCAAGACGATGAACAATATTTGGTTGCAGTAAAAGGTGCTCCTGATCAATTACTTGAGCGCGTGACGCAAATTGAACAAAATGGGCAAATTGTTCCAATTACTCAAAAACAAAAACAATTGATTCTAACTCGTAATAAGGAGATGGCTCAAAAGGCGTTACGTGTTTTAGGCTTGGCTTATAAAAAAGTTGATCAACTTTATGAAGAACCTACAACTAATAATGTTGAGCAAGATTTGGTTTTTGCTGGTTTAGTAGGAATGATTGATCCTGAAAGACCAGAAGCAAAAGAGGCGATTATCGAAGCTCATCAAGCCGGAATTAGAACTATTATGATAACTGGAGATTTTCAGGTAACTGCTCAAGCAATTGCTGAAAGGTTGGGAATTTTAAAGCCTGGCCAAGATGAACAAGTTGTGACAGGTAGTCAATTAGATGAGTTTAGTGATAACTACTTAGAGCAACATGTGCCAGACTTTAGTGTGTATGCACGAGTATCACCAGAACATAAAGTAAGAATAGTTAAAGCTTGGCAGGCTCGGGGAAAAATTGTGGCAATGACTGGTGATGGTGTTAATGATGCTCCTAGCTTAAAGCAAGCAGATATAGGTATTGGTATGGGGATTACTGGGACAGAAGTATCTAAAGGTGCCAGTGATATGATTTTGGCTGACGATAATTTTGCGACAATTGTTGAGGCAGTCAAGCAGGGGCGTAAAGTTTTCAGTAATATTCAAAAAGCGATCTTATATTTAATGAGTTGTAATGTTGGTGAAGTCTTAACTGTCTTCATGATGACAATGTTAGGATGGGACATTTTAGCACCGGTGCAATTATTATGGATTAACTTAGTAACAGATACATTGCCAGCGATTGCGTTGGGACTAGAACCCGTTGAGAAGGGAATTATGAAGCGAATGCCACGGGGGAAAAAATCAAACTTCTTTAGCGGGGGCGTTTCGAGTTCGATTATTTATCAAGGTATTTTAGAAGGTATCCTTGTTTTAATAACTTACCAATTAGGACTAAATTTTGGCCCGCATACTGGCAATGAAAATTTGCAACATGCAGATGCACTAACGATGGCGTTTCTTACTTTAGGATTAATTCAATTATTTCATGCAGTTAATTCTAAGTATATTCATCAATCAATTTTTAATACGAATATTTTTGCTAATAAGTGGTTTAATTGGGCTATTCTGATTTCAGCAATTGTAATGGCTGCCGTTGAATTGCCGTTTATGACTAAATTCTTTGATGTAACTGAATTGAATGCCACTCAATGGTTAATTATCTTATCTGCTGGAGTTTGCATGATTGTGATCGTAGAAATTGTAAAGTTTTGTCAACGACTAGCTGGTAAAAATTAAATATACCTAAATAAAACAGTGCTGTTTTGATGTAAATTTTAAAACAGTGCTTTTTCTTATAATCGTTTAGTATAGCCATAAAAAATGTTCTGGCTGTTTTTTAGAAGTACTGTTTAAACGTTTTTTATAAATTTTTTTGTGTATTACATATAATTTTTTGTTAAAATTGAGCTTATTTTTTAAAGTTCTTAATAGATTATAGTAGAATTTACTAAATACTTAGTTTTTAAATTTGTATTGACTATGAAAGGGGCGATAACAGTGTCGATGATAGAATTCCACGATGTGCAAAAATATTATGGCCATTTTCACGCATTACACGACATTAACTTAGAGATAGATCAAGGTGAAACGGTGGTTTTAATTGGACCTTCAGGTTCTGGTAAAAGCACTTTGGTACGTACTGTAAACGGTCTTGAATCAATTCAAAAAGGCAAATTGATAGTTAATGGCCACGATTTGTCTGATCCTAAAACTAATTTAAATATTCTACGTAGTGATGTTGGCATGGTATTCCAGCACTTTAATTTGTATAAAAACAAAGACGTATTAGAGAATATTATGTTGGCGCCAAGAATTGTTAGTCATATACCTGAAGAAGAAAACAAAAAGCAAGCCATGGAGCTTCTTGAAATGGTTGGTTTAGAGAAATGGGCACACAATATGCCATCACAAATTTCTGGGGGGCAAAAGCAGCGCGTGGCCATTGCACGAACGCTAGCAATGAAGCCAAAATTAATTTTATATGATGAACCAACATCCGCGCTTGATCCTGAGATGATTGATGACGTTTTACAAGTCATTAAAAAGGTTACAAGTGAAAGCGGGATGACGTCATTAATAGTGACACACGAGATGGGTTTCGCAAAAGAAGTTGCCAATCGGGTAATTTTTATGGATAAAGGCACCATAGTTGAAGATGATGATAGTGATAGCTTTTTCAAGCATCCGAAAACGGAACGAGCACGACAATTTCTAAGTAAAATCATTTCACATTAAGGAGGCCAAGTATGAAAAAGAAATTTTGGCTATTTCCGCTAATGTTTTGGGTACTATTTTTGACAGGTTGTGGTCAAAAGATGAATGATCAATCTGTTTTAAATAGTGTACAACAAACCAAAACAATTACCTGGGGTGTCAAAGGTGATGTGAAATTATTTGGGCTAGTTGACGTTAAAGATGGTGAACAAAAAGGCTTTGATGTTGATATGGCTAAACATATCACTAAACATATTTTGGGACCAGATGGTAAAGCAGAGTTCGTAACTACAACTTCTCAATCAAGAATACCTTTACTTAAAAATGGTAATGTTGATGCAGTAATTGCAACCATGTCGATTACTCCAGAACGCAAAAAAGTAATCTCTTTTTCAAATTCATATTTTGATGCTGGTCAATCATTATTAGTCCCTAAGGATTCAAAAATAAAAGGTACCAAGGATCTTAATGGTAAGACGGTCATTGGTGTTGTTGGTGCAAATTCGGTCCAGAATATAAAGAAAGTTGCACCTAAAGCAAAGGTAATTGAACTTCAAGATTATGCTCAAGCAATGAATGCTCTGAAATCACATCAGGGTGATGCATTAACAACTGATAATGGTATTTTATTTGGATTGGCAGTTCAAAATCCTGGGTATGAAGTTCGCGGTGGCACTTTCACTGTTGAGCCGTATGGAGTTGCAGTTAATAAGGGACAAACCTCATTCACCAAGGCTGTGGACAAGGCAGTTCTTGAAATGCAGCATAGTGGTGAATACAATCACTTGATTAAAAAGTGGTTTGGCGATGTTCCGGGATTTAATTATAAGGAGCTGTATCGCCAATGATCAATATATTTTCTAAATTTAGCAATCAGTTGTTAGTAGGATTAGGCTGGACTGTGTTATCTAGTATTATTGCACTGTTTTTTAGTTTAGTCATAGGCACAATTTTTGCAATAATGGAAGTGGTTCCCAACCGAGTAGCACGAATAATCGGACGTTCATATGTTGAAATTATGCGAAATATACCCTTGCTTGTAATTACGATGTTTTTTTATTTGGTTATTCCAATGTATGTCGTTAAAGTAAATGGTTTTACAGCAGGAACAATTGGGCTAACACTGTACACATCAGCATTCATTGCTGAAACAATTCGCTCAGGAATTCAATCAGTTTCAGGCGGACAAATGGAAGGAGCCCGTTCAACAGGGATGACCTATTGGCAGGCAATGAGATATATTATCCTTCCGCAGGCATTCAAAATTGTTATCCCGCCTTTAGGCAATCAATTTGTTAATCTAGTTAAAAACTCCTCAGTACTAGCTTTTGTTGCAGGTTTTGACTTGATGTATCAAGCAAATGCGATTGCATCAACAACTTTTGATACAATTAACAGCTATTTGGTAGTTGGAGTATTATATTTGATTATTACCCTACCAATTAGTTACTATATGCAGCATCTAGAAAAGAAATTAGCTTAGAGGAGGTGCAGTCAAATGCAAAATTGGATTAATGCTTTTACATGGCTTAATTTACGCTTTTTATTGATGGGCCTCTGGGTAACTATATATATTTCCGTGATTTCGGTTATTCTAAGTTTTATTTTGGGTTCAATTTTAGGAATTATTCGCTATTCTAAGATTAAATATTTATCAAAAATAGTTGGGTTTATTATTGATATTATTCGTAATGTTCCATTATTATTGATAATCTTTTTTACCTATTTTGGATTACCTAACTTTGGACTTAGGCCGGAAACGATTCCTGCAGCAATTATTGCGATGACAATTTTTGAATCTAGTATGATTGCAGAAATTGTTCGTTCAGGAATTGATTCTGTATCTAGTGGTCAAATGGAAGGCGCTCGTTCAACGGGGATGTCGTTTGTCCAAGCATTATGGCATATTATTTTGCCACAGGCTTATAAAAATATGATTCCAACAATTATTAGTCAATTTGTTTCTTTGATTAAGGATACATCATTAGCAACGATTATTGTGGTTCCAGAAATGATGCAGCATGCACAAGTAATATATGGCCAAAATGCTAATTATATTTTGCCAATGTTTGCTGCATTAGCAGTGCTATATTTCATTGTTTGTTTTACTCTTTCAGTTATAGGTAATATAATTGGTAGACATTTAACATAATAATAAAACAAATAAGGCTTTTGCTGTTAAGGTAAGAGCCTTATTTATTTTATTTGAATGGCAGAAGCTACTGCTAGAGATTACTAATAATCAAAGGGTAAGGTTATAATTAGTGGGTATTATAATTAAATTAATCAATCCTTTTAGCAAAAGCATCAAGAACTACTTTAGAGTAGGCGATAGATTTGCTTGCATTTGCGATGATGTTTCTTTTAGAAAAGAGGGAGCCACAATTAAACTCGACAATTCGGAGTTCTCATTAACAATTGTTAATGAAATTTTTAACAAATTTCAAGGTTTGCATAATAACGTTATTCAAAAAGGCAATATCGGCAGTAAGTATGTGTATGCTTTGCAATATAACAATCAATACGACCCGCACAATTATGTCTATCGTGCAAAAAAACATCGCTATCCTATTTTTAAAAAAGTTTTCAGTGCATCAAAAATTGCGGGTGGTCATACACAGACATTTATGTATGCTAATCAAAAAAGCAAATGGTTTATTGGTACTAAAAAAAATCAAGCTGGCTGGTCTACACAACTTGCAAGAGTGGAAATTCCTTCTAAAAATCAACATTTTAGTAATACAGAATTTTCTCGACTCGCTTATCTTAACCGAGCCGGACGGGGGTTAAAAGTTGATGATACTAGTGGAATAGATGAATTTAGTAGGTTCACGGGAAAAGACTTTCTAAGATTTGATGCGGCAATTTCACCGCAATATAAAACTTTTCTGTTAGCTACAGTTGATCGAAAAAAAGATAATCTTATTAAAGGTGATAATGGATATTTTATTTTATATGATTTAAACGAGATTAATCAGGCTCTCGATGATACAGATGGTAGTTATGTTAATTTGGGCGAAATACCATATTTAAGTGAATTTTATATTAAGCATATTACTGCTAAGAGTAAAATTGGCTCATTACAAGGATTTGATTTGGATGATAATAATAATGTTTATATTTCAAGTGAGTATGGTCCAGTAAAAGGTGGCGTCAGTAAAAAGCCAAGAAGAATTATTAAAATGCCGTGGGGTGTTTGGGGACAATCAAATATGCGTGAGTGGGAAATTTTAGATTTTGATAATGCAGATATTGATATTCCAGGCTATGCAACGGAGCTTGAAAGTATCCAAGTAATTGCTCAAAATGATTTATACCTGACAATTTCATATCATAATTTTGCTGGAACTACAACGAGAAGTCGTATTTATCGAGTTCGGTGGTAATAAATTGGACTATAACAAACAGAACTAGATCTAATAGATTTGGTTCTGTTTGTTATTAACTCAGTAAGTATCTTTTAATTAAGAAAGTTAAAAAACTAGTTTTGATAAATTTAACAATTTAAAGACTTACAACTGTAGTAAATATAAAAAATGCTTTTCTAGTATTTCATCTTTTGGTTTTTTGGGTAATATAGTAGTAAATAGACAATACTATTAGAATCTGGTAATTAAAACATTCAATGATTTTGAAGATTACATCTGAATCATGCCATACTAGTTTACAATTGCTAAAAAAGTAATAAGCAACATTAAAAAGCTTGAGTTAAGTCTGTTGTTTATTATAATTTGGAATTAGAATAAGGATTGGGAAAGTTTATTAATGAAAAAATTTTTGTTTCGTCTATATTTAAACCTAATGAAACTAGTTGCTCGCTTTACGCGCATCAATAATAAAAGTGTCGTTATCTTGAATGGTGCTGGTCGATCTGGATCGAATGGTTATATATTTGCGAAGTATCTTCAAAAAAATCATCCGGAATATAAAGTCACTGTTGTAGAGCCGTGGCCCTCCTCACATTTGCCCTTTTCAATTTGGCGTAAGATTGGACAGGCTAAATTTATTGTAACAACTCATCAGCCATTTAAAATTCATTCTAGGCAAATAAATGTGCAATTTTGGCATGGTGTTCCACTTAAACGAATGGGTATTATGGCAAATAATACTGATCGAAAAGCTGATCTGCGCAATGTAAAATTATGGCAAAAAAATGTGGATATTGTTTGTTCAAGTTCTGACTTATATGAAACTATGATGAGTGCATGTTGCGCAATTGATACTAGTAAGTATCAGAAGGTCGGCTTTCCTCGTACTGATGCCTTAAAAAATCCAGTGATCACTAAAAAGCAACTTTTGTATGACTTATTTAAGCAAATTGATGATCAAGCTCAGATTGGGATTTATATGCCGACATTTCGCTATGAACTTGAAGATAGTCAAATAATAAATCAAATTAAAGCAGGTAATTTTTTTGCGTTACCGGATTTTGACATTGAGTCGTTAAATCAAAATTTAAAAAGGCAGCATCAATATTTATTGGTTAAATTACATCCGTATGAGCAGAAGATAGTCGGAAATTTTACTAGTCAATATTCCCAAATTGCCTTCCTCAATGATGATTATTTGTTTGAACATGAATGTGATTTGTATGAACTTCTTGGTTCTACTTCATTTTTAATTACCGATTTTTCTTCGATTTATTTTGATTATCTTGCGTTTGATCGCCCTATAATTTTTATTACTAATTTTTTGGCACAATATCAAAAGAAACGGGGACTGCTAATAGGTCCTTACACTAAGGTAGTACCAGGACCGTGTGTTAAAAGTCAAAAAGAGTTGGTAGCTGCTTTATCGGCTCCCAATAATTATCAAACAAAACGACATTATTGGTATAATTTAACAAATCAGGTTCAAGGCGTTTCGGCTTGCGATGCCATTTTTAAGATGATGACTAAAGATTAGAGGAAAGTTGTGAAACGAACTTTTTTAAATATTTTATATAATGCTGTTTATCAGATCTTTCTCGTTTTAGTTCCGCTAATTACGGTACCCTATCTGTCAAGAATTTTGGGTCCTAAAACTTATGGTATTTATAGTAATGTGAACAATATCGTGCAATTTTTAATGATTTTTTGTACTTTATCTGTGTCATATATTGGAATGAGAACTATTTCGCAAGTGCGCTCTTGCGGCAATCAAAAAGATTTGACAGATGCGTTTTGGGGATTGTGGTATTTTCAAGCAATTGCTGGCGTAGTGACAATTGTATTTCTAATCACAGCCGTAAGTTTTTTCCACATTAAATATTGGAATTACTTATTATTAATGGTTCCATATTTAATTTCAGCACAGGTTGATATATCGTGGTTTTTTCAAGGATTAGCGGAATTTGGACGAGTGGTTTTAAAGAACACAGCTGTTAAGCTGGTTTCTGTTGTGCTAATTTTATTATGGGTAAAAAAGCCAGACGACCTTTGGAAATATATGTTGATAATGTCTATTTCAACGATGCTGGGATCCTTTGTTTTTTGGTTTGATATCCATCGTTATATTGGTGTACCGGTTAAACATTTTTATCAGTTTCAGACAACAATTAAGGCAATCATTACTTTATTGATTCCTCAAATAGCAACGCAAGTTTATACATCACTTGATAAACCGATTCTCGGGTTGTTTCAAAATTCCACTCAAGTTGCTTTTTATGATAATTCACAGCGAATTTCAAACATGGTGTTAGGGATAGTTACCAGTATTTCTTTGGTTATTATGCCCAAAATGGCAAGTGAGAGTAAGGAAGAACAACGAATAATTTTAAAAAAATCACTGGAAGCGACTGTAATGCTAGGAACCTTGTTTGCAGTAATTATTATGGCGAATACAAAAGAATTTGTTCCATTTTTCTTTGGTGCTAAGTATATTCCAATGACATCACTAATGTTCTTTTTTTCATTAACAATTATTATGATTCCAATGGGTGGAGTCTTTGCTAATCAGTTTGCACTTGCTAATCATCGTGATCAAGACTATGCCTTACCAGTAATTGTTGGCGCAATTTTGGAAGTGATTTTGAGTTATTTTCTTGATCGCTATTATGGAGCCACGGGCGCGATGATTGCCATATTAGCGACCGAATTGATAGTTTTAATTTTGCGGTTATGGATTGTACGCGATGGGTATGATTTTAAATACTCTTTTAGAGAAGTTCCCAAATATTTTTTAATTTCTGTGATTGTGCTAATAGTTGGAATGGTTATACCACAAATTGTGACATCAGTTTTCTTAAATATGGCAATAAGATCAATTATTATGGCTTGCTTGTATTTTACTTTGATGTTTTTGATGAAGCTTGATTTTAATCAGGATATCATAATATTGTTCAAAAAAATTTTTAGGAGAAGTTAAAATGATTCCCAAAATTATTCACTATGTTTGGGTTGGCGGGAATCCGAAACCCAAAAATATTCAACGTTGCATGAAAACGTGGCATAAACATTTACAAGATTATCGATTTATGGAATGGTCTGAAGATAATTTTGATCTTCATGAAAATAAGTATATTGAGCAAGCTTATCAGGCAAAAAAGTGGGCCTTTGTATCTGATTATATTCGTGCCAAAGCCGTTTATGAATATGGTGGTATTTATCTTGATACTGACGTTTTGGTCTTAGACAATCTGAAAGAGTTACTTGTTGATCGTGCTTTTGCTGGATTTGAAAACAAGGATAATCCGTTTACTGCAGTTTTTGGTGCTGAAAAAAAGCATCCGCTCCTTAAAGATATGGTTGATTATTATGATAATCGTAACTTTGTATTTGATTGTAGCAATCAGCTTGCCGGTGTGAATACTCTCTCTGTTTCTACAATTTTAAAAACTAAGTACGGTGCGCAGCCAAATAATCAAGAGCAAATGCTGAAACAAGGCATTCACCTCTATCCTGACGGTGTTTTATGCAATCCATCAGCAGCTTCGAAAACAATTCATGTTTTTACTGGAACTTGGATGGAGGGAGAAAAGCCGCTAAAGCGCAAGCTTGTAACGGCACTTAAGGCAAGAATTAAAACACCAAAAGAAGCATCACTTTATGCTAGGCTTTTAAGATAATGACACAGTATGAATTAGAACAGTTGGTCAAAGAAATTTCTTTTAGGTTTTTTGGACAAAAATTTTCACATCAAGTTAAAATTAATCACCGAATGACCACAACCGGAGGACGCTACCATTTAAACGATCATCATTTGGAAATTAATGCCCATTTTTTGCTACCACAATATCGTGATGAATTAATTGGAATTATCAAGCACGAATTAACTCATTATCATCTTCATCTAGCTGGCAAAGGATACCACCATCGAGACCGTGATTTTAAAGTTTTACTTAATCAAGTAGGTGGTTATCAGTTTACTCCTGATATTGGATTACGGCGTACGAAAAAAGTGCGTTATGCTTATTTATGTCAAGATTGTGGACAAAACTTTATGCGAGTGCGCCGGATCAATTTAAGGCGCTATGTTTGTGGAAACTGTGGTGGTAAATTAATTCAACTTACTCTTAAATAATTTGTATGATTTTGTTTGACAATGTATTTATTAAGAAACTATAATTTAATTATAAGATTAGGTACCTAACTAAATGGAAAAGGAGATTTTATAATGAGTCAAACAAGTGATAATTTAATGAAACAACTTTATTTTATTATGCGGGCAGGTCGCTATTACATGTTTAAAGGCGAACAACCAATTTCCGGACAGAAACGTGTTCTAGCGGTTCTTAAGCTTGAAGATGGCTTAACCCAGAACTATTTAGCAGAAATTTTGGCTTTAAAACCAGGTTCCTTGGCCGAACTGCTCAAGAAAATGGAAGTTAAAGGTTATATTGAACGTAACACTGATGAAAATGATAAACGAGTAAAGCGGGTTTATTTGACTGCGCTAGGCAAAAAAGAAGCTGAAAAATTAGAAAAAATAAGTCAGGAATATGATACTTCATCATTTTTCTCTGGCTTGAGTGAGGAGGAACAAATTGAGGTTAGTCGAAAATTAGAAAAAATTGCTAATGGCTGGGATGATGACTTTAAGCATCAAGCCCAAAAATTTGTTGATCCAACTTTTCGGATGAAGGCGTTTAGACAATGGCGCAGTGCAGCAGTACATCATGAATTTTCAAAGGAAGAAATTGAAACTATTCGTCATCGGATGTCGGAACGTAATTCTAATGGTTTTCACTGTCAATTTAATCACCATGGTTTTAAAGATAGATATTGTTCTGGGGAACGAATGAATCAATATGACAAAGACTTTTGGAAAAAGTTTTGGGGAAAAGATGATAAAGAAAGTTAATTAATAAAAAAGTTTTTCAGAATTGAAAAACTTTTTGTTTAAATCGGAAAAAGAAAGTAGAGATAGGTTATGGCGTTTAAAGCGCATAAAAAGGAGACCAAGCTTGTTAGTTTGCGAAGTTTTTGGCAATTATTAAGCAAATTACAACTAAAAAAGTCGCTCTTTGTAGCCGGACTAACATTAAGCTTAATTACGAGTGTCACCAATTTAGCATTACCGCTTTTAACGAGAAAGTTAGTGGACACGAGTAAATGGAATAGGGTTAACTTTTTTGTTCTTTGGCTGATTGTAATTATTTTTGTTCTTCAATTAATTCTAGGAACAATTGGTGGCTATCTTTTGCGTTTTTTTGGTGAAAGTGTCGTGAAAACTTTACGAGAGAAGTTATGGGCACATTTATTAAGATTACCAATTTCTTACTTTGATGAAAATAAGGCAGGTGAAAGTAGTTCACGACTTGTCAATGATACTGGAGTCATTAAAGACGTGATTGCAGCACAGTTTCCCAACTTTATAACTGGTGCATTGCAGTTAATTTTTTCATTAGTGATTTTATTTGTCATGGATTGGCAATTAGCAGCCTTAATGTTTATTGTTATTCCCATAGTTGCTTTAGTTTTACTTCCTGTTGGACGAATTATGACACGCTTAGGACGTAAATTACAGGCTGCAACGGCCAGATTCAATGGAGAAGTTAGTGAAAAATTAGCAGAAGTTAGGCTAATTAAAGCAAGTAATGGTGAAAATTATGAACGTCAAGAAGGCAATAAATTAATTGAAAAGATATTTCAAATTGGAATTTTGGATGCCAGAGTTGAAGCGATTTTACAACCAATGATGACGACCCTAATGATGGCAGCTTTTGCTGGTATCCTTGCTTTTGGAATTATTCGTGTTGGTCAAGGAACTTTGACTAGTGGTTCTTTGGTTGCATTTTTGCTTTACTTGTTTAATGTGATCACACCTGTTGCAAATTTTGCTGCTTTCTTTTCCCAAATTCAAAAGGCTCTCGGATCTACAGAAAGAATTCAAGCAATTTTTCGTTTGCAGCCAGAGGTAAGTATTGTGCAAGATGGCTGTACTTTACGTAATCAAACATTATCTTTTGAAAATATTAATTTTAGTTATCAGGTAGGTGAACCGGTTTTACAATCAATTTCTTTTACTGTTAAACCTAATTCTGTCATAGCCTTTGTTGGTCCGAGTGGAGCAGGAAAGTCGACAATTTTTTCGTTATTAGAACGATTTTATCAACCTGATTCAGGCCAAATTATGATTCAGGGACGTGATATTCAATCACTTGATTTACAAGCTTGGCGTGAACAACTTGGTTATGTATCACAAAATAGTGCTATTTTTTCAGGTAGTATTCGTGAAAATTTAAATTATGGGTTATCGCAAAAATTAAGTGATGATGATCTTTGGCAAGGGCTTAATTTTGCTTATGCAGCTAACTTTGTTCGTGAGTTCCCACAACAGTTAGACACACAAATTGGTGAACGTGGAATCAAATTATCTGGCGGACAAAAACAGCGATTAGCAATTGCACGGGCATTTTTGCGCAATCCGCAGATATTAATGCTTGATGAAGCAACTGCAAGCTTAGATTCGGAATCTGAGCGTAAAGTTCAACAGGCTCTAGAACAATTGATGTCTAATCGAACAACGTTAGTTATTGCTCACCGCTTAGCAACAATTGTTAATGCTGATCAAATATATTTCATTGAGCATGGCTACATAACTGGTCATGGAACGCATCATGAATTGTTAAAAAATCATCCCCTATACGCTCGTTATGTTAATGAGCAAATGGTTAATTAGTGTTTAAAAAAATGTTCAATAAAAACTTGTGTTGAAGTAAATTTTGCGCTATAGTATTGAATGTACTTGCGGGCATGGCGGAATGGCAGACGCGCAAGACTAAGGATCTTGTGATCGTTTTTAGATCGTGGAAGTTCGAGTCTTCTTGCCCGCATTATTTAGAGGAGCTATTGCTCCTTTTTTTGTCTATTAATGTTGGCATTCAAAATGCTACGTGCTCAAGTTTTAAGCAGTAGTTAATTTTTGAATGCTTTTTTTATTTTAAAAATTAATTACATTCCATAATTTAAACGTTGAAGAGGTTATACTTAAAGTAACAATTAAAAAAGCAAGGAATATTTCATGGTAAAAAGACGGAAGAACAAAAAGCAACCCAGTTGGCTGATCATTATTCATGTGTTTATAATTTTATTCTTATTGATTATTCTGTTTATTGCTATACGGTATTATCGCAGACAAGCAATTCAATCAGAACAACTTAGACAAGAACAGATTGCTCGCCAGCAAGCTCGGGCCAAAGTCATTAGAGAACATAAGGCATTTATTCAGAAAATAGGTCCAATTGCTCAAGAAGTAGATCAAGAATTTGCTCTCTTGCCAAGTATTACGATTGCTCAGGCATGTCTTGAAAGTGATTATGGCCAAAGTAGCTTATCGCAAAAGTATAATAATTTGTTTGGGGTTAAAGGTACTAATCCCAATACTTCCGCAGTTTTAATAACTAAGGAATACGAAAAAGGTAAATGGATTGTTGTCAAAGCCAGGTTTCAAATTTATGATTCATATGAAGCATCAATTAGAGCTCATGCACGACTTTTTCAAAAAGGCACAAGTTGGAATGCCCACCAATATCGACATGTATTAGCATCTAAAGACTATCAAACGCAGGCCAAAGCCTTAGTTAAGGATGGGTATGCTACTGATCCCAATTATGCAAATAAATTGATTAAATTGATAGAAGAATATCATTTAGATCGATTTGATAAATAAAAGACAAACCATTCCGAATACCGTCTTTATCTTTGGTACAATATAAGAGCTATAGAAATTTTGTGAAGGGAATCAGAATGAGCGAAGAATCAATTTTGGCTGGGTTAAATCCGCAGCAAGAGCAAGCCGTTAAAACCACCGAAGGACCACTATTAGTTGTTGCTGGTGCCGGTTCGGGAAAAACATCTGTTTTAACCAGACGAATCGCCTACCTTGTCGAAAAAAAAGGTGTCTTACCGTGGAATATTTTGGCAATCACGTTTACTAATAAGGCGGCTAGCGAAATGCGCGCGCGTGAGCAGAAATTATTGGGGTCACAAGCAGCAGACATATGGATGTCGACTTTTCATGCTCTGTGTGTCCGTATTTTGCGTCGAGACGCTGAAAAAATCGGTTATAATAACAATTTTTCAATTGCTGATTCGGCTGAGC
This sequence comes from Lactobacillus sp. ESL0228, assembly GCF_003692825.1. Classification (NCBI taxonomy): domain Bacteria; kingdom Bacillati; phylum Bacillota; class Bacilli; order Lactobacillales; family Lactobacillaceae; genus Lactobacillus; species Lactobacillus sp. ESL0228. The sequence goes on from NZ_REHJ01000007.1 coordinate 53,429, forward strand.
AATTAACCTTAATCAAACATATTGAAAAGGAATTAAATGTTAATCCTAAAACATATGAACCTAAGCGTGTATTATCAACCATCTCTAATGCTAAAAATGATTTATTGACACCCGATGAGTTTGAAGCTAATAAAACATTGCCCTTTGAAAAGGTCGCGGCGCAAATTTATCATGAGTATCAAAAGCGATTGAAACATGATCAAATAATGGATTTCGATGATTTGATTATGCAGACATTGGTTTTATTTAAAACTGATGAGACCGTTTTACATTATTATCAAAATAAATTTCGTTATTTACTAATTGATGAATATCAGGATACTAATCGTGCTCAATATGAATTATGTCACAAATTAGCAGCCAAATATAAAAATATTTGTGTTGTTGGTGATGCGGATCAGTCAATTTATGGTTGGCGTGGGGCCAATATGGAAAACATTATGAATTTTGAGCAAGATTATCGAAATGATGGTGTTCAAACAGTTAAGTTAGAGCAAAATTATCGTTCAACCGGGCATATTCTATCTGCAGCTAATGCGGTAATTAAGAATAATCGTAATCGTAAAGCTAAAAAGCTCTGGACAGACCAAGGTGATGGCGAAAAGATAACGTATTATCGTGCCCAGAGTGGTGAAGATGAAGCTCATTTTATTATTAGCAAAATTCAAGAAAAAACTGAAAAAGCTCATTTTTCTTATAGTAATTTTGCTGTATTGTATCGAACCAATGCACAATCAAGAACAGTTGAAGAAGCATTTGTTAAATCAAATATCCCATATCAAATTGTAGGAGGACATAAATTCTATGATCGTAAAGAAATCATGGATATCATGGCTTATCTTAAACTGATAGCTAATCCTAGTGATACACTGAGTTTTAACCGAATTGTCAATACACCTAAACGTGGGATTGGAAATGTAAGTGTTGAAAAATTCATTTCATTTGCGCAAACGAATGGGTTGTCTTTACTTGATACATTTAATCATATAGGTATGGCTGGGCTATCGGTTCGTGTTGCAGATAAGTTGAGTGATTTTGGTGTAAAACTTCGTGATGCAATTAACTATGCTGAAAGTCATAGTGTGACTGGCTTAACAGAAAAGATTCTCCAAGATTTTGGTTATACAAAAGCGCTCAAAGACGAAAAAACTATTGAAGCTGAAACTAGACTAGAAAATTTAGATGAATTTTTATCAGTTACTAAGCGATTTGATGATCAGTATGAAGCTAGTGATGATACTAGCGCACTGAGTGATTTTTTGGCAGAAGTTTCGCTACTAAGTGATCAGGATGATTTAGCAAATAATAATGATCAAGTCGCATTGATGACCCTTCATGCTGCAAAAGGACTAGAATTTCCAATTGTTTTTTTAATTGGAATGGAAGATGGACTTTTCCCTTTGTCAAGGGCTTTGCTAGAAGATGATCAATTAGAAGAAGAACGAAGATTGGCCTACGTTGGAATTACGCGGGCGCAAAAACAGTTATTTTTAACTAACGCTTATTCACGAATGATGTATGGACGCATGCAAAATAATCAACCATCGAAATTTTTAGAAGAAATTGATCAGGCTGACCTTAATTTGGAAAGTTCTGTTTCTGAGAGAATTACCAATCCAGATTTTCACGTTCAGACTGCTCCTTTTGCAAATATAGATGAACGAGCCCGAGCACAAGTTTATACACCTAAAGTTAAAGCAGCAGGAGCAATTGGAGCTGAGAAAAAAGGTTGGAATGTTGGCGATCAAGTTGAGCATAAGGCATGGGGTCGAGGTGTTGTGACTAAGGTTAGTGGTAAAGGTGAAGATATGGAACTAGATATTGCCTTTAAAGATCAAGGAATCAAGCGGCTATTAGCGGCATTTGCTCCAATTAAAAAGGTATAATAATAGTTAATAATAATTTTTATCAGGAGAAAGAAAATGGCAGATTTAACTCTTGATGAGGCCAAAAAAGAAGTTTCCGTACTTAGAGAAAAACTTAATGATTGGGCTGATGCGTATTATACAAAAGACGCGCCCAAAGTTGAAGATTATATTTATGACCAAAACTATAATCGACTAGTTGAACTAGAACAAGAATTTCCCCAATTAATCAGTTCAGATTCAATCACTCAGCACGTGGGTGGTCAACTTGATAGTGAGCTTTCAAAAGTCACACACCAAGTCCCGATGTTATCTATGGGGGATGTTTTTTCAAAAAAAGAATTAGTGGAATTTGATCAACGTGTTCAAAAACAGTTAGGTCATGCAGTTGTTTACAACGTAGAATTAAAAATTGATGGACTATCAATTAACTTAGAGTATACTAATGGTAAATTAATGCGTGCTTCAACTCGTGGAAACGGGCGCGTGGGTGAAGATGTTACTGCTAATGCGCGATACATTAAAGATATTCCTCAAACTTTGCCTGAGAAACTGACAATGGAAGTACGCGGTGAGTGTTATCTGGGGAAACAAGCTTTTGCAAAGTTGAATGAAGAGCGTGATGAAAATGGCGAGACAATTTTTGCTAATCCGCGTAACGCTGCAGCGGGGTCATTACGACAGTTAGACGCACAAATTACAAAAAAACGTAATTTAAGTACATTTATTTATACCTGGGTTAATCCTCCAAAACAAATAACTAGTCAACATCAAGCAATCGAAAAATTGGCTACTTTGGGTTTTCATACTAATCAAACTGGGCGTCAATTGGCAACTTTAGATGAAATTTTTGATTTTATCGATGAGTATACAGCTAAAAGGGACAAATTAGCCTATGGAATTGATGGAATTGTTCTTAAAGTTGATGATTTGAATTGGCAAAATCAGCTGGGAGCGACAGTAAAAATTCCGCGGTGGGAAATTGCTTATAAGTTTCCTCCAGAAGAACAAGAAACCATAGTTCGAGAAATTAAATGGACGGTGGGACGAACAGGAGTAGTTACGCCAACAGCAATCATGGATCCGGTTCAGTTGGCAGGAACTACCGTTTCTCATGCTGTTTTACATAATGCGGATTTATTAAAAGAAAAAGATGTTCGTATAGGTGATACCGTGGTACTACATAAAGCTGGTGATATAATTCCTGAAATATCACAAGTTATTATAGCTAAGAGACCAGCAGACACTATAAAGTACCAAATTCCCGTGTATTGTCCGTCTTGCGGTGAAAAGCTGATTCATTTGCAAGATGAAGTCGCTTTGCGTTGTGTTAATCCGTCATGTCCAGCTCAAATAGAAGAAGGTATCACGCACTTTGCATCACGACCGGCAATGAATATTGACGGATTAGGACCTAAAATTGTTCGCCAACTTATTAAGCAAAATTTAGTCCACAATGTAGCGGATTTATACCATTTGCAAGCTACTGATTTAAAAAAATTAGATCATTTTAAAGAAAAATCTATTAATAATTTGTTGACTGCGATTAATAAGTCCAAGAATAATTCAGTTGAATTGCTTTTAACTGGATTAGGAATTGACCATGTTGGTGCAAAGGCAGCTAGATTGATTGCTCAAAATTTTAAAAATATAGCAAAGATTATGGAAGCAGACGTGCAGGATATTACAGGAATCGCTACAATAGGCATGACAATTGCGGAATCATTGACTACATATTTTGCTCAAGAAGAGGTTGTGGATCTGATAAAGGATCTGCAAACTAGTGGCGTTAATATGGATTATCTTGGTGAAAGTAAAGAACAAGTATCTGAGATCCCAGCTAATTACTTTAAAAATAAGACTGTAGTTTTAACGGGAACCTTGGAGCACTATACACGTAGTCAATTTACTGAAAAATTGCAGGCATTAGGGGCTAAAGTAACAGGGTCAGTTTCTGGTAAAACTGATTATGTTATTTATGGCAAAGATGTCGGTTCAAAATATACTAAGGCACAAAAATTAGGAGTAACGTTATTGACTGAAGAAGAGGCAATTGCTCAAGTTGAATAGGGGAACAGGTAAATTGAAAAAATATTTGCAGATAATTGCAATTTTGGGTACGCTGCTGAGCTTGACGGCTTGTGGAAACTTAAAGAATTCAAGTTTAGCTAATAATGCCAAGACATCATCAGGCTCGAGCGTCAAGACTTATCAAACAACGGATACAGGTAATAATGGTTATACCGTTTTACTAAAAAATGGTCACTATGTAACCAGTCCTATTTCAGGCTTAACCGCTACTAATAATGATAATTCTGTTGATACACGAGAATTAGAAAGAGGATTAGTTCAAATTTCCAAAGGTGTTTACTCAACTAATTCTTATGTTTTTCAGGAAGGACAATATATTAGTTCTGCAATGGTTACTGATTGGCTGGCTCGTAAATCGAAGTCTAATCCGGCTGGGTTAAATCCACCAATTGGTACGAAGAAAAATTATAAACCGTATTATTTAGAAGAAATTATTGAGCAGGATTTTTTAACTGGCTCAGGCTCCAATTATCACATTGGTGGAATTAGTATCGGATTAGCGTTAAATTCAATTGACTATTATCAAAAAACAAAAGGTGGACCAGAGTATCAGGAAACGATTGCGCGTTCTGAGCAGAAAAAATATGGTAAAATGGTAGCCGATCAACTCGTTCAGCGATTGCGCAAACATAAGGCATTGAAGAAAATTCCAATTACAATTGGTCTCTTTTCTAAGGAAAGCAAAGACTCATTAGTATCAGGAACGTATTTTTTGAGTGGGACAGCGGCTGCCAATAGTAGTAAAATAACTAAATGGAAAACTATTTCTACTCAAACTGAAGTACTGCCAACTGTTGGCAATAAAAAGGCAATCAATAGTACTGATGCATCAAGCTTTAATAGCTTTAAAGAATCAATTCAAAATTATTTTCCGAATATTAGTGGTGTAACGGCAACGTTGCGTTATGAGAATGGCAAGTTAACTCAAGAAAATATTTCGATAACGACGCAGTTCTATGGTTATGAACAAATTCAAAGTTTTACCCGGTTAGTGTTGTCAACTTCAAAAAAATACTTGGAAAATGATGTTCCAATTGAAATAAAAATCGGATCTGTGAACGATATTCAAGCATTAGTTGCTAAAGAAACGGGAGATAGTGATTATCAAGTCCATATTTATGGCGGTGAATAGGAGGTATTTGTGTGGAAATCACAGAAGATACAATTAAGCATGTTGCGGTTTTATCGCGGCTTGAAATTGATGAAAAAGATATCAGTAAAGTTACCGAACAAATGAGTTCAATTATTAATATGGCTGATCAGCTTTCAGAAGTTGAAACTAAGGGTATTGAGGAAACAGTTCAAGTAGTTGATCGTGATACCGTGTTTAGAGAAGATAAGCCGGAGCACTGGCAAGATCGGACTGAATTAATGAAGAATGTTCCTGAACAAGCTAATGGCTTCATTAAGGTACCGGTAATTATTAACAAGGATGAGGACGAGTAATGAACTACTTAAATGAAGATATTGACTCATTAAACCAAAAATTAGCTCAGGGTACTTTGTCTGCTGATCAGTTAGCGCAAGATACTGTGACAAATATAAAAAATACGGATAACAAACTTAATGCATGGATTACTGTTCAAGACAATGTTAAAGCAGAAGAAGACTTGGATTTTACTAAAAATAAATTAGCGGGGATTCCGATTGCTATTAAGGATAATATTATTACTAAAGACGTTAAGACAACCGCTGCCAGTCATATTTTAGATAATTATATTCCTGTATATGATGCGACAGTAATTGAACGTCTTAAGGGGGCACAAGCAACTTTTGTAGGTAAGACAAATATGGATGAGTTTGCCATGGGTTCATCAACTGAACATTCCTATTTTGGTGCTACTCATAATCCATGGGATTTGGATAAAGTTCCGGGTGGGTCATCCGGTGGTTCGGCAGTTGCTGTGGCGTCTGGGCAAGTGGTAGCTGCACTTGGCTCCGATACTGGCGGCTCTATTCGTCAGCCAGCTGCATTTAATGGTATCTTTGGAATTAAGCCCACTTATGGACGAGTATCGCGTTGGGGGTTAATCGCGTTTGCTTCATCACTTGATGAAATTGGAGTAATGAGTAAACGTGCTAAGACTTCAGCCGAAGTTTTAAGTGTGATCGCTGGAAGTGACGAGCATGATTCAACTTTATCAACTCGCGAAGTTCCTGATTTTGCGAGCTTCATTGGAAAAGATGTCAAAGACTTGCGTGTAGCTGTTGTTAAAGAATACATGGATGCCGTTGATGGTGACATGCGTGAAGTTATTCAAAACCAAATTGATGTATTAAAAGATGCTGGCGCAATCATTAATGAAGTATCATTACCATTGACTAAGTATGTTGTACCAGATTACTACATTATTGCATCTAGTGAGGCTTCTTCAAATTTGCAGCGTTTTGATGGTATTCGCTATGGCTATCGTGCTCAAGATACGAAAAACTTGCTAGATGTGTACGTGAAGTCACGTTCTGAAGGCTTTGGTGAAGAAGTAAAACGGCGAATTATGCTTGGATCTTTTGCTTTATCTGCTGGTTCCTATGATCGTTTCTTTAGACAAGCTTCTAAGGTTAGAACTTTAATTTGTGACGATTTTGATCGAATTTTTCTTGAAAATGATGTAATTGTTGGACCAACGACTACTACACCTGCATTTAATATCGGTAGTGAAATTTCAGATCCAATTAAAATGTATAACAATGATATTTTGACGATTTCGGCTAACTTAGCAGGAATACCTGCTGCCAGTGTACCAGCCGGATTAGTTGAAGGAATGCCAGTTGGTTTACAAATCATGGCTAAGAGATTTGATGAGGGTAGTATTTTCCAAGTAGCAGATTTTATTGAACGTAATAATAAGTTTTATGAAAAAACACCAACTGGAATGGAGGATTAATTGATGAATTTTAAATCAACAATTGGGTTCGAGGTTCACTTCGAATTAAAAACTAATAGTAAAATTTTTTCACCTTCACCAGTAAGTTATGGTGCTAAGCCAAATACTGAAACAAATGTAATTGACTGGGCGATGCCGGGTGTGTTACCTTACGTAAATAAAGATGTATATCGCTTAGGTATCATGGTGGCTTTGGCAACTCATTCACACATTTTGCCAAATACGCATTTTGATCGCAAAAATTATTACTATCCAGATAGCCCTAAGGCTTATCAAATTACCCAATTTTTCCAACCACTTGCACGTGATGGCTATGTTGAAATTGAATCACATGGTAAGAAGAAACGGATCGGTATTCATGAAATGCATATCGAGGAGGATGCAGGTAAAAACACGCATGGAACTAATGGCTTTTCTTATGTTGACTTAAATCGACAAGGTGTGCCTTTACTTGAAGTTGTTTCTGAACCAGAGATTTCTGATCCTGATGAGGGTTATGCATATTTGGAAAAATTACGAAAGATCGTTCAATTTACTGGTGCTTCAGATGTTAAGATGGAAGAGGGTTCCATGCGGGTTGATACCAATATTTCCATCCGTCCCGCTGGTCAAAAAGAACTGGGTACTAAAGTCGAAATGAAGAATTTGAACTCTTTTGAACATGTACGTAAATCTCTTGCTTATGAAGAAAAAAGGCAGGCTCAAGTACTTCTTTCAGGTGGACGTGTTCAATTATCGACTCGTCGTTTTGATGAGGCAACAGGTAAAACCGTCTTGGAACGTGTTAAGGAGGGCGATGCTGATTATCGTTACTTCCCAGAACCAGATTTAGCTCCGGATCATATTAGCCAAGAATGGATTAACGAGATTAAGTCAACTTTACCTCGTTCTGCTGAAGAACGCTACCACCAATATGTTGGTGAATTTGGCTTGAAAGACTATGATGCACAAGTTTTATTGCAGACTAAGGAAAGTTCAGACTTTTACGATGAAACAGTGGCAGCCGGTGCAGATCCGCAATTAGCTGCTAACTGGATGAATACACAAGTTAACGGTTATTTAAACGATAATCGCGTTGCACTTGCCGACATAAAATTAACACCTAAAAATTTAGCTGCAATGATTAAATTGATTAAAGACGATACTATTTCTTCTAAAATTGCTAAGAAAGTTTTTGCAGAAACAGTTGCTAATGGAACTGATCCAAAGAAGTATGTTGAGGATCAAGGAATGGTACAGTTATCAGATACTAGCGTACTTGAGCCAATGGTTAAAGAAGTCGTTGATAACAATCCACAATCAGTTGAAGACTTTAAGAATGGTAAGGATCGTGCGATTGGTTTCTTAGTTGGCCAGATCATGAAGCAGACTCGTGGCAAGGCTAATCCTAAAGTAATTAACCAACTTCTGAATCAAGAACTACAAAAGCGTTAAAGTACAGTTTTAAGTAATAAGGTAGTAATTATGACTAAAAAAGCAAGATTGATTTATAATCCTGTATCTGGTCACGAACAGATGCCTAAGAATGTTGCCGACATTTTGGACGTTTTGGAACAAGATGGTTATGAGGCTAGTGCTTTTAGAACCACACCTCAAAAACAAAGTGCACAAAAAGAAGCCACAAGGGCTGCAAATGAGGGTTTTGATTTAATTGTGGCAGCTGGCGGTGATGGTACAATTAATGAAGTGGTTAATGGAATTGCTTTTCTCGAAAAACGACCACAAATGGCAATTATTCCAGCAGGGACTACAAATGACTATGCGCGAGCTTTACATATTTCGCGTAACAATGTTGGGGATGCAATTAAAGTAATTCTTAAGCATAAAACTCGTGAAATGGATATTGGACAAGCAACATTTGCTGGTCAAACCCAGTATTTTGTGAATATTGCAGCTTGTGGATCATTAACTGAATTAACATATGGGGTACCTTCCGAAGTTAAATCGGCGTTGGGATACACGGCCTATTTAATTAAGGGTGCTGAAATGTTACCTCACTTAACTGAAAATGAATTGCGACTTACCTATGATGATGGCGTTTATGAAGGGAAGTTATCAATGCTGTTATTGGGTATGACTAATTCGATTGGTGGCTTTGAACAAATCATGCCTGATGCCAAGCTAAGTGATGGTCTCTTTCAGTTAATTATTGTTAAGCCTGCTGATCCAGTTAAATTGTTACGACTGATGGCTTTAGCAATGAACGGTAAGCATGTTGATGATCCAGATATTATTTACACTAAAACTCGCAGTTTAAAAATTGAACTAATTGGTAAGAGTGTTGGAGAAAAACTTCCTGTTAATCTTGATGGTGAAATTAGTGATTACTGTCCAGTTACTTTTAAAAATTTACAGCAGCGGATTGAATTTTTTGTAGGTGAATAAAATATAATAATCATTCTGCATTGAGCTTAAAATTCTAACATTATTTTATAAGGCCTGACCCTAACATTTTGGGGTCAAGCCTTTTAGTTATCTCTTAATTAAAACTATATACACTAATAGCATTAACTAGATATTTTTAAATTTATATTTTTAAAAAACTTACGAACTTTTTTTATTTTTGATAAGATAAACGAGTTGCTCTTTGGGGCACAAAAAGTGAGAGGAGTTTTTTATGAATAATAATCAAGCAAGGATTCAAGTTAAACGTCCGTGGTTGGCGATGATGAGTATGATGATCGGAGCTTTTGTTGGCATGCTATCAGAAACTTCATTAAATATTGCACTACCGCAATTAATGAAGGCATTTCACATAAATTCAGGTGCCATTCAATGGCTTGTCACTGGCTACATGCTGGTAATAGGGGTCATTTTACCATTTTCGAGTTTGTTGACTAAATGGTTTTCTACACGGCAACTAGTTATTATTGGACTGCTTAACTTCATCGTTGGAGCAATTGTTGCAGCGATTGCGCCTAATTTTACCATTCTTTTAATTGGTAGAATGATCCAGGGACTTGGAACAGGGCTTATCTTGCCATTAATGTTCACGGTAGCTATGCTGATTTTTCCACCATATAAAATGGGAACAGCTATGGGGATTTGTGCATTAGTTATTATGCTGGCACCAGCAATTGGACCGACTGTTACTGGTATCATTCTAGGGAAACTGACATGGAATTGGATTTTCTGGTTCTTTATCCCTTTCTTAGTAATTGCTTTAATTTGTGCAATTGTAGGGCTTCCTAATACTGGTAAAATTACTAGACCCAAAGTCGATATCCTATCACTTTTAGAGTCAGTTGTTGGTTTTGCAAGTTTGGTAATGGGAGTTAGCTTTGCTTCGGATTTGGGTTGGTCTTCACCAACTGTTTTGTTAATCTTGGCTGTTGCTATTGTGGTTTTGATTTTATATGCATATCGCCAACTACGTTTAGAGCAGCCAATTATTAATCTTCATGTTTTCAAAAAATTAGCCTTTATGCAGGGTGCAATCTGTGTCATGTTAGACTTTGCAATTATTTTATCAGCGATGTATTTGTTGCCGCAATATTTGCAAAAAGGACTATTACTTCCAGTTGCTTTAACAGGAATTATTATGTTACCAGGTGGTATTATTAACGCAGCAGTTTCTGCTTTTGCTGGCCGTTTATACGACTCTATGGGTGCGAAAAAACCTGCTATAGCAGGTTTTGCAATTGCTATTATTGGTATTTTAATGCTGATCTTTTCTAATAATACTTCATCGATTATTTATGTTGTATTTGCTCATATTATTTTGATGATTGGTTGTCCTTTAGCGATGTCACCGTCACAAACGCATGCTTTAAATGTTTTACAAGGAGCTGAATCGGCGGATGGCAGTACTATCTTAAATACTTTGCAACAAATTATTGGTGCTGTGGCTACTGCACTTACGACTAGTTTTCTAAGTCTTGGACAAAGTGCTTATCAAGGTTTTAATAAAGCAGCACAATTCACAAATGGTGTGCATTATGGATTATATTTCACTTTGGCTTTAGCAGTTATCGGTTTAATTACTGCATTTACGTTAAAAAGTGAGCAGCGTTCGACTGATATAAATTAAGTATAGAACAGTTAACTTTTTAAATAAGGATTAACCCCGACTTGATATCGTGGTTAATCCTTTTTTGCCTTGTTTAAGATCGTAATTTATTTTTAGATATTTTTTAGAACTATAAAATATCTTTAGATTCAAAGAGATATCTAAAATTGGTCTAGCTTATTTAACGTTTTATTTGACCACAGATAATTTTGCTTTCTAGCTTCAAAAAATGACCAGTACCAGATCGTGGCTTAATTACGGGACAACTGGTAAGATACATATTTTTATGGAAATTAAGTCAAACAGACACAAATCATAATTTTTAACAAATTGCTTTTAGAAATTCTAAATTTCGTATTAAAAAATGCTCTAAAAATAGCTAATACAGCTTATACCAAAGATAATTACACATCTGAATAATGCTTATTACTATATGAAAATAATAATGGTAGTGCAGTAACTATTAGCACTGGTAATAAAAACCCCGAAGTTGTCCTAACTTCGGGGTTCATATCATTGATAAGTATTTTTTTATTTAGTTCATGTATTCAATATCTTCTGTTGGGTTAACCTTAAATTCATGATATTCAGTTTCTTGTTCCAGTTCTGGCGTTAATTTCACACATCTGATCCGTTGATTACCATATGTTGAGTAATAATAACTTCTGGTTTCGGCGCACATATAAGCTGAATAGCAAGTATAGTCGAACGTGTCTTCTGGTGTTACCACGATTCCACGCGGGATGCTGACTGATTCCAAAATATGGTGTGCTAGACTAACTCCGGCAAGCTCATCTTTAGGTTGTTCAGCATTGTTTTTCATAAACGCAGTTCTAATAAAACGTGATGTTGGAGTGAAGTCACCCGGTAAGCCAAAAGTACCAGAACCTTGACTAAAAGGCTTCAGTGTTTTGCCTAAAAACTTAATATCTTTATGTTGATTGGTCGTAACGGAAAGGTAATTGCGCAAATTGGTTTCATGCCAATGATAGTCAGGACTATTTGTCATAACGCCAATAGAATCCTTTATTACATGAATACCATCGGTTTGAGTTTCAATAATTATACTAGCGCCCGTTTCGTCTGAAAAGATATAGTGTAAAGGTGGAATAACTTTTAGTGCGGGACTTGCTTCATTGACTATGACCATTTTTTTAGTAAATAGGTCTTCAATATCATTTAGTGAATCGGCTTGTGACAAGACTGCAGAAATCACTTTGTCAGGTGAGACAGCCCAAGCATTGTTTGTAGCTTTATCAGCATAACTAGCATATCCAGGAAAGTATAAAACGGCTCCCATTAAGCCAGCATCATTAATCCCATCGCAGGTAACGGGCGCATCGTCAATATCACGTTGAATACTGCCCATACCGATAAATGAGTGCTTGCTGGTGATTTCTTGTTTGGAATCATAGGAAATAGCGAACGTTTTGTTTTTTGGTACAAAAACGACTTGCTCTGCCATTTCCATCATAAAATCCATTGTCCGAGACAAAAAGTGTTTTTTGTCTTTAGTTTCCATTGTGAAACTGCTGCAACCGATCATGTCATAACCTCCATTTATTTTATTGATAAATTATATTATAAAAAGTATAGGAGCATTTAAGCAGTAATTCAAGTCTTTTAGGCTTAAATATTAAATTAAAGTGAGATTTGTTCATTAAAAACAATAGCCGTTATTTGCTATATAAGTAAACGGTAGTGATAAATAACGGAAGAACATTTATTAAAGAAGCATTATTTTTAGTCATATCATAATTATCAGTTATTTTTGATTTAGAATTACTCAAAATAAAAAAGTTTCAACATACCAGATTTTAAACCCGATTATGTTGAAACTTAGCAAAAAATTTGATTAGTTACGACTGTTGCCGCTGCCACCAAAAATTTCAAGTAAGAACATAAAGATATTAACGAAATCAAGATAGAGTTGTAAGGCACCAAGAACGGCTAAACCATTAGGAGATAATTGGTCACCGTAATTATTGTAAATAATCTTCATCTTATTGGCATCACTTGCAATCAAGCCGGTGAAGATGATAACCCCAATAAATGAAAAAATATAAGTAACGGCTGGGTTATGCAAAAACATGTTAACAATCCAAGCCACTAAAAAGCCAATTAAGGCAGCACTTAAATAGGAATCCCAATTGGCTAAATCTCTTTTCGTAAAGGTGCCAAACATCGCCATGGTAATAAAAACAGCGGCTGCTGAGATAAAGGCGGTTGTAATTTGGGTTCCGGTATAAAAACCAGCAATTAAAGCAAATTCGAAGCCATAAATGGCTGCCAGCACGATCAGCATTGCTAAGCTGGTAGATGGACGACGATTGGCGTTAAAGCTAATTCCCATGGAGAGACCAAGAGGTACTAATAAAATAAACCAGATCATAGCAGCAGGAATATTAGCTACTGCTGTTCGAAAAACGGTCATAGTCAGATAGGCAGCAAGAGCCGAGATTAATACAGCACCACCCATCAAGGCGTACATTTTGGTCAGAAAACTATTGGTTTCGGAGATAGTATGAATTTGGTGGCGATTTGAATTACTTTCAAAATTATTCATAAAAAACGACCTTTCTATTGGAATATTTAGTAATAAAAATAGCACATATGAGTAGATTAGTGAAGATAAATTGCTGAAGTTAAATCAATATTAAGAAGAGCGCTACTAATTACTTTTGACGTATTTTTTAGTAGAATAAAATAGTTAACTAATGTTTGTAAAAAAGGACAAAAAATGGAAAAAAATCAAATTATCAACTTAGAAATTACTGACTTATCTTATGAAGCAATGGGCGTAGCTCATTATGAGGGCATGACTGTCTTTGTGACTAATGCACTACCTGGTGAAGTGATTAGTGCCAAAATTTTAAAGGTTAAGAAGACCTTTGCTTTTGCTAAAATTGAAAGAATTATCAAAGAAAGTCCCGATCGGGTCAAAATTAAACTCAATGAGTGGGTGCAAACTGGGCTAGCATCTTTAGCACATATTAAATATAATAAGCAACTTGAATTTAAACGTAATCAAGTGGTTAATTTATTGAAAAAAGCTCATCTTGATGACATTGAAGTAGGAGCAACTTTGCCAAGTCCAGAAGAAACTGGTTACCGCAACAAAGCTCAAGTCCCAGTGCGTGAAATTAATGGACAGTTAGAAATTGGCTTTTTTAGAAGACATTCACACGAATTAATTCCGCTAACTAATTTCTTTACGACTGATCCCGAAATTGACCGGGTTTTAGTAGCTGTGCGTGATATTTTACGGCAATCCCGCGTTCCGGCTTATGATGAAATCCATAATCAAGGTGAAATCCGTTATTTAGATGTTCGTCGCAGTAAAGCGACAGGTGAAATAATGGTCATTTTGGTATGTTTACATAAAGATTTCCAACAATTGCCTAAAATAGCTGCAGAAATTAAACAGATTAAAGGTGTTACTAGTTTAGTTCTGAATTATAACCCGAAAAAAACTAATGTGATTTTGGGTAAAGTAGATTACCTGATTTTTGGTAAGCCGCAAATTACTGACCAGATTGGTGACGTCAAATTTAGAATTTCGCCAGAAAGTTTCTTCCAAATTAATTCACTCCAAACGCCGCGTCTTTATGATTTAGCAATTGAAAAAGCTAAGCTTCAGCCAGAAGATGCTGTTGTTGATGCCTATTCTGGGATTGGTACGATCGGATTAACTGTTGCTAAGCATGTGGAATCTGTTCGCGGTATTGAAAGTGTCAAAGATGCAGTTAAAGATGCAAATAATAACGCTGAATTGAATCATATTAGCAATGCGAAATATGTGACTGGTAAAGCTGAAGAAATAATGCCGAAATGGGCTAATAAGGGGATGAAGACTGATGTTATTTTCGTTGACCCCCCAAGAAAAGGCTTAACCCCAGAATTTATTAAAGCCGCCGTTAAGACTAATCCCAAGAAGATTGTTTATATTTCGTGCAATCCAGCAACCCTAGTGCGTGATCTGCAAGAATTTCAGAAGTTAGGCTATACTTTTGACCAGATTGATCCTGTCGATATGTTCCCGCAAACACCTCATGTTGAAGCAGTGACGGTGTTAGAACGCATAGAAAAAGCGCGCTAGTATTTATAAATGATTAAAGTGTACTAATTTTGATAATTGGAATTAGTACATTTTTTTGTTTTAGATTGACAGTGGGTTCAGCCACTGACCATTAATTATTGGATAAGATATTTTGGGACTTGGGATGAAATTTTATTAGCACAGAAAAAGCAAGGATAAGGCCAGATTGTTTTCTCTTTCTTGGTATTTAATACAAATTCTGATAAATTTTTGTAAGAAGTAAAACGTAAACCAGGAGCGATATGATGGATAATACAATTACGGGCAAAATGTCACAAAAGGGTCAAGTTGTAATCCCTGCTACAATCAGAAAAGCCTTAGGCTTAACTAAGGGCACAGAATTATCTTTCGAGGTCAAGGGTGACGAAATCACAATTAAAAAATTACCGACCGCTTTAGATTGGGCTAATTTGGTAAAACCAATTCCGGTTGAAGATGTCGAAATTGATGAGGACGGTAGCTACGATTCCAAGAAGTCCCCAGAATTTCACGATTGGATGGTTAACGGTTAATGGAACCCATGGACATTTATATTGCCAATGTTTCCTTTGATAAAGGTACGCAAAGTCCGACCAGCTCTTGTGATTGAGGTTGGTCGAGAACAGGTAATGGTTTTTAAAGTAACCAGGCAGTATCAAAATAATTCACCTCAATTGTACTATCCGATTAAAGACTGGCAACAGGCCGGCTTAAAGAAGCAATCATACGTTGACATTCACCGGTTGTAGCGCTTTTTTAAAAAGTGGGTCTTTAGTCAGCAACCACTTGGCAAATTAACAGCTGTTGATCGATTGGCTCTCTTTAATTTCATCAAAAATGCCAAATAAAAGCAATCATCGTCTGATGAATATGGGGACCATCCACTAAAACGCCGATTATCCGGATATCGAGAGTTCCATGTTCGTGATACTCCTCGCAGAAAGCAACCCAATGACATCAATGATGTACTAGTAATTTGGTATGTTGAACGTAATGAATTAATTGCCGTTGGAGTTCGAGTTGGGTCGCATGATCAATTGTTTTCTAATCAAAATAGTTTAAAGAAGTATCATAAATAATAAATCCTTTATAATGGAGGATTTTTTAATTCGTACCTTTTGGCAAACTGGTTGTTTAGCAGCACTGAGTATTTCATCTTCATTGCTTGACAGCAATTAACGAATAAATTGTCATCTAGCGGCTGATTATTTATCAGCTAAAAAATATGTGGATGCAAAATAAATATTCAAAAAGTGATATTTATTTTGGTATAATTATTATTGTTAAGTACCAATCTCTAGCTGATGAAAAGGAAAAAGTGTGGAAATTGTTAATTGATCATGGTTGGAAGAAGAAAGATCTATGTGCGAAAAGTGGTATTAGTTCTGCATCAATTGCCCAATTGGGCAAAGATGGGAATGTGACGACGGAAGTATTACTTAAGATATGTGCAGCATTAGACTGTGATATTAGTTACATTATGTAAATAGTAAAAAAATAAAGGCGGTAATAAAGTAAATGATTACATCAGAAGAAATTAAACGTCGTTTGTGGGATGGTGCCAATAACTTAAGGGGCACAATGGATGCTAGTCGCTATAAGGACTACATGCTTGGATTAATGTTTTACAAGTTTTTAAGTGATAAAACTTTGCAGGCATTTAAAGAAACAGCTGCCCTGCCAAATGAGGCAAATGTCTTAGAAGAATATCGAAAAGCACATCAAGATTACGGTAAAGACTTAGACAATACTGTTCAACAGGTACTTGGCGGATACATCATAACGCCAGAGCATTTATATCAAACGTGGGTTGAGGATATTGAAAATGGTGACTTTGAACTATCCGAGGTAATGGATAGCTTGAACGCTTTTGAACGATCAATTACGGTAACGGATGATTCAGCTGATTTTAAAGGACTATTTTCAAGCTCGGTAATTGACTTAACTAATACTGCTTTAGGTAGTGATTTAAACAAACGTAGCAAAAATATCCGAGATTTAATTGGGTTATTTGCGGATTTAAATTTAGCTGATTTGCAAAATGGAGATGTTCTTGGGGATGCATACGAATATTTAATTGCTCAGTTTGCTTCGGACTCTGGTAAAAAAGCAGGGGAATTCTATACTCCTTCACAGGTTAGCGAAGTAATTGCACAAATTATCGCTAGAACAACAAATATTAGTTCAATTTATGATCCGACTGTTGGGTCTGGTTCTTTACTATTAACAGTTGGTAAGCATTTGTCTTATGATCAGCAAAAGAATCTTCATTATTATGGGCAAGAATACATTACTGCGACCTATAATTTGACTCGTATGAATCTGTTATTGCATGGCGTCAGACCTGAAAATATGGATATTCGTAATGGAAATACAATGTCCACCGATTGGCCAGAAGATCCATCACGCCCAGGTGAAGGTGTTCAATTCGATGCTGTTGTTATGAATCCACCATATTCGGATAAAAATTGGAACAAACATGAGGAAAAGCCATTAAAGGTTAGCGATCCACGATTTTCTGAATTTGGCGTCTTACCTCCTGATTCTAAAGGGGATTTTGCATATTTAATGCACGGTCTTTATCACTTAGGGCAAAAGGGAACAATGGGAATTGTTTTACCACATGGGGTTCTCTTTCGTGGCGATACAGAAGGAGAAATTCGTAAGAAATTAATTGATAAGAACAATATTGATGCCATCATCGGATTGCCAAGCAATTTATTTACTAATACAGGGATCCCCGTTGTTGTACTGATTTTAAAGAAAGACCGTCCTTTAGATGCTCCAGTGTTAATTGTTGATGCTTCTAGTGACTTCATCAAAGTTGGTAAAAATAATGTATTGCGAGAGCGTGATATTGCCAAAATTGTGGATACCTATGTGAATAAACAAGAGATAGAAAATTATAGCCACTTAGCTAGCCTAAAAGAGATTAAAGCAAACAATTATAACCTAAATATTCCCCGATATGTAAATACAGATAAAGAAGGAATTGTACAAGACGTTGAAGGACATCTGTTAGGTGGAATACCACAAACAGATGTCAACAAATTAAAAGTACTTCAATCTACGGCACCCGATATTATGGAAGCATGCCTTGAGAAAATACGTCCGGGGTACGTTACTATTCGCGAACCACTAAATGAGCTGAAAACACAAGTTTTAAATAGTGATGCGGTTCAAACAAAGATCAGTGGAATGCTATCAGATATACATAAATATTTTGCTAAATACTTCGATCAGCTAAAATCAGTTACTAGCGCAGATGCGATTATGCAATTGAAGAAAGATATGCTGGAAGAAATTAAATCAATCTTAGCCAATTATCAAAATGTGGATCAATATGCTGGGTATCAGATTATAGCCACGCTTTGGGCAGATTTTCTTGAAAATGATTTAGAATTAATCAGCAACAAGGATTTCTACGATGCTGGTAGATCACGTAAACCAAATATGGTTACAAAAGGTCAAGGAAATAAAAAACATGAAGTACAAGAAGGCTGGGTTGGAAAAATTGTCCAAAATAGTTTAGTTAAAGACTTATTGTTTAAAAATGAAATAGCTGACATAGAAAATCAAAAGTCTCAGGTTGATGAATATCAAGTTCAACTGGACGAAATTAGAGATTCATTATCAGAAGAGAATGGAGAGTTTGACGTTTTAAATGCGGATAACACAGAATTTAACGCAAAGTTAGTCAATGATGAGTTAAATGAAACCATCAAAAACGTGGATCTTCCGGAAGTAGATGCTTTGCAAGAATATATTGATTTCTTAGAAAGTGATCCAAAACCCAAAAAAGAAGAAAAAATTGCCTTTATGCAAGAACATGCAACAATTAATTGGAATAAGATTGATAAAAATAAAGACGGTACAGTGGGTAAGGGCAAAGCAAATAGTCGGATTAAGCAACTGAAGAGTAATATTGAGTTTGAAGAGGGAAGCTATGAAAGTAAATTAGTCAAGGTTTCTGAAATTCTTGATGGTAAAAAGCAAGACGAGAATCGCATTAAAGAGGAAGAACAGAAACTCGAAGAAGCAGTGTATGCCAAAATACCAAGACTTACTGATGAAGAAATAGATCAGTTAATGTATGCAAAGTGGTTTGCCAACTTACCAGAAAAATTTGCTGAATTAGTTAGAGAACCAATCAATAAAGAACTGGCTACTTTGAATGAATTAAATAATTTATACTCGGTGACTCTTTCCGATTTGGATAATGATATAGAGAAACTTGAAGGCAAGCTAGCTGATATGTTTAACGATTTGGTGGTGAAATAATGAGCAATCTCGAAAAAAGAAAAGTACCGAAAAGGCGGTTTAAAGAGTTTGAAAATGCTCCCGCTTGGGAACAACGAAAGCTGGGGGAAGTAGCTGAAATAACTATGGGCCAGTCTCCAAGATCATCAAATTATACAGATAACCCAAGTGATTATATCCTAGTCCAAGGAAATGCTGATATGAAGGATGGAAAAGTATTTCCGAAGGTTTGGACTACTGAAATTACGAAAACTGCCAATTGTGGAGACATTATTTTATCCGTTCGAGCGCCAGTCGGTGAAGTAGGTAAAACTGAATATAACGTGGTTTTGGGCCGTGGTGTTTCTGGTGTTAAAGGTAACGAATTTATATTTCAATCACTAAAAAAGATGAATTATGTTGGATACTGGAACAGATTTAGTACGGGGTCAACTTTTGAAAGCATAAATTCGAATGATATTAAAGACGCTAAAATCACAATTCCTTCAGAACAAGAACAAAAACAAATTGGTTCATTCTTCAACCAACTCGATACCCTCATCACCCTTCAACAGCGTAAGCTCAATAAATTGAATAACTTGAAAAAATCATATTTGGCAGAAATGTTTCCCGCTGAAGGAGAGCGTAAGCCAAAACGCAGATTTGCTGGATTTACCGACGATTGGGAACAGCGTGAGCTCGGAGATAATCTAAAATCGATTCATACAGGTACTAGCTTATTAGGATCTGATTCTAATCTAGGAATGCCATTGCTTAAAATGGGAAATATAAATAGAGGTTATTTTTCACTTAACAAAATAGAATTCTTAAGAAAAGATGCTAATATTGATAACCTAGATCTTGTTAAAAAAGGTGATTTTTTATTTAACACTAGAAACACACTAGAACTTGTAGGAAAAGGTGCCACTTGGACTGGAACATCTGACAATTATGCGTTTAACAGTAATATTGCTCGTTTCACTTTTAAAGGTATAGATACAGTATTTTTTAACTACCTCTATAACACAGAGTCCATGATAAAACAGATCCATTCCAGAGCAACCGGGACAACTAGTGTAGCCGCCGTTTATCCTCGAGACATTGTTTCTATCTCATATTTGATTCCCAAGCTAACTGAACAAAAAAAGATTGGATGTTTTTTCAATCAACTAGATAACCTCATCACTCTTCATCAGCGTAAGATCGATAAGCTCAAAAAACTAAAGGATGCTTATTTAAACGAGATGTTCGTTTAGTTTCAGCGTAAGTAAATTCTGAAAATGTAAAAAATAATACAAAAGAAGGGAATGAACACCTTGAGTAATGCACCTAAGGATGCGACAGAAAGAGAGTTTCAAGAAAAATTCACTCGAGAACTTGAAAAGTATCGGTGGATTGCCCCAGATAGTCTCAACGGAACAAAACATAAGGTTACCGTTCAAAGCCTAATTAATAATTGGCGTCAGGAACTCAATCGCTTAAATGCTGAACAACTAGAGGGCCAGGAATTAACTGATAACGAATTTGACCAGGTACTTAAAAAGGTAGGTCAGATTCAAAATAGCTATGAAGCAGCTAAACTCCTTTCAATTGAAGAAGGAAAAGGTAAAATTGATGGAATTTACCGGGATGACAATCCAAGTGTTACCCGTGATCAAGTAACCTTGACCATCTTTAAAAAGGCCCAAGTTGGTGGCGGTGATTCTAGTTATCAAATTGCTCGTGAAGTTCAGACAGAGCATGGTAATCGGTTTGATATTGTATTGTTAATTAATGGATTGCCACTAATTAATATTGAACAAAAGCGGACTGATAAAAGTCTTGATGAAGCCTTTGGTCAGTTTAAACGTTACTATCATGACGGTGAATATCAAAACAATCTGATGGCATTCTCACAAATGATGGTAGTGACATCGGAAATTGAAACCCGGTACTTTGCTACACCAAAGTCAATTAATGACTTCAATCCAAGTTTTGTCTTTCACTGGGCAGATAGAAAAAATAACATTATTAATGACTGGAAAAGTGTAATTGATAACTTTCTTATGATACCAATGGCCCATCAAATGGTGGGGGATTATCTTGTAATTGATGAATCTAGCGATAAAGAAAATCGTCGACATATGCTAATGCGTCCTTATCAAGTTTATGCATTGCAGGCCATTGAAGGAGCAGCGTTAGGAAAAGATAATTTTGGTAATCCACATGGTGGCTATATTTGGCATACCACGGGTTCTGGGAAAACCATTACTAGTTTTAAAACCGCTTTAGTATTATCGACTAGGCTAAGTTTTGATAAAGTAGTTTTCATGGTTGACAGAAAAGAGCTTGATCAAAGGACCGCTGATAATTTTAAGGCATATGCTGCTTATGAGCCAGTTGAGGTTGATAGTACACCATACACATATAATCTGGCTAATACGATGAAACGAAAAAAGTCTGGTATTGTGGTAACCACAACTTATAAGATGCATTCTTTAGTTAAAAAGCTAGTGGAAAATCATGATAAATCACTGGCTGAAAAGCATATCGTATTTATCATTGATGAAGCTCAACGGACAACAATGGGAGATATGCTGGGTGCGATTAAAGAGTACTTCAAAAAGAATGGTTTATTTTATGGTTTTACTGGTACTCCTTTATTTGAAGAAAATCATGTAAAGGGAAAAATAAAAACGGTAAGAGGAAGAAGCCAGGCAATTGATACTACTGAGAAACTATTTGGCCCTGAATTACATCGATATACAATTGACGAAGCTATTCGAGATGGTAATGTTCTTGGATTTAACGTAAATTATATCAATACTGGGGAATATAATAATATTGAAGATTTACGAGATCAATTAATTGAAAAGACACTTCGTGATCATCCAGAAAAAGTAGCACGAAAAGTTGAGACCGAGGTTCGCTCATATCCTGCAGACAAAGTCGAAGAGAAAGCTATGAAAGAAGATCTTCTTAAATACCAAGATGAGACACATATCCCACGGGTAGTAACTGATGTATTAGATCACTGGGAGGAACAGTCTCAAGAACGTGAATTTAATGCTATTTTGACTACAGCTTATAAAGAGAGAGCCGTAGCGTATTTTGATGAATTTCAGAGACAGTTGGCAGATCGCCAGCAAAAGTTGAATGTTGCGGTTACTTTTAGCTTTGGTAATCAAAATGCCCCTGATAATATTGCAGATCCTGAATTAGTTGAGCGAATGTTTGAAAGCTATGCTAAGTTTACGGGCATTAAGTTTGCATTTGGTGATAAAAAGAAAGGTAGCGATGCTTATTTTGAAGATTTGGTTGATCGAGCTACGCATGGTGGAAGTGGATTAAACTCTAAAAATATTGATTTAATTATTGTTGCTGATCAACTTTTAACTGGTTATGATTCTAAACGGTTAAATACACTGTATGTTGACCGCTCATTTGAACTTCAAAATTTAATTCAGGCTTATTCAAGAACTAATCGGGTGCTTGATAAAAACAAAAAAGAGTTTGGTGTAATTATTAATTATCAATTACCAGCCATTACTAAAAAGAAAGTTAACCAGGCACTTGAGTTATATGGTAGTGGAGGAAAGTCGAGTCGAGTAATTGTACCACTATATGATGAAGCAGTAGATATTTTTGTAAAGTTTATTGAAGAAATGAAGCCAACATTGCCCAATCCAGCAAATTGGGCAAATTTAAAGGAAAATGAAAGTGATAAAGAGAGATTCAAACAAGCTTTTAAATCATGCAGCAAACAACTCTCATTGGTACAACAGTATTATGAGTATAAATGGGATAATTCCAAATTCACTATTACTGAACATGAGTGGCTTAAATACGTAGGTGCTTATCGAAATTTATTTCCACCAGAAGGTCTGGGTTCGAGTGAAGAAGAAGAAATTCGTGAAATAAAAGGACGTACTAAGTTGGCTGATAATCAACAAATTACAGCTAGTTATATTTTGAATCTAATGAGGGCTATTGGACCAAGAAAAGATGGTTCAAATATCGATCAACATGGTAATGATATTAAAAAAATTAAGAATGCTATTCAAGAGCTTAGTGAACGTGGTGAAGATCAAAAGGCACAGTTGTTGAATAATTTTTTAGATGAAAAAGTTATGACTGAATCGTTGGATTCAAGTAAGGATATTAATGATGTATACAATGATTGGAAGCATGGTAAATTACACCAAAAAGTTACTGATTTTGCACATCAGTGGGGAATTGATGTCAATGTCTTACAAAAATCTGTGGATAATTACGATCCAATAGACCCAGAAAATATTCCGTACGTTGATGATATTAATAAGAACATTTCGTTTGATGAGGCAGAAGATAAAAGTTATGGGAACTTATTGACTCATAAAATTAAGGTAATTAAAAAATTGCCAAAATGGATGCGCAGTATATCAAAAAAATATAATTAATTATGAAGCCGAGGATTGTATCAATCCCCGGCTTTTTGTCTCCGCTTGGGAACAACGAAAGCTGGGGGAAGTGTTTTCGAATATTCAAAGTGGGAATAGGCTTCCTAAATCAAAGCTGATCGATGGTGATATTCCATATGTAATTGCAAAGACAACAAATAATGGGATTTATAAAAAAATTTCAAAGAGCACACAAGACTATTCAGGAAATCCAATGAAATTATTTGATGCACCTGCAATTACTATTTCAATTGATAATCCTAGAGCTATTTATTTACAAAATTCTAAGTTCTTTACGTCTAACATTATGCGTGTGCTACAGGTAAATGACATGACAATAGAACAATATGTATTTTATTTAAATGTTGTACGTGGTTTAGCGACAGGATTTGATTGGTCGACAAAATTTAGTGGTCCCGTTTTAAAATCACAGATTGTAAATGTTCCAAATATAAAAGAACAAAAACAAATTGGTTCATTCTTCAACCAACTCGATACCCTCATCACCCTTCAACAGCGATTAACGAGCTTGACACTGTTATTAAAGGCACTAGCTGATGTTGATGAGCAAGATCGGGATGAAATTGAAGAAGAATACTTAACCAATAAGTATCTGGATGATAATAACCACTTAAAGTTAAAACCGGTTGAACACGATTATGAAGCTTTTTGTTCAGTAATGAACAATATGGTTGGCTTTGATCAGGCATCTAAGGTTATTGATAATTACAACTATTTTCGTAAATTAATCAAAGACAGCGAAATTAATAGTGCTGAATTATATGAAGCAATGAATCATTTTAATATGGTTTACATTGAATTAAGTAGTGATGCAAATGAAGAAAATCCTCAGGTTATTTTTGAAAGTCTAAATTCTACAGGTGTTTCATTATCATCTTCTGATCTTGTGCGTAACTTTCTGTTAATGAAACTTGATTCTCAAAAACAAGCTGAACTCTATAAAAAATATTTGGTAAAGATTGAGCGGATGTTTGCAACCAAAACATTTGCTGAATTTATTCGACATTATTTAATAGTTAAGACCCATGTATCAGTTAAAAGAAATGGTGTTTATAATAGTTACAAGGATTATTTCCTATCGCAGGGATTAAGTTCTGAAGATGCTTTAGCTGACCTTTTTAAATCTGCTAATTACTATGATCAAATTTTGAATCATAAAGCTAATGATAACAAATTCAATAAGATTCTAGAGCATATCAATGTTATGGATAGCAAAGTTGTATTTCCTTATCTAATGCTGTTAATGAATTTACTTGATGATGGTGAAACCGATCAAGTGGAAGTTAATAATTTGGCACACATTTTAGAAAGCTATTTATTTCGATTGAAAGTATGTCAAATGCCAACTAATGGATTAAACAAAATTGTTGTAGGACTTTGTGATCTTTCTAAAGAAAATGGCAACTTAAAATTTAGATTGCTTCGGCTACTTAAGGCGAATTTCCCAGATGATCGTAAATTATTAGATAGCTTAATGGAAGTAGATTTATACCGCCAGAGAAATGACCTAGCTAAATTATCCTTAATAGTCTTAGAAGAACATCGAACTAGAGAAACCATTAACTTTGATGATGCTCAGGTCGAACATATTATGCCACAGTGCCTTAATGCCGAATGGCGACTTCAAGTCACTAATGCTGACAAGATGAAAGAACAATACGGTGGAACACTAGGTAACTTAACACTCACCAAATATAATCAATAAATAAGTAATAAGTCTTATAATGAAAAGAAAGAGTTTTATAAGGATTCCAATGTTTCTCTCACACGAGAAGTTGCTGAAGTTTATGATAAGTGGGGCAAAGATGCCATTATTAATCGAACGGAAAAATTGACTAAAGAATTAATTGAAATTTTTCCGATGCCTGTTATTAAAAAGGTTAGCAAAGAAGAGGTTACTGGGGAATATACAATTGATCAGTCCCCTGATGTTACTGGTAAAAAGCCAGTTCAAATTACAATTAGTGAAAATGAATATCCTGTAAGGACTTGGCGTCAGATGCTCATTACTTTCCTTAATGATATTTGGAATAAAGATAGTCTTAACTTTGATCGTATCAAAGAGAATCGTCAATTGAGCCGTATGCTTTTTAGGCCAAGGAATACGCCAGAAAAATTGGAAAATGGTACGATTGTGGAAACCAATTTCTCCGCAACAGTAATATTGGCTATTATTACTAAGATTTCTGAAATCTGTGATATTGCTGATCAAGTTTCTTATGCAGTAAAGTAGTTAAAGATGATTGGGCAAGGATGCGCACAACATATTAGTTCGAGGGTATTTTGATAGTGATTAAAGTGTACTAATTCTTATTTTACTGATTAGAATTAGTACACTTTTTGTTTTAATGATAATCTAATATTTTATATGTTCTATGTTTTTATAATTAACCAGTTTGCTAGGTTGTGTAATCAAAGTAGTGCAATTGAATAATAAAGTTGATATAATAAGTGCTAAAATTGACTAATTTAGTATTAAACTGTAATCATATAAGCCAAAATTTAGCAGAATAGTTGTTTATTTGACATATTAACTAAGGAAGTGATAGTGATAAAGCGTCAAAAACTAATTAATTATATTAACGATACTTACGGAGTGGAGCCAGAAGGAATGTGGGCGAAGTTCCCCAATTATCGGGTCTTTCGTCATAGTCACGGACGCAAATGGTTTGCAATATTACTGGATGCACCCAATAAGACACTGGGTATAAGTAATGAGGGAACTACCGATGTGCTGGATGTTAAGTTAGACAAGATGCAAATTGATGAACTGCTATCGAGCAGAGCAAAGGGATTCTTGCCAGCTTATCACATGAATAAAAGCACTTGGATTTCAGCAGTAATTGCAGAATTAGCTGATGAACAACTTGAGAAATTAATTGCAACTAGTTATCAAAATACACAAAAATAAGTGTCAAGCCGAAATAGTTGAGTGCTAAAAACGACCGCACTATTTTTAAATGTAGTACTAAAAGTTGCTGTATTTGGCTACTAGTCGCTTAATTAGAAATATAGTGTATCAACTGAAGAGGAACAATTATGACGGTTACAACTATTAGATTTCCAGATGATGTATATCAAAAAGTTAAAGAAATGGCTGATTTCGAGGGCGAAAATGTTTCTGAATACATAATAAAAGCTGTTACTGAAAAAGTAGAAGATCAGCAAGATTATCAAGAAGCAATTAAAATTTTTAAAAGAACAACAGAAACAGTGTCTGCTGAGGAGGTTAGAAAAATTGTTTTCAAGACTGATAAAGGTTTTAGATGAATTAAACCAACTTTTAGATGGACATGATCCAGGCTTTGAAACCCAAGTTGAAACGATCGACCTATCTCCTAGATATGATGCTACGGCTATTAAACAGTTACGTAAGAAGCTAAATTTAACACAGGTTGAATTTGCTAGAGTAATAGCTGTTTTATCAAAAACAGTAACATCATGGGAAACAGGGAACAACATTCCGAGGATGCCGCGTCTAAGCTGATGATATATTTAACGATAATCAAAAAAGTCAAATAATCTAAATTAGTTAAAATATTTAAAAAATAAGTTAATTTAGTAATATTTCTTTATAGTTTGTACTTTTCAATGTATAACAAACTAAAGGAGTTGAGAATATGGAAGCTGTACCTCTTTCCATTTTTAGAAAGAATTTAAAACACTATATAGAGGATGTTAATGATAATGCTGCTCCTATTTTAGTTACAAATCGCAAGAAAGGGTCAGAATCAGCTGTCGTTATCTCTCAAAGAGACTATGACAATTTAATTGAAAATCTTATTATACTTGGCAATCCTGATTTGGTAAAAAAAATCAATGAGGGTAATATGCAAATTGATGAGGGTAAGACCCAGCAACATGAGTTAATCGATGATTAAAGCATGGGCAGATAAGGGGTGGGATGATTATCTTTATTGGCACAAATTAAACGATAAGGTAATGATTAGAAAAATTAATAGATTAAGTACTGATATTGACCGCCATCATTATACAGGAATAGGTAAACCTGAACGATTGAAGTATATAACTAGTAAGAATGTATGGTCACGCAGAATTACGCAAGAGTATAGATTAGTCTATCGTATAGAGGACAATACAATTTATATTCTGTCAGTAGCTAATCGTTATTCTTGATTTTTGTTTAGGACAAACAGCAATGAAAGATTCTACATTAACTAAAAGCCTTAATGAACTAAATGATTATTTAGATGGTAAAGATGTTCCAATGGAACTTCATGTTAGATCAATAGATTTAACACCTAAATATACACCTGCAGACATTAAGGTTTTGCGAAAAAAATTAAACGTAACTCAAGTAGAATTAGCTAAGATTATGGAAGTTTCGCAACGAACAGTAGAGTCATGGGAAATTGGTAAAAGTAATCCTAAGGGTGCTGTTTGTAGATTGATGGAAATTTTTACAAATATCCTAAATTAGCAAATGAATATAAGTTTTAGCGTGTTTTAATATAATAGCTATTAAAATTTGGGTTAAAGCGAGGAAATAGTAATGAAGAAGAGAGTATTAATTAGTTTAGCTTCGGCAGCATTGTTAAGTGTAGGAGCAGTTGGAATTGGTCATGTTCAAGGTGCAGATGCACCGCAGACAGTGCAGGCAGCTAAAAAAGCTAAGGCTTTTAAGGTAAAGCTTACAAAGAATGCAGTAGTTTACTCAAGCCGTGGCAAGCGTAAGACAAAGAAAACCTTGAAAAAGGGTCATGTTTATCCTGCTTATGGCAAGAAGACTATTCGTGGTAAGAAATACTATAAACTAAGTCACGGGCGCTATATTAAAGTAAATACAGCAAGTTTTATTGTAGAAGAAAGTAATCCAACGCCTATTAAACCAGATAATACAAATACTTCGGCTACTTCTTCAACAACTGATGACTTTAAAGTAACGATAATTAAACCTGCTAGAATCTATGACAGCAACGGCAAGAAAACGGTGTTTACAGCGAATAAAGGCACTTTTAGGACAGTGACTGGAAGTAAGGTAATTAACGGGGCTAAGTATTATAAAATCGGCGACAACAGCTATATTTTAGCTAGTGATACTGAAAAGGGAATTGATAATAATGTTCCTAAGGAGAATATCAATGATCCAGAGCCACCAGAAAAACCTACGCAAGCTGAAATAAAGACTATTTTGGATGGATATACTAAATATCCTGACCAAGATCATACTATTTATTTTAGTGATGAAGAATTAGCCCAGATAAAGAATTATTTGTGGCAAGATATTCAAAATTATAGAGTAGAAAAGGGCTTACCTGCATACAAAACCAATGCTGAATTAGATAATTTAATAAGTAAAATTTGTGCCTCCTCAGATAAAATGTGGGCGTACGAACAAGATTTAGCAGGGGCAACTAAGATTACTTTAGCGCCATATCTCCCAACCATGAATGCTAATGGCATGGATATGACAGATACTTGGATTGAAGATAATTATTATGGGCGTCGCATTGTAGGAGAAATTACCCCTAAGGAATTTAACTTCAAAGATCGAAACCCAGAGCATGTTGCGACTCAAATCTTTAATAGTTGTAAAAATGATAAAAGTTATTATAATAAAATGATTTTAGGACATAATGACAAAGCGGCTTTTGCTAGTTTGGGTTTGACTTATAAATGGGACGGAACATATTCCTATGTTGGAATTGCCTTTATAGAAGTTTCTGGAACTAGTGCCAAATGGCTCAATTTTTATAATGCAAATTAATAATTAATATAATTAAGTGAATAGAAAAAACGTTACTAATGTTAGTAACGTTTTTTGTTTGGAAAGGAAAAGTAAATGAATTTAAGTGATTTAACTATAGTGCGACGCAGCATAATAAATTTATTGAACTAAGAGCACCAGTTAGTGGAAAATTTAAAGATATCAGTGAAGTTGTTGATGAAGTATTTTCAAAAACAAATGATGTGTCAAGGGTTTGCAATTGAATCTGTTAATAATGATATTAATAGCCCAATAAAGGGTAAAATTATTTCGATTTTTAATACAAAGCATGCTATAGGTTTAGAAACTAAATCAGCAGAGATGGATTTAAATGAGGTCAAGCATGCTGGTAAAAGCGCCACTGTAATAACAGTAATTACTAATTCAGATGATAAAGTTGCAAATATGGAATTTAAGATTTTCTCAGGAACAACGTTAAAATCACATGAAGAAGTTGGCAAAGTATATCTTAAATAACGTTAGTTTTAATATGAAATAATTGTTCTTGACAGGATTTTTTTATAGTGATAAATTAAAAAGTAATTAAATATTATGTATCTAAAAAGTAGAGTAATTATTTTAACTTCCATTAAAGAGAACTGACATTGTGGTGAAAGTTAGTTGGTAGTGGATAATGAAGATGGACTTTTAATTGATAACTGCTGGTGACAGTTTTAGCCAGTGGCGGAACTGCATCCGTTATCCTTGCAAGCTGTTACTTGACAGCTAGTAAGACCTATTATGTGAATAATGGGTAAATTAAAGGTGGTAACGCGAAGCACTCGTCCTTGAATTAAGGATGGGTGCTTTTTTGTATTAGGAGGGTTGTAAAATGACACAAACGGTTTTTAGTAATTTAAATTTATTTAACGGTGAAGATAATAAAATATTTACTGATAGTTACATTGTGGTCGATGATCAAACTGGAAAAATTGCTGAAATTGGAACAGGCTTGACGCCGCAAGCAGATAAAACGGTTGACCTAAATGGTCAATATGTAATTCCAGGTTTGATTAACTGCCATACTCATATCATTATGGATCCCCAGACACCAGATGGTGATAGTTCAGCAAACGTTGTTGAGGCAACAGTGCGAGCAATCAAACATTTGCATGAATTGTTGCAGTCAGGGGTGACATACATTCGTGAATGTGGAAGTACATATGATATCGATATTGCCCTTAATAACTTAATAAAGAGGGGAGAATTAGCTAACGTACCAGAAATTTTACCTTCGGGTCGTCCATATTCGATGACTGGTGGTCACGGTGATATGCCTAATTTTGGTCATTTAGTAGATTCTCCTGATGAAATGCGCAAGGCTGTTCGTCAGGGAATTAAAAAAGGTGCCAGAACAATTAAAGTAATGGCAACCGGTGGTGTAATGACTGAAAATGACTTTATGGATGATCCTCAGCTTAGTGAAAGTGAAATTCATGCCGCTGTTGAAGAGGCACATCACAAAGGATTTACCGTTGCAGCCCACGCTGAGGGTAACCCCGGAATTATGAATGCCATAAAGGCTGGCGTCGACAGTATTGAGCACGGATTCTACGTTAACGATGAAGAAATAGAATTGATGCTTAAAAAAGGAACATACTTAACCCCAACAATTGTTGGAGCTTGGGCTTTTATTGAATATGCGCCTGGAAAAGTTCCAGATTGGGAAATGGCTAAAATTTCTGCAGCATGGGGTGATTTACGTCCTAATATTACACGTGCCAAAAATGCTGGCGTACCAATAACATTGGGAACGGATGCTGGAACGCCATTTAATGATTTTAAGATGACTCCAAAAGAATTGCCTTTGTTAGTTGAACAAGGCTTTACTAATTTTGAGGCACTACAGACCAGTTTAAATTCTGCTAAACTAATGAAGATCACTGATCAATATGGTACTTTGACTGCAGGTAAATATGCAGATTTTTTGGTTTTAAAAGAAAATCCGTTGGAAAAAATTACCGCGGTTGTTCAAAAAGACAAGGCAGTGTATAAGAAAGGTCAGCGAGCATACTAATTTTTACTATTAGTTCTAAGAAAATTATGTGAATTGTTGGTCCTGGTGCTTGGTTCCATATTTATGGAATAGGTCAATTTTGGGGGCAAGGTATAATTCTTGATGAAGCAAAGGCACGATTTCCTTGGATACGTAAAGTTTAAAAGTGACAATGGCTAAAAATGAACAAAATTTATTTATCTTAAAAAATTAAATGTTTATAAAATAAATATTTAATTTTTCGCCAATTTAGTTAAAATGAAGTAAAGACGTTTTTAACTAAAAGGAGTGTTTATTAATGAAAGTTTTATTATATAATATGACGCCTGAGCAACAGGTTTACGTTGACAAGTGGAACCACGATCATCCAGAAGATGAATTAACGACTACAAAAGACAAATTAGATGCTGAGACTGTTGAATTAGCAAAAGGATTTGATGGGATTAGCGTTTTGCAAGTCTTTGATATTGATGAGGAAGAAGTTTACAGTAAATTAGCTTCTTATGGTATTAAGCAAATAGCTTTACGCTCAGTTGGCTATAATATTATTAATTGGAAATACGTCCATCAATATCATTTACTAGTGACAAATACGCCTGCTTATTCACCACGAGCAGTAGCTGAAAACACGTTAACTTCAGCAATGTATTTGCTTAGAAAATGGGGACAGATTTTACAAAATGAGCAGGTGGATTTTAATTTTATTCGTTCAGAAGATTTAATGAGTGATGAAATTTACAATCAAACTGTTGGTATTATTGGTGTAGGACGCATTGGTGGCGCAGTTGGCGAAATTTTTCATGCTTTAGGTGCTAAAGTGCTTGGTTATGATATTGTCGAGAATCCAGCTAATGAGGCATTTCTTGATTACACTGATTTTGATACCGTTATCCGAGAAGCTGATATTTTAACGTTACATACGCCCTTTGAACCAGGGATGGTAGATATGATTAGTGCCAAGCAATTTAAGCAAATGAAAGATACCGCTGTTCTTATCAATGCAGCTAGGGGACCGTTAGTTAATACTCAAGATTTGATTTCTGCTTTGAAGCAAAAAGAAATTGCCGGCGCTTCTCTTGATGTGATGACTGGTGAGGAAGCAATTGTGATGAAGAAGTTTAATCAATTGGATGAACTACCTAAGGATTATCGGGAATTAGCTCAAATGCCAAATGTAGTATTTACTCCGCATTCAGCTTATTACACGAAAACGGCGGTAAAAAATATGATTGAGCAAAGCATGATTGATATGAAGCGGGTATTAAACGGACAACAGCCAGTTTACCCTGTAGAAGAATAACAGTCAGACTTATAAAAGACTAACTGATGTGAGATGTAAGTAAAAGCACGTTCATCTTAATTCACCAGTTAGTCTTTTTTGGTATTAATTAACAAAATTAGCATTTATCCAGTATAATTAGACTATTGGTATAATGAATTATAATAGTCAAGAGGCGCAAGGTTGAAAAGATTTCATCATAAATATACGCTACCTGCGATTTTAACACTGTTAGTGGTTGCGCTAGGTCTTCTCTGGCTTGGAATAAGTAATTTACGTAGTCAAACAACCCTGCCATCAGATGCTAATTCGAGTGTAATTGGCTTAGAACTCGACCAAACATTTGGTTATATTGATCTGCATGAAGTTCAAGATCATGGGGTTTCCTTTGTTTATTTGAAGAGTACGCAGGGAAGAACATACTTTGATGATGATTATTTATCCTACCGTGACCAGATTTTAGGTACAAAATTAGCTTTTGGAACAATTATTGCTTATAGCAATGAATCTACGCCGATACAACATTTGCGTTATTTTAATAAAAAGGTCGGTTCAAATACTGGTACTTTACCAATTTTAATAGTACCGGCGGTCAAGTCGCGTAATTCGCATTATTTAATGCAAATGGCCCAATTTACTCAGTTGCTAAAGCAGAGTGGCAAAAAAGTTATGGTTAAATTGAGCGTAAGATATCACAAATATTTTGCAAGTGATGTATTATTTATGGCTGATGTACCTAATGAACCTAGCAAATTGCAATATGCTTTTTGGTGTTACAACCATGATGGGCATGTGCAGTCAGTTAATGGATTGGAAGATGGCGTTACGATGTTTGCTTATAACGGTACCGTAGCGCAATATAAACAGAAATATGGACAATTAATACAATAATGAAAGCAGAAATAACAGAGTCTTTAGATAAATTAGGATTAAAAAAACCAACTTTAATTCAAAAAGAAACCCGAACGGCCATTTTAAATGGAGCGAGCTGCATTGCACTTGCTAAAACTGGTACTGGTAAAACTTTAGCGTACGCAATTCCATCATTAGAACGAGTTCAAATTGGAAAAGCAAATAGTTTAATAATTATTGCTCCTACTACCGAATTGGCGGTACAAATTCGTCATGCAATTAATCCATTTATTCATGTTCTCGGCCTTAAAGGCGTTAGTCTGGTTGGAGCAGGTAACCGTAAGCGTCAGGAAGACAATTTAAAGAAAAAGCATCCCGAAGTGGTAGTAGCAACGCCAGGTCGATTTTTTGATTTCTTTTCTAGTGGGAGGATTAAATTAGCTCAAATTCAAACTTTAGTAATTGATGAAGCAGACGATATTCTGGAATTCAGTAAAATGGAATTACTTAGTTCACTTGGACAAAATATGATGCCAGAATCGCAAATTTTACTTTTTGGAGCAACTGAGTCAGAAATTACCAAGCAAGCAGAAGAGATATTTGCTCGAAAATTTTTGGTTATTGATGTTCGATCACAACAAAAAACTACGGTAAAAAATTATTTTTTACAGGTAGATAATACTCATAAAATTGATTTTTTACAACGATTGCTGCGCTTAGATAATTTTAAAGGAATTTTGTTTTTTGATTCAAATCAAACGATGATGCGATTTGCAGGAATATTAGGACATACTAAAACTCGTTTTGGATTATTAGCAAATGAATTCAATAAGCAAAGACGTGAGGAAACCCTGCGGGATTTTAAAAGTGGAAAATTCAAATTATTACTAGCGACTGATTTGGCGGCACGTGGCCTTGACATTAGTGGTGTTAGTTATGTTATTAATTTTGAAATTTCAAGAGAAGCCAATACTTATTTACACCGAGCGGGTCGAACGGGTCGAATGGGTACATCTGGCTACGTAGTTAGTTTGGGCGATGATCATGATTTTCGTGATTTGAAAAGATTATTAAGTAATTCTGTAAACCTGGAACGTGCATATTTTGTACATAATAGCTTGTCAATAAAAAAGCCACGGCAATTGGTAAAAACGACAACTAAAATTGATAATAAGCAAACAACTAAGATAAAAAAGAAAAACAAGAAAAAACACACTAAAAACAAAGGGTATCACCCACATTACTTGAAGAAAAGAGAGCAAGAATGAGTCGTATTTTAACATGGTTAGAAGACTATCTTTTACCAATAGCAAATAAGTTGGGACAGGCTCACTGGATTGTTGCATTAAGGGATGCTTTTATTTCGGTTATGCCTATCACAATTGCCGGTTCGATTGCGGTTTTAATAAAAAGTTTGATTGCCGTTGCTAAAAACAATTTAAATTGGCCGACCTTTGTTTGGATAATGCAACCACTTTCGCTGATTTGTAATGTTGTGTGGCGAGGAACCTTTGCATTATTTGCTTTATTTTTAGCCATGTCGTTAGGATATCATTTAGCTAAAAGTTTAGAAGTAGATCCGATTGCAGGGGCGATTGTTTCTTTATCATCATTTGCAATGAGTATTGCTAATTTAACGAAACTTAGCGTAAATGGTAAAGTTATTCCAGTTCATCAAGCTTTTAATATTTCGCAATTCTCAACAACTGGTATTTTTACGGCTATCTTATTTGGAAGCCTGGGTGTTGCAATTTTTGCAGGGTGTTTTAAAGCACGTTTAACTTTACATATTTCAGCTACGTTACCGCAAGCCGAGCAGCAAGCATTTGACTCACTGATTCCAGTAATTATTGCTATTTTTTTAGTTGGTGTAATTAATTTCGTTTTTCAGACAATTACAGGAACTTATTTTGGAAATTGGCTTCTCCATTCAATTCAAACTCCATTAGTAAAATTTGGTCAAGGATTTGTAATGGTAATGCTCGTTACTTTTTTGGTGCAAGTTTTTGGCTTTTTTGGAATCAATGGGTTAAGCGTTTGGGCACCAATACTTGATTCAATTTGGCTGACCGCACAGAATATTAACGTCACAGCAGTGCGTAATGGTAAAGAAGCACCATTTTTATGGGTACGTGGGTCATTTGACGTATTTGCTTGGTTTGGAGGTACGGGTGGTACGCTAATGCTAGTTGTAGCAATTCTGCTTTTTTCTAAACGGAGTGACTATCGTACAATCGCCAAAGTTGCTTTAGCACCAGGGATTTTTAATATTAATGAACCGATTGTTTTAGGTCTACCAGTTGTACTTAATCCTGTATATTTTGTACCGTTTATAGTTGCGCCACTTGTTAATGTTGCATTTGCGTATTGGATTAGTATATTGGGACTTGTTAATCCAGTACAGGTTGCTGTTCCTGCAATTGTCCCACCAATTATTGGACCATTCTTAGCATGTAACTATGACTGGCGTGCAATTGTTTTATCGATTATTAATATGTTAATTGCTCTAGCAATCTGGACACCATTTGTTTTTGCAGCAGATAAAATTGCTGACGCTTCTAATCCTACCCCTTATTTTACACGTCAGTATTAATGAAAAAGGGTTGGCTTTTGCATAAAAATTTGGTAAAGTAGTTTTGTATGCGACCCTGTAGTTCATCTGGATAGAACAATGGTCTCCTAAACCGTAGAGGTGAGTTCGAATCTCACCGGGGTCATGAATTAAAACTTGTAAAGCTTAATATATCAGCGCTTTATATTAATAATGTTAGCTAAATGTTAGCCAAGCTATGCTAAATGCAATTTTTTGGCTTATCCATTGAATCTAATGCTTGAGCTAATATTTTTTGCTGAGTGGCTTTCATTTCATCAATCATGTAAGAGTATGTATCCATCGTAATGCCTATATTTGAGTGTCCTAGTCGTTTGCTAATTTCATACCAATCGACATGGTGTGCTACCAAATATGCCACATGGCAATGCCTGAGACTATGAAAATGGAATCCTTCTTTATTAATTCCTGCTTTTTTCATACGATTTTTGAGAGCATGATTAACTGCATTGTTACTTGGCAGTTTATTGTTACTTTCAGCAAAGATAAACTTGTGACCATTTTGTTTTAGCTCATTGAGAATTTTAATCAGTGATTCGGAAATATAGATTGTTCTTTTTGAACTTGAGTTTTTAGGAGCTTTATCTTTCTGCGAGATATAGTCATATGATTTATTGATATTAATCGTTTGTTTATTTTCGTCAATATCATCCCATTGTAAAGCCATAATTTCTCCCAAGCGCATACCAGTATAAATTGCAGTTAAAATCATGTAAGGCGTTGTGTAAATATGATATAGCGAACTTTTGGTAACTTCAATTAATTTTTGTATTTCTGCAATCGATAAGTATTCGATATGACGTGTTTTCTTATCATCCCAAACTAAGTTGATTCTATTAGTAAAATTTTGTGGCACAATACCTTCATCATATGCATCGGAAATACATGCTTTAATTACACCATGTAGCTTTTTAACTGTTATTTTGGAATGATCTTCGCCATAGCGATTAATAAATTTTTGATAATCATTGCGATTGATATTATTTATTTTAGTTGGCCCAAAGTACTTTCTTAAAATATTCGTTTGACTGGTATATCGTCTTTTAGTCGCATCTGATGCTCCTGGAAGTCGAAAGGTTGTGGCCCAATTCCAAAAGTAATCGACAAATATCGGATTATCATTAGTTGGTTTATTAGAATTTTTTGCAGTAAGTTGTTCTATTTCCCATTTTTTAGCTTCAGCTTTTGTATGAAATCCACCTTTAGTTTTATACTTTTTCTTTTTTTCATTAGGAAAATCGAGGTCAGTAACATACCAAGAAATCTGTACTGTCCAAGTTTTACCACGCTTATATATCGCCATTTTAAAAGCACCTCCATTATGCTAAAATAAAATTTGAGCGCACTAATAGCGCAGATTATGAGAATCGATTAAGAACAATGTTTGGTAGCGGAGTTCTTAATCGATTTTTTTGTTATCCTAGTCCATTTGCCCAGAAGGGTATATATTGTCTTGATTTTGGCCCAGCTTTTGGATCGTATATTCTTATAAGTTCTTCTGCAATGGCTTGGTTTATTAATTTAGAAATTTCATTGCCTTTATTTTTATTTAAGCAGAATCGCTCTCGTATTGAAGAATTGGTGATTTTTTTACCCTCAACTTCATTTAAACACGCATGCCAATATATAACATTTATTTTCTCTGTGCTAGTTAATTCATTATACGGAGTTTTAGTTTTAAGTTTAATAACTGTTGATAGTTTATCCTGCTCAGAAATATCTGGTGCAGGCAATCCAGCTTCCTCAAGTGAATCGATAACTTTATCTATTCCTGTTCCTCTAGATTCAACAATATGAAATTTACCGAGCAAGTTTGCTAGTTCTTCATTTCTCGATTGAGGCTTAAAATCTAAAAATCGCGGTATAGGAATAATTGGTATACCAGGATTTGATATTTCAATTCTTTTATTGAATATTTCAATAAGGGGTCTTGAACCATGAAGTGTGAAATCTTGATGGACTAAAGCGTTTGCAACTAATTCTCGTATAGATATTTCTGGGAATACAGGAATATCTTGCCTTATACCATCCTTATAATCCTCATTATAAGGAATAAGACGCAATATATTTTTAATAATGTTTTCAAAAGATATTGCGATACCTCTCGTACCACTTTGATCAAAGATTGCATTATCTATTGCTCTATTGCCATCATAGCGAGTTATTTGAATTGTTCTAGATAAAACAGTAGGGAACTTATTTAAATCAAATGCCAAAGTATATGCACCTAAATTAGTTATATTGAAGTTTTCACCAGAGGGAACAATTATTTTGTCAGTGATTAACGATCTAATAGTTTCGTCAGAACTCGCATCAATTGATAAGCACTTTTCTTTATAAAAGTTTATGTCAATTAATTGACCAATTTCTTCTATTCGTAAATCCTGCTTGGCAAATTGAAGCTCAAATTTATTTGAATCAAAAGATCTCCATAATTCTCGTTCTTTTTCTGGAAAAGCAGCTAGTGAGCAGAGAGAAGAACCACTGCGAACATAACGGTCATCTAAAAACTTAACAGGTCTACTTACAAATCTAGTATCAATAATCAAAGATATAATGACTAAATCTGATTCTGTTTTAAAGTACTCCCATCTAAGCTGCAATCTTGGGTCAATCATTTTTTCTAGAAAAGTTATTAAAGGCATTCCTTTTGTTTTCTTTCCCTTAATACTCTTTACTCTTTCTTTTTCAGGATCAAAAGATGTACCGACCGGCTTTTTAGTTTTATCTTCTATTCCCCATATAAGATATGAAAAGTGCTCATGTGCAATAAGAGATGCGTTTGCTAAAGCGGATATATACTTTCCGATTAAGTGCCCATCATTTAAATTTGTTTTGTATTCAATTAATTCTGATTCTTCATTTTCAGATATAAATAGTTCTAGTTCTTTATAAGGTTTATATTTTACTATTTTTTAGCCTCTAATAAAATATTTTTTTATCTTCTTTGTAATTCACTAAAATCTCCTATTACCTAATATACGGTAATAATTTATCTTCTTTGTAATTCACACTTTGTGATTTTTTTAGATCATAACCGCTCATAATTAACTTATTATATTAATATATAATATTTAATCATTTATAAACACTTAGTTTTAAAGACATGCTATTAATCGATTTTTTTAATGTAAAGTATCTTCAGTAAATGGTTTTCCAGTAACGGCTTTTATATGGTTGTAATAATCGTCTTTTATTTTTTGTATTATTTTAAATCTGTCTGTGCTTTTGATGTTAACTTATTGTTATCAAAAACAAAAGTAGCATTTGCGCCTTCCTTGCCTTTAATGCCAGTCATGTAAACAGCAGTGACATTAGTTTGTCCCATGATAACATTTTCGTTTAAGCCATCTGGTTCACCGAAAGACTTTACTAAGCTTTCATAAGAACTATCATCTTTAACTTTATTGAATGCTTTAAGGTCTAACTTTTTGCTTGTTCTATCCCATTTAAATCCTGAAATAGTTTTTGTAATAGCTTTTTTATGGAAAAATTGAACTAAGATACTTGTATCTGATTTAGTCCAATTATATGATTTAACCTTAAAGCCACTTACTTTTGCTGTGCTAGTTGAGGTAGGTTGACCCAATAGGGTAGTAACTTCATCAATTGATGTACCACCGGCCCCTTGTTGAGCAATATCTCCAACTTTGATTTTGTCATAGTTTTTTCTGAACTTATTTTTTTGCTCAGTCTTTTTCTTTTTTGGTTGAGTAGTTTTAGTTTCATTGCTGCTTGACTTACTACTTGAAGAGTTGGAAGAGCAGCCAATGCAGCAAATAGACCAACTCCAACAACTGATAACACTTTTTTAAACTTCATAATTGTATTTCCCTTCAAAAATATGCCTTAGGTTTAATGTCACTGGTGTGGTGGACAATTTAAAAGCAGAGATTGCTTTTCTTCTTATATAACTTAGTTGCATCATCAAGCATCCTAATAGGGATGCCGTACTCATAAATAAACTGAATTGGTTCTTCAAAAACATCAAACTGATTTGAAGCATAATCAAATATGAGATTTAAAGAATATAAATCCGCTAAGCGCTCTTCAGAGTTAATAGGCTTTCCACAGTAGAATGCTGCGTTAGCATCTCCGTTCATAATATGACCTATTTCGTGTCCAATTATGAAGGGTAATTCTTGCTTATTTCTACAATTTTGGTTAATAACAATTAATTTCTCTTTAGGCAACGCAACAGATTGGTAATCCTTATTTTTCCAGATTAATGCACAACTAACTCCCTTATCAAAAGCAAAGTGGAGGAGGTAGGTGATTAATTCATCCATTATCTATCTTTACCCTTTCTTATATCACTATCCATTAAATTACGTATAACATCAAGATACTCCTTAGGAACTGGTTTACCACGATATGAATAAATGGTTTCATCGTCAGTAATGTCTACATAGGGGTGTTCATTGTCTTGGTGTACAGGAGATGAATCGTTAGTATTGCCCAATAGATAATCCGCTGAAGTATGCAGTACTTTAGCAACTTTTTGAAGATTTTCCATACCTGGTTTACTAGTTTTCCAACTATATATAGAGTTTTTTCCCATTCCTGCTCTGTCATTAACTTGAGCAAGTGTTAAATGCCGTTGAGCACATAGTTGCTTAACTCTCTCAAAAGTATTCATTTCAAGGGCTCTCCCGTCCTAAATAAAAAATATTAGGATATTTCCTAAATTAATACTTGGCATTATTAGGAAATATTCGTAATATTAAATTGTCAACAAAATTACTTACACTTTTAAGTAAACAAAAAAGAGTATTGAATACGTATGGGGGTACCGTTCAATTGCTTTATTTACTATGCTCTTATATTAGGATATTTCCTAATATCTGTCAACAAAATTAAGTAATTATTGACAAAATTATTGACACATTTATTTACAGAAAGGAAGTGAGCTAATGCCAACCGAAGAAGTTTTAGCTAATGCTAAACGGAAGATTTTTGCTGAAATTAAATTTGAAATGGATAAAAGGGGGTACACAACAACAAGTTTAGCTGAATTATTGAACTTAAATCGTCCAACAGTTAGTTCTGCAATCCACGGTGGTACTACACCTAAAGATGTAGAAATAAGGAAAAAGATTTACAAAATTTTTGGAATGGATATTTGAGTATTAATTAAAGGGCAAAAGGAACTTTTTTAAGAAAGGTAAATAATGGATGTAAAACTTGAAAATGAAGAGTTGGAGAAAATCTCTGATGTAATTACTGAGCGGGTTTTAGAAAAAGTTAAAACCAGGCTTAAAGAAGAAACAATTGGTAAAGTGATTGGAATTAAAGAATTCAATCAAAAATATGTTAAGAAAACACCCAATTGGATTAAGCAATATATATTTTACGAATTTAAGCCTGATTGGGTTGAAAATATCTATCCTGGAAAAGGTACGGCGTTCAGAATCCATGAACATGATGCAGCCAAGTGGATGGAAGAGCATCGTCATCAAATTGACTGGGAGGCTAAAGAACTATGATTGAAAGGATATTAACTAAATGGCAGTACATTTTAGACGAATACACAGATATCGAACTAACCAGCAAAAGCTCGCTGATGCTCTCATTAATAGTAGCAATTGCTGGACTGGTATTAACGATTATCGTTTTAAGCCTGCCAGAGAGATTGCCAGGAACATAAAAAAGCCCGACGGCAATCGGACTAAATTATAAATGAAATCTAAGGAGATTATAGCACAAATGAAGTGTATAGGTACAGAAGCAGATGGTGGACTAGCCACCTATGGTGAAAATGGTAATGACTATAGCAGCGCAAGGGACTTTGTTGTTATTCAAGCATGGAACATGAATAACTTAAAAAAATATACAGAGCGTTTGGGATATTACCTAGGACAGCCACTTGGACATCAAACATTTGAAGATATGTTAAATGATTTTGCAGACTGGTGGAATGATCCTGATGCTGAAGAATGGTATGACTTGGCTGCAAATTACTTTGACGGTAACGAAAGAGGTGTGAAAAATGAATGACTTTATCGAGTGGCAAAGTGAAGTTTTGAAAGGCATCGATTTATGGACAACGAATCTTAAGAATGAAGCCTTAAAACAGAAAACTTACAAAGGTGCGATCAATTACCTAAATAAGAGTCGTCCTGATTTACCACGCTCATATCAAGGTACAGCTTCTGAACAATTTCAATCAGTTATTAGATCAATGTTTGATGAAGCTAAAAAGATGGTTTATGACGAAGCACAAAGTCAGGAGATTAATCATGAAGAATCGAATTAAAGAGTTGCGTCAAATAAAGAAAGTAAGCCAAGGTGATCTAGCTAAAGCAATAGGACTTACTCATCAAGCTATTAGCCAATATGAGAGCGAAAAAAGAAATCCTAATGATAAAGTTTGGCAGAAATTAGCAGACTACTTTGAAGTATCTGTTTCATACATCAAAGGTGAGATTGATACGGAGCTGTTAGAAAAACTAATTGAATTAACAATATTTTTCTGTTTTCCAAAAATCACCTTAACTTATGGAGATGAAGAGATTGACGATGAATTCAAACCATTTATAGTCATTGACATTTTAAGCCAAATTTTGAGTTTGCTCGGTTATGATTCAAAAGATAAATTTCAAATGGTTTATCGCAAATCAATACACATGGCTGATGACCAAATAACTTCTGGATTTTTGAATAATTTTAAATGTGTTGTGGATGAAACCATTCCTGATGCTGAAGGAATCACTAATAACTTATTGCAAGCCTACGAAAAACTATAAATATGTACGAATTAAGATCATATCAAAGCGATTTAATTCAGCGCATAACTAAATCTATGCAGAATGGTCATCATCACATTATTGTCCAGTCACCGCCTAGAACTGGTAAGACAATAGTAATGGCAGAAATTGCTAGAAGAACAACTGATAAAAACAATCAAGTTATGTTCGTGATACATCGTAAAGAGGTACTGGATCAAGCTAAGGCTACTTTTAAAGCTCAAGGTGTTAATCCTAACTTAGCAACAATGGGTTTGGTACAGACACTTTGCCGAAGAGTTGATAAATTGCCTGAACCACAGCTGATATTGATTGACGAAGGTCACCACGCTCTAGCAAAAAGCTATCAGAAAATACTAGAGAAGTTTAAAAATGCCTATGTATTGATTTTTACAGCTACTCCAAGGCGAACTGGTCAGAAACAATTAGACCAAATAGCAGACGATATTATTGTCGGAAAATCAATTAAAGAGTTAACCAATGAAGGCTTTTTAGCTCCGTTTAGATACTTTCAACCACCAAATGATTTTAATAGTAAATTGCTGAAACGCAGTTCGACTGGCGATTACACCAATAAATCAATGGATGAAGCTATGAGTAATAAGATCTTTGGACATGTCGTTAAGCAATATCAACGCATTGCTGATGGGATGCAAGTAGTTGTTTACACCTATTCCATCGAATCAGCAAAAAGGGTAGCTCAAGAATTTAGTGATGCAGGAATTGAAGCAAAAGAAGTTGACGGTAAAACACCGGCAGTCGAAAGGGACAAAATTGTTAGTGATTTTAAAAATCAAAAACTAAAAATACTGGTTGACGTCAATTTATTTACTGAAGGGGTCGATTTACCCAATGTTGACTGTGTAATCATGGCGAGACCTACCATGTCACTAGCATTGTATTTACAGTTTTCAATGCGCTGCCTAAATCCTAGACCAGGCAAAACTGCAATAATTATTGACCATGCTAATAACGTTCAGAAATTTGGCTATCCAGACGATGACCGTGATTGGAAACATGCGGTAGTCAGCGGTACGAAGTCAGTTGCGAAAATAAATACTGAACCAGGCATGGCAATTATTACCTGTGATTACTGCTTTGCAGTTGTCAAAGCTAGTGAAGTTAAAGAAGGCAAGTGTCCATTATGTGGTAAGCCAATTAAAGTTCATGAAGCAAAACAGGTTAAAGATGTTGATTTAGTTGAAGCGAAAAATCGCAAGAAATTAATAGCAGAAATAGTACAGAACGACTTAATGAAAAAAGTCGCAAACATGAAAGTTAATGAGTTAACCTCGCCTGCCGAACTTAATGCTTATGCAAAATTGCATGGCTACAAGCAAGGGTGGGTTTATTACCAACTTAAAATGAGAGGAATGATTAAGAAATGAGTTTCTTAGATAGGCAAGCAATTGAAATTTCAATTGCAGTTGCAGAAGGTGACTATAACAAAGTCTTAAAAAGAAAAAATTTAATAGATACCTTTATCGAAATGTTGATTTTTGAATCAGAAAAAATGAAAGGATTAATCAAATGATAGATTTACCAAAACCTACAAAATTAGAACCAAAGGCGCAGCCGCATAACTTTTTCATCTGGGGCGCTCCCATGAGTGGTAAGAGCTACTTTGCTAGCTTTTTTCCAAATCCAATAGTGCTCAATACTGATGGCAATAGCGAACAGGGAACTGCACCTGGATTCCAAATCAGAAATTTAAGAGATAAGAACGACAATCCTACGCAACTAGTAACCAAACAAATGGATGATATTATCTTAGCTTTGCAAAATCAGGCTCAAGGTGAAGATTCTTTTAAAACCGTAGTGGTAGATGTAATTGATGACATTATCGTCATGCTAGAGCAGGCAATCTGTTGGGACAATGGCGTTAAGTCATT
Source organism: Lactobacillus sp. ESL0228 (assembly GCF_003692825.1). Lineage (NCBI taxonomy): Bacteria > Bacillati > Bacillota > Bacilli > Lactobacillales > Lactobacillaceae > Lactobacillus > Lactobacillus sp. ESL0228. The sequence goes on from NZ_REHJ01000007.1 coordinate 98,139, forward strand.
AGGGGATATCCCTTACGGAAAAGGATACGCATTATTCAACACCGCACTGCAACAGTTAGTGATGGACTTAAAAGCATTGCCAATGAACATCATTTATATCAGCCGAGAGATCTCAATCACAGATGAAAATACAGGTGCGACTACTTACCACCCTTCGCTTAAGACTAAATACTTCAATATTGTAAACGGAAATTGTGACGTTGAAATTAGAACTAAAAAAGTCGGTGACGGTGTTAATGCTTCGTATTTCAGAGAGCTTAAGAACACAATACGAAAAGAAGAATATTACTGATAAACGAATTTTACAATTGCTAGAAACATGCAACGGAATTTTTAAGGAGGAGACTAAATAAATGTCTGTAAAGGTATATAACGCATCAAAAAAAGGTTGGTTAAGTGAGATCAGAAGACACATTATTTCAGATACTTTAGAAGCCGTATTCCTAAAACGAAAAAGTAATGGTTACTCATTTGAGGATTATGACATAGCTAAGGACTGGGTGAATAAACTTAAAAAATTAGATAAATATAAAAGTGACGAATGGCAATTTTACGAAAACGATAATTTATTAAATAGTGAGGAGACTAAATAATGAGCTTATTAGATGCAATGAACGATTTGAAGAAAAATGGATTCGACCCAAAAGAAGGCAAGGAATACAATCCCTACGAGCGAATCCCTGATGGTACATATCTAATGTCGTTTGACAATGTTAACCACAATGCTAAAGGTGACCGGGATTTCTTAATGCTTGCTTTCACAGTAGTGCAGGGTGAGCAGGAAGGTAAGCAAGAATCAATTTTTCCATCATTAGCACAAACTAAGTCTAATGGAGAGCCAATGCCATCATTTGTACTTGCAAAGAACATTTCAATGATTCAAGTCATTGGCGAAATGTTAAACAATCCAATCCCTGATTCATGTTTTAACTTTGAAAACGAATCTGAAGCTTATGAAGCATTGGTTGATGCTTTCAAACCAGCTGAAGGTCGAGTTTTAGAAATGACAATTGAAACTACGCCAAATAAAAAGAATCCGCAATTCCCATTCAGAAATTACGAATTCAAGAAGCATGAACAACCTAAGATTGCAAAAGCTGAAGATCCATTTGCAGCTTCAGGAGATACAGTAGAAGTTAACGACAGTGACTTACCATTTTAATTATTAGGAGAAAAGGAAATGAAAATAACTAAGTTAAAAGAAACCGAAAAGCCATGGCTTTAGAAAATCTAGTCAATTATGCAGTTAACTACGCATCACATGGATTTTCTGTAATCCCAATTGGACAAAACAAGCGACCTTTAATTAAATTTGCCGGTAAACCACCGCTTTCTGTTGATGAAATTAAACAGGTGTGGCAACGATATCCGTTAGCTAACATTGCACTTAAAACTGATAAATTTTTCGTAATTGACGTAGACCGTCACGGCAATGTTGATGGGATGGACTCAATTAAAGAACTCAATCATCCTGAATGGTTTAAGGGTACCTTAACCGAAAAAACTGCACATAACGGTTATCACTTTTTCTTCCAAAAACCTAGCAATGAAAAAATCACTCAAAATATTGGTTTCTTGCCTGGTGTTGATTTAAAAGCCCACGATAACAATTATGTAGTAGTAGCACCTAGCCAGATAAACGGTAAGCACTATAAATGGCTTAATCACGAAATTATTCGTCCAGCCCCGCAAGGGCTGCTTGATCTAATTAAAGAAAAGGCTAAACCTGAAAAACGGACAATCCTCAGTTATAAAACATCTGCTAAGACACAAACTACTGAATTGTTTGAGAAAATTGCCAATGGTTTAGGTGACGATGGGCAACGCAATAAATCGTTAGCTAGTTTTGTCGGTGGTCTGTTATATCGTAGCGTTGATCCAGATGCAGTAGCTAAATTAGCAATTATTGCAAATACCAATACAGCGGATAGTTTGCCACTGAATGAAGTGGAGCGAACCGTTAATTCAATGATTGAAAAAGAGATGCAGAGAAGGGGGATTGAATGAGTGACGTTATTAATATTGACGAGAAGAACGCTGAGAAACTGCGTAAATCAAATATTACGCTTGACCGTCAAAATAATGGCTCGGTTAAGACGACCAGCGTTAAAAACGTAGTAATGATTTTATTACATGACCCCAATCTCAAGAATCTGTTTCGGCTAAATGAATTTACGCAAGAAATTGATGTTGTAAAAGAAATCAACTTGGAAATTAAGAATATCGGCACTGTCTTAATTAGTAAAGGTCAATATACCGACCGGGTTACTAACTCAATTGAATTATATATTGAGTCTCAGGCGAGCTATGACCACGCTAATTTTAAAAATGTAATTATTGAGCAAGCAGTTGATAATGTTGCGTATATGAATTCCTACAATCCAGTGATTGATTATATGGATAATGCATATAAACATTGGGACAAAAAGAGAAGATTGGATAATTTCTTTCCTGAATATCTTGGTGCACCGAAGAATGCTACTACAACTTTAATTACACGAACGTGGTTCATGGGTGCAGTTGCAAAAGTGTATAATCCCGAAACTAAATTCGACTATGTTTTGGATTTAGTCGGTGGTCAAGGCGTTGGTAAGACATCATGTTTAAAAAATATTGCTCCACTGGGACTTTATACTGACCAATTCAATACTTTCACCAAGAAAGATGATTTTGATGTTATGCGCAATGCTCTGATTGTAAACGATGATGAAATGATGGCTAGTAATGATGCTAGTTTTGAAGAAACAAAAAAATTCATTACAATGCAAGATTTTGAATATCGTAAGCCTTATGGACACAAGCCTATTCATTTTAAGAAAAAATTTGTAATTGCTCGAACGACAAATGAAGTGCGACATTTAAAAGACCGTTCAGGTGACAGAAGATTCTTGTCGATTTATGCGCATCCGGAAAATCAAACAAAAAATCCTGTGACCGACTTAACCGAGGATGTGGTGCAGCAGCTGTGGGGCGAAGTAGTGTGGTTATTCAAAAATGCGAAAGATCCATTTAAATTTACACCTAAGCAAGAAGAATTATTAAAGCAAAATAGAGAAGAATTCCGTTATACATCAGGATTAGAAGATAACTTGATGGACGTTTTGGAAAATAAATTTAAAGATCAAGATTTCATTTCTAATCGCGATTTATCTTTTGCGCTATTCCAAGACTACAATGCACTGTCCAAAAACAGTAAGCAGACACGTGATATTAGGTATTATATGGAGCATTTAGGTTTTAATAATAGTGCTGTAGTAAAAGTAGAAGGCAAGGCAGTTAGAGGTTTTAAAAAGTTACAGTAGGTTACGGTAAGGTTACGGTTACTGTAACCGTGAAAAACGTTGGGAGAGTAAAGGCTAGGAGTGATGGTTACAGTAAAACAGTAAATATTAATAAAACTTTTTATTTATATTTTATAGGTTCCCTATAGAGCCATTTAAAGTTTTTTCTCGATTTTACTGTAACCGAGAGTTTTTAATGAGTAAACCCATTGTGAGAGTAAGGATAAGACAGGTTACAGTTACTGTAACCGACTGTAACCTGAAAGGTAAATAAAAATGGAAGTTTTAGAAGGAATTTTAGGTAAAAATCCTAATGTGATGGGGTCAAAGCACGATAAATATCAACATATTAGATTTAAAATCGATAAAACAGTTTGCTATTACATTGGCAAGCCAAAATATGTTGAAGAAATTGTAGAAGCTTCAAAAAATTCAGCTCATATAAAAGCCTATGGAAATTGGATTAATAAGAAAATAAATTTCAAAGTTCTAGAAGCAGACATTAATTTTATTAAAACAACTTTGGAAATGAAAATTGATTTAGGTAAAGATTATTGGACATCTTATGATGAAATTTTTGAACATTAAATATAGATATTGATGGCAAGGAGAAAAGAAATGGAAGTTAAAAACATTGATAATAAAAAAGAGCAATCAATAGATGATTACTCTTTAGATAAAATGGCTAGAAATTACTTAAAAGAACTATTAGCAATTGCAAATAATAGTCCTGAGTATATTTCTGCAGTCACAGAATTATACAAAGCAATATATAGAATATGAGCTATTTAGTAAAAACTAAGCTTTCTATATTTTCCTTTGGAATAGTAACAATTGAGTCACCAACAAATGTAATAGACCTGTGGTCGCTAACTTGGTCTAGAAGAAATTGATCAATATTATCTACAGACACCTCGGTAAGGCTTCTATCTTTCCAATAGCAAAGCTTTTTAAGGTTCGAAACGCGAGTTAGTTCCTTATTTGTATGATATATATAAACTTTCATTATGTTCACCTCCTTGATTAAGATGATTTAATTATAGCAATCAAAAAGAAACAAAACTTCAATATGTCAAACCAATATTTTCTAAAATTACCAAATGAAAGGAGTCAAATAATGACAACTATAAAAATGAATGACAGTAGAACTCAATATGATGTTAAGGAAGATTACTACAAAGTAAGAGATGATTTACAGATGCTAACTCAATCTTTTATCGAATTAACAGATACTCAACTAGGTAGAGTTCTACTAAATGTAAACAACATTTTATCTGTTAGGATTGCAGATTAAAACGGTGGTAAATATGGATAATAATTTAAAGTTTAGAAAATGGGATAAACAAGCTAAAACTATGAGCGATGTTGAAGTTTTAGATTTACGTCCAGGACAAACATATACAGACAATCCAGTTATTATGCAATCTACTGGTCTTAGAGATGTCAATAGTAAAGAAATTTATGAAGGCGATATTCTAAAATTAACTTCAGCAGCTAATTATGATGAAGAAAAATATGTTGAAGTTAAATATTTAGCTACATGGGGAGGATTTATGATTTTACCCGCAAGAATACCATTAAGCATATATGTGTTTAGTAAGGATGCTTATTATAAGAATCCTGAAATTGTAGGTAACATTTATCAAAATACAGAGCTAACGAATTATGTCTGAGCATGAAATTCAAAAACAGATTATGCGTGAATTATCAATGCATCATTGTACTGTGTTTAGGGCTAATGTAGGTAAAGTGCAGATGCAGAATGGAAGGTGGTTTGATACTGGACTACCTAAAGGACATCCAGATCTATATGGTTTTAGATGGGTTGACAATCAAGTATTTTATATAGAAGTAAAGTCTGAAACTGGTAAACCTAGAGACGATCAGATTAGATTTCATGAATTTCTATTATCACACAATGTGATACATGGAATTGCTCGCAGTACAGATGCTCGAATGATTGTGGAAGGAGGATTAGTAGGATATGGATATCCCTTATGATTTAATTCATCAGTTGGAAAATAAGTATGGAACAATGATAAATGTTCCTGACAGTGATCCTTTGTTGATTGAATTACACAAAAAAATCGGCATTAAAAATATAAAACATACAAATCACCGCAAAATTTACAGACGACATTATGTTCCTCATTACTATGATGATGAAATTATTGAATTAAATAGAAAAGGTTACTCTATTAATGAAATTAATTATATGACCAAGCGCTCAAATCAAACTATTAGCAATATTTTGCATAACTTTGGATTAAAAACTAAAGATCCTTATATTGGCATTTACAAAGGCATCTATATTTCTAGTTTACAAAATCTATTGTATTGGGGAATTAAAGCAAGAAACGCAATCGAAGTTAATCGTAAAACTAATCAGCAATTTGCTACAAAAAGATATCACTGGTGTGATTTGAGTGAAGGTGACAAATTCATGATTAGGGGAAATAATACTGAAATTTTTACTAAGTAAGAAAGGAAAGAGCTGTGGAAGAAAACGTTGATTTACCAATTGATATTGATCAAAAATTAACTGCTCAAAAGGTGCGCGACTTTTTTAAATATAATTTCGAACACTATCTAAGCAGAGCAGGCTATCATCGTACTGATCTAAGCAGTCCACAGCTTGATCCTACTGGAATTATGAGTCATAGTGGTAATTCTGCCGAAGCAAAAATGGCAACAATATTTGAAGCACAGGATAAATGCCAAGCAGTGTATCATGCCATTGATCAATGTGCTGATAGTTCAAAGCAACCATTTAGAACAATTCTAAAATCATTATACATAGATGAGCTTAGTGACTGGCAAGTGGCTGCAAAAGTTCAGTATAGTGACTCAAGGTATGGCGACCTAAAGAGATATGCTTTGTGTCAATTCGCAGACACAATCGATACTTGGAAACTAATTTATAATGTGAAAATTCCAGAACTCAAGGTATTTAAAAATCGGGTCGATTTCGGGTCAAAATCGGGGAAAGGTCGGACTTAGCAAGTGTTATATTTATACCATCGAGAATAAAAGATATTCTTGATTGTGTGTATGCTAAAGTAACGATAGGTTCGATTCCTATCGTTGCTATAACGTGTAATTCAATACGGAAGTCAAAGTATATTATTTAGTGGACTAATCCTTTTATTTGAAAGTTCTTATATTTGCATATAAAATAAGCTTTACAAAAAAATTATTTCTACTCGGAGGTATTACTTTATGAACGGGTCAAAAGAATGGATTGTCCATATGTTTTCTTTGATTATATTTTTTGCTATATTTATGATGATACCAATCTTAATTTTAGACAAAGGAATACCCTTTGATGGAGGACAATTAAGTATACATTTTTATAGTCCTAGGATAACTTTATTAAGGTACAATATACAAAAAAAAGAAATTGTTCTTACTATAAAAAATGGTAATCTTGAAAAAGTAGCTACAAATGAGCGCCAATATAGCTTGAATCAGTTTGAAAAAAGTCAACCTAAGAAGTATAAAAAAATAAAAAATACTGTTAATGAATTTAATTCTGCCTACCGTCTTCTTGTAGCATATGTGGTAATTATTTTTGCGATTGGGATTGTATTTCTTATTCCTTTAGAATTTGATAAAAATATGATAATTACAAATTTTATTTGTAGTTTTGCATCTATTTGTGTTACAGTGTTATATTTTAAAAATCCGAGTTTAAAAAGTGACTATCTTCTTTCTATTGTAGTTATTTTTTATTCAACAGTGCAAACAGTGATAAAACTGAGGACGGCATTACGTTGGTGAATAAGTAAGTTGGATTTTTTGAGCATAAAAAAGTAGCCGCACAACATAATTATGGAAGCATAAGGAAATTGTTGCTAAAAACTAATTATGAATATCCAGGTATGATTGAAGATTAAACAAAGACACATAAATGTCGATAAAACAGACATAGATGTGTCTTTTTGTTTGTTCTAATTTAATTGGGTGCTGATTGCTTTTTGTCTAAGATTTATATTTGTATTCGAAAGGAAGTTAGAAACAATGTTTAACAATATTTGGAATGCTTTATCGAATAGCGTGTGGCCGTTCACGGTTGCAGTATTTAATCTCTGGGCAATTTGCAAGGTCGGTGGTTTCTTTTTCTCTATAATTATCCGAGTTATTGCTGATAGTTATCACGAAATACATCCCTTGGATTAAAGGCTTTTTGTGCTGATTAAAAATAGGCGAATGTAGAGTTCGCTTTTTTATTTACCCAAACTTAGGAGGTGGTGAAATGATGTGAGTGAATTAAGAGGCAAGCAACGCAAGTTTGCTGATAATTATATAAAAAGCGGTAATGCTACAGCAGCATATGTTAATGCTGGTTATAAAGTTAGAAGTAATGAAACTGCTAGAGCTAATGCTAGTCGGCTGCTAACAAATGCTAACGTGAAAGCTTATATTGAAAAGCGGTTAAAACAGCTTGAATCGGCTAAATTAGCAACTGCTCAAGAGACTTTGGAGTATCTCACGTCAGTTATGCGAGGTGAGCAAACAGAGACTGTAGTAACTGCTAAAGGACTTTATAGAAATGTTGAAGTGTCGGCTAAAGATAGGATAACAGCTGCAAAAAAACTGCTTAAAAGATATCCAGTTGATCCATTGGCTAAAGCACAATTACGTAAAATTAAAGCTGATGCAACAATTGCTGAATATCAGGCTGAGCAGTTAACATCAGATGACAGCGATACTTCAGTAAACATCAATTTTGATATTCCAAAGGAGGACAAAGATGCAAGTAAGTCTTAAACAGAATATATCGCCTGCATTTTATAAACTGTTTTGGGATATCCATAACAAACAACATGCTAACTATTGGCTCAAAGGAGGACGTGGAAGCACCAAGTCCTCTTTTATTTCAATTATGATTGTCTTAGGAGTTATGCAAGATAAGAATGCTAATGCGATTGTTTTGCGTAAAGTTGCAAACACGTTGCGTGACTCAGTATTTGAGCAGTATCTGTGGGCAATAGACTTATTACACGCTGATGAATACTGGCAGTCGTCCGTTAGCCCGATGCAGTTAACATTTAAGCCAACGGGACAACAAATTAGATTCAAGGGCGCAGACGATCCACGCAAGATTAAGTCACAAACCTTTAGACAGGGTTACACCAAGTTTAAGCACTTTGAAGAGGTAACAGAATTTAAGGGTATGGAAGAGATACGTTCAATTAATCAATCTCTTGGCCGTGGTGGCTCAGGTATCATAACGTTTTACTCTTACAATCCACCAGCTAGGCAATCTAACTGGGTAAATCAGGCAGTAGATAGTGAGCAGATGCGTGATGACACGTTGGTTAACTTATCAGATTATCGTTCAGTTCCAAAGTCATGGCTTGGTATTGAGTTCCTGGCAGACGCGGAGCAACTTAAAAAGGATAACGAGAAAGCCTATCGTCACGAATATCTAGGCGAAGTAACCGGTACTGGTGCGGAAGTGTTCAACAATATCACAACACGAGCTATTACTGATGATGAGATTGCTACTTTTGACAAGGTTTATCACGGATTGGACTTCGGTTTCGCTCATGATCCGACTGCGTATGTAAAAATCTATTGGGATGCGGCTAGACGTCGCATTTTTATTTTTGATGAGTTTGAACTTGTCGGCTTAAAGAACCGTGATGCTGTTGAAATGATTAAGCAACGCAATCCACTTAACGAACCAGTGACAGCTGATTCAGCTTCACCTGGAACAATTGCGTAATATCGTGATTTAGGCTTGAACATCTATGGTGCTCGTAAAGGGCCAGGTTCTCGTGACCATGGCTATAAGTGGCTTGAAGATTTACGAGAAATTGTCATTGATCCAGTCAGGTGTCCTGATGCGTGGAGAGAGTTCACAGGCTACGAGTTTGAATTAGACCTGAACGGTAACTATAAATCAGGTTATCCAGACGGTAATGATCACACAATGGATGCAACCAGATACGCATTAGAGAGATTAATTCAGAGAGGAGGTTTCGAATCATGGAAGTAGCAAAAATGAAGAAGTTACTTGAAAGTACGCAGGGAACTCGTAACAAATTTAATGAGAAGTACAGAAAATCCAAGAATTACTATCGTAATGAGAATGATATTACTATTAAAAATCATGGTGAATCTAAAACAAAAGAAGATGATGAGGGAAAAAAGGCAAAAAGCCTACTAAGGTCTGCAGATAACAGAGTTAGTTCTAACTTCCATCAGTTATTAGTTGACCAGGAAGCAGGCTATCTTGCGACCAAGCCACCAACAATAGATGTTGACGATGATAAACTAAATCAGCAAATCAAAAACACATTAGGAGATAACTTTGGTTTAAGACTTAATGAATTAGTTGTGGATGCAGCAAATTCGGGTGTAGCATGGTTGCACTATTGGATTGATATAGACGGTCAATTCAGATATGCAATTGTGCCACCTGACCAAGTGACACCGATTTACTCAAGTGATTTAAACAGAAAACTTATTGCGCTTAGACGCTCATACAAAGAGCTTAATGAGGATACAGCCAAGTATCATTGGGTGCATGAGTATTGGGACAAGGATACAGTTACAGCTTTTAAATCGAAAGATGAACAATTTACTGACCTTCAACCGTTGGACGATAGATTTGCAATCTATGATGCAACGACAGGCGTAGAAACTGGTACATCGAGTGTCAACCATCATAATCTAGGTCGTATTCCGTTTATTGCCTTTCCTAAAAACAAAGAAAAGCAGCCTGATTTATACCACTATAAAGGTCTGATAGATGTCTATGACAAAATCTATAATGGCTATGTTAACGATTTAGATGATATTCAGCAGGTATTTTTAATCCTGAAAAATTATGGTGGTCAGGACATTGATGAATTTAGAAAAGACCTGCTTAAATATAAGGCAATTAAAATCGCAAATTTGGGCAGTGGTGATTCCTCTGGAGTAGACCAGATGGCAATTGATATTCCTACTGAAGCCCGTAATTCAATGCTTGAGACCACCAAAACAAACATCTTTGTCCATGCACAGGGAATTGACCCAACTGATTTTAAAACTAACAATGCAACGGGTACGGCAATTAAGATGTTGTATTCCCATTTAGAGTTAAAAGCAGCTAAAACAGAAGCTTATTTCAGGGATGCCTTAACAGAATTGGTTAGAGCAATTATGAACTGGCTCAATGTGTCCGATGCTGATAGCAGACCAATCGAACAAACTTGGACTAGAACAGCCATTCAGAATGACGTTGAAAAAGCTCAAGTGGTTGCTCAGTTGGCAAATTGGACAAGTAAAGAAGCAATTGCTAAGGCAAATCCAATTGTTGAAGATTGGCAACAAGAGCTCAAGGACGAACAGGAAGACCTTAAGAATCGTAATGATGAGTATGGTAACCCTGATAATCTAAACGGCGGTGATGATAATGACGAAGAAAAGGAATCGTGATTATTGGAAACGTCGTTTTCTTTTTGAAAAAGAACAGCAACTGCAAAATACTGCTGAATATGAAGCAGCAATGCGGGCTAGGCTAAAAGAAGTCGAGCAGGTATTGGAGCAAGAAGTTGATTATTGGCTTAAACGATATGCAGCTAATCAAGAAATCACTATAAAAGATGCTCGCAAGATACTGTCAACCATTGGTACACGCGACTGGCATATGACGTTGAAAGAATTCAAATCCAAGGCTAAAGCTGGCGGATTTGATAAAGAACTAGATGCTGAGTATTTTCGCAGTTAGTTATCAAGGCTAGAGAACATAGACGAACAATTAACTAGTCTATTAGCTCAATACGCTACATCTGAAACAAATAAATTGGAGAATAGTTTATCTAATCAATATCAACAAACGTACATGCACAGCATCTATTTAACGCAATTAGAGCAAGCTAAATTATCCAGTAACTTTGCAAATGTTAACGAGTACCAGGTAAAAGCAATTGTGCACAAGCCATGGCGTGGCAGCGACTTTTCAAAGCGTATTTGGAAAAACTACACTGAAGTTTTACCGAATGAACTGGGTGATGCATTATTGCGTGGTTCCGTGTTGGGACATTCCCATGAGCAGATATTCAAGATGATGCGCCAACGCTTGAAAGACGTTGAAGATTACCAATTACACCGACTGATTATTACCGAGATGGGACACGTTGCTGAAACTGCAACAGCTGATGCCTACAAAGAAGAAGGGGTTGAACAGTATCAATATCTAGCAACACTTGAGTCTCACACGTGTGAAGAATGTGCACATTTAGATGAAAAAGTCTTTGAATTGAAAGACAAAGTAGAGGGACTTAACTATCCCTTAATACATCCTTATTGCAGATGTACCACAATGCCATATATCGAAGGTCTGCCCGATGTGAAAGACCGTTGGGCAAGGGACCCGGAGACTGGCAAGGGCTATTATGTTGATAACATGGATTTCGAAACTTGGAAAAATGCTATTGATTATCAAAGAAAAGCTCAAAATATACCAAATTCTGCCGCTAGATGTATTTCAAAAAAAGGCAATTATAACTGGAACGAACTCAATGCAGAGCAGTATAATAAACATGTAAAGGGAATGCCCGAATTTGATAACTATGCTAAAGGTCGTAAACGGCCAGTAAGCGAATTAATTATCTCACCCGCTGAAACTCAAGCATTGATTGGGAAATATGGCAAAAAACGTCAGAATACGGATAAACAAAAGGTTTTGTTCAACCATAATTCTTATATAGGCTTATGGGCGGACATAAATGGCAATTATTATCCAACTAAGCAAGGACGTATCGGCTACAGTAAGAGAGGCTGTCATGTCACGCCTCAGAAGCCAGATTATTTAAAATAAGGAGGGCAAATCATGAACCCACGAAAAATGACGATTAAAGAAATTGATCAGCATTTCTATGGCAGGAATGTGAAGTTCACTTTAAAGAATGGTAAGCATAAAACGATATTTGTTGAGGACATTTTGAATGAAGATGATGATGAACCTGAGCTTACTTTCATTGGCGGGACTTTAGAAGACGAGATAGGCATTTCTGATATTGTTAGTGCAGTACCGGTATAGGCAGAGCAATGAGTAATAATGATTATTTCGCAATTGCATACAAAATATTGAGTTATCTAAAATATTGCTATGAAAACGGCCAAGATGCAGATCCTGGCATACTAAAAGCAGATACCTTTAATATATTCCAACAGCAATTTGTGCGTACACTACAGATGCTGTTTAAAGATGGTTATATTGAAGGTATTACGTTTTCTCCATTGTTAAGTGGCGGTATACTCTTGGGTAATAGGAGCAGTACGGTTATAACAAGCGATGGATTGCAATATCTTGCAGAAAACTCAATGATGCAGAAAGCATATAGAATTTTTAAGGAAGTCAGGGATTGGCTTCCACTAATCAAATAAATTAAAGCATCACAACAGCTGCTTTTTATTTTGCCCTGAGCATGGCGTAAAAAGGCTTATTTTTTATACCTTAATTTGTGGTCGCTCCACGTAAAAATATTGCGAGAGAGGAAATAAAATGGCAAATAGAATTTCAAGAGAAAAGTTAATAAAAATTGGTTTAAGTAATGAACAAATGGAAAAGATTGTTGCACTTCATGGTGCAGATATTGAAGAGTTGAAAGCCAAGTCCGATGAATTAATTAATTCAAAAACTGAGGAATTGAAAAAAGCTAATGAGTCCTTGCAGTCTCAGATTGCAGAAAGAGACAAAGATTTGAAGTCACTCAAAAAACAGGCAGGTGATAACGAAGAACTCGGTAATCAGTTAAAGGAACTTCAGGGCAAATACAAGCATGACACAGAAAACTTAACCAAGGAATTGCAACAAACCAAGCTCAATAGCGCAGTTGACAGTGCATTGGGGAAAGCAAAAGTGCGCAATACCAAGGCAGCTAAAGCTCTTTTGAATATGGACGATATACAGCTCAACGACAAGGGCGAGCTTGAAGGCTTAGACAATCAAATTAATTCATTACAAAAATCAGATGGCTATCTGTTTGACCAGGGAAGTAAAGAACCGTATCAACCGCAAGGTGGTGACGGCAATACAGACCCTGATCCAGTAGCCATCATGACTAATATTTTTAAAGGAGATAGATAAAATATGGCAACAGTTAATTACGCAGAACAATACCAGAAAGCAGTACAACAAGCATTTTATGATGGATACTTATATACTTCACCGTTATGGAATTCACCAAGTAATAGTTTGATTGATTTTGACGGTGCTAAACACATTAAGCTTCCAAGATTGACCATTGAAGAAGGTCGACGTGATAGAAAACGTAGAACGATTGAAGATATCCGAGCAAACTATACCAATGATTGGGATTCCTATGAAATTACAAATGAACGTTACTGGAGTACCTTAGTTGATCCATCAGATGTTGATGAAACTAATTACGTTACTACAATGGCGAACATTACTCGTCAATTCAATATCGATGAAAAAATGCCTGAAATGGACAAGTTTATGTTTAGTAAATTGTTCAAAGAAAAAGAGCAATTGGATAGTGGCAAGGGAATCACAACAGATACTCTTGATGAGAAAAACATTTTAACTGCTTTTGATAATATGATGCTTGATTTTGATGAAGCACGTATCCCTGCACAAAATAGATTTTTATATGTCACACCAGAAGTTAACGCTATTTTAAAGCGTGCCGAAGTAATGAATAGAGAATTGGTTCTTAAAGACCCTAATTCTGTTGAACGTAGAGTTTACAGCGTAGACTCAGTTACAATCGTAGTTATCCCATCAGATTTAATGCATACAGCATATGATTTTACTGTAGGTGCAAAAACAATTGATGATTCTAAGCAAATTGAAATGATATTGATTTATAACGGCGTTCAAATTGCACCAGAAAAATACTCTTTTGCTGGTTTTGATGACCCAAGTGCAGCTACCAACGGTAATTACCTTTACTATGAACAATCATATAACGATGTGCTTCTGTTAAAGACTAAGACAGCTGGTATTCAATTCGTTATTAAGGACAGACCAGCTCCACAAACACCAGCAACTAAAGCTGCAGTAGATGAATCTGCTGATGATGCAGACAGCGCTAAGGAAATTAAAACAACTAAGACAGCAGCTAAAAGCGGGAAGTAGCAATGAATGACGAACGTAAAAAAGAGATTAAAGATAAGGTCACCCAATTACTGGGTGATAAAGCAAACAATGATCTGATAGATTTCAGTTTAGATAGAGTTATCCAATCTGTAGCAAACTTTACCAACATTCCCGTTGATGAATTGCCACCAGAAATAGATAGCACCATTATAGCGATGTGCTTACAGCTAATTCAAACGCACGAGTGGACTAGGAAAGATGTGGTCAATTCAATCAGCGAAGGAGATGTATCGGTTAATTTTGGTTCACCAGCAGAGCTTTATGCTCAAGTGCAGAAAATTAATCCAGTTACAGACGATTTCATTAGTGATTTAATCCATTTTAGGAGACTACCACAATGATTAACGCATTTAACAAGCTAAAAGAAGTGGCACCTATGTTATGGACTGACAAAGTGACTATTAAAGCCACTAAGAAAGTGGTTAATGAGCACCATATAACCACCAGTGAACCAGTGATGGTTGTTACAGATGAACCGGCTAAGGTGATACTGAAAGGACTAAAAAACAGTGAGCAGTCTTTTTTTGGCACAGACGAGTATGATGCAACGCTATTGCTCAGAACAGGAATAGATGTACCGGCAGGTGCCACAATAACAGTGACAGATGTTAATGGCCAAACTACCAAGTATAAACGGAGTAGTAAGGGTTATTCTGGCTATGTAAGCCATCAGGAAATTGCTATGACAAGGGATGAAAAAGCATGAGCGCATTTGGAGACTTTGATAATGCTGAGTTTGAAGCGTTTGCTCAGCGTGTTAATTCGCAAGTTTCAGGTGGTCAGTTAAAAAGTGAAGTCAAAAATAGTGTGAGAAATGTCGGTGAAACGTATAAGCGTAATGCTGAAAGCAGGACACCAGTTCAATCTGGTGAGTTAAGGCGTAGCTGGCAACTCAAGGGGCCATTTTTTGCAGGTTCTGATATTACTGTTGAATTGAGAAACAGCAAAAACTATGCATCGTTCGTTGAAAATGGACATATACAGACACCAGGCAGATATGTGCCCGCAATTGGTAAGAAGCTAAAAGCAAGCTGGGTTCCTGGTCAGCATTTCTTGCAAAAGGCAACAGATGAAACCAGGGGACAGGTTCCGCAACTGCTCACCCCTGTGATGGATGACATTTTACGGAGGTTAATGGATTGACGATAATTGAAAGGATTGCTGACGAGATAGCACAGCTATTCCCCGATGCAACAATTTACACTGAAAATCAATCAGACGGATTTCAAGAACCGTCTTTTTTTATTGAGAAAATCAATACATCTTCGGCATCAGAACTGTTTGACAGGCAGTCACGTAAGTATGCCTACCAGGTAGTCTATTTCCCCAATCCAGACAATCCTAAAACGGATATTGAACGGATGGAAGACTATCTTTTAAGTGGATTATTAGAGCTAAAAGACTATGCATCACTTCGAAATAAGAGATTAATGCAGCAAGAAGATAATACGTTGATTTATCAATTCGAAGTCTGGGGAAGATTCTATCCAGACAAAAAGGACGAAATTAAATTACAAAATCAAGAAGTGAAAGGAAATATTAAATGAGTTGGAAAACACAGAACAAACGCCGTCCTGGTGCCTACATTAATGTTGTGGGTAAAGGCAATAACAATAATGGCGCAGATATTGGGCGGACATTGCTACCAGTTAGCACACAACTAAACTGGGGCGCAAAAGGCATTATCAAGCTAAATAGTGATTCAAACTTTAAGGCACTGCTTGGCCATGATATTGACGAACCAGAACTGCAAACACTCCACGAGGTGCTCAAGGGTGCCAATACAGTCCTATTGCTAAATAACAATGATGGTACTGCTGCTAAGGCAACGGAGGCTACACTACCATGGACAATGACTGCTAAGTATCCTGGTACGCTAGGCAACAACTTGCATGTAACTGTTAAAAAAAATGATAGTAAGGTGACTGTATCAACACTTTTTGGCACAAAAGTGGTTGACCAACAAGTAATTAGCGTTGATAAGCCTAATACGCTATTTGACAATGATTATGTCAGTTTTAAGTTGACTAGTGAAATGACACCGCAGCCACCATCATCAGGCAGTGATAGTGGTGATAGCAACGGTAGTGATGGTGGTAAAACTACTAGAGCAAGCAAAGCACCAGTAGTAATGGCGTCTAAGTTAGACCAGTTATCAAGTGACGTAACTGTTGATTTGACAGGTGGAACAACTACGTCAGTTAAGATTAGCGACTTACTTAACGATGTACTTGAAACAGAAGACTATGACGTAGCTACTACGGCAGGTTTTCCAGTTGATAGTCCACTACACAAGCAATTAGTTGATGAGATTAAGCATCTGCGTGAGGACAACGACATCAAAGTACGTGGTGTTATTCCATATACCGGCGACAAGGTTAATTATGAAGGTATTTCAACCGTGGCGAACGGTGTTGTGTTGGGCGATGGTACCGAATTAGATGCCACAGTAGCTGCAGGTTTCTTTGCAGGTGCTTCAAGCTCAGCTGATGCAGCTAAATCACTTACTTATGTAGAATACCCAGATGCGATTAGCGCTTATCCGAAGTTTAGCAACGACAGAACGATTGAAGCTTTAGAAAATGGTGAAATTGTCTTTACGACCAAACGCAACGAAACGGTTGTAATTGAACAGGATATTAATTCCTTAACTAAAGTCACTGCAGAAAAGCCAGTCTTCTTCAGCAAAAACCGTGTAGTTAGAACAATGGACACAGTTGTTACATATGCTAAACGAACTTTTGAAGATATGTTTATTGGAAAAATCACTAATAATGCAGCTGGACGTGATTTGTTCAAGGCAAACATAGTCAGTTATTTGCAGGGGTTGTCAAGTTCTGGTGTAATCACTGACTTTAAGGAAGATGACATTTTTGTAGAAACAGGTAATGACCGCGACTCAATCGTTGTTAACTTAGCAATTACTCCATTAGATTCGATGGAAAAATTATATATGACAATGGTCGTTCAATAATAGGAGGTAAAGTAAATGGCAGATGAAACAGTAAGCACAGTTGGCAGTTTTTTAAATGGTCGAGACACCATTTCGACTAAAGACGCCAAAGTATATGTCACGATTGAAGGCAAAGTTATTCCGCTCATTGAATGTAAAAAATTTAGTGCAAAGTTGGAAAAGAACAAAGAGGATGTTCAGACATTGGGTAGTCGTTGGAAGCATAAGAAAGTAACTTCGGTAGAAGGTACTGGAACACTTGGAGGTTACCTAATTAGTTCAAATTGGACTAAATACGCCCTGCCTTATATTAATGGTGGTAAAGATTTATACTTTGAAATCACGCTAACAATCAACGATCCAACTAGCCGTGCAGGAACACAAACACTACATTTTGGCGAGGTAAATTTAGATGACATACCATTTGCAGATTTTGAAGCAGATGATGGAGTAATGGATTGGGAATCAGACTTTACTTTTGAACAGGTAAACCTAGTAACACCATTTGATGGATTTAAAATTTAACACAGGAGATAAAATAACATGGCATATAATGTTGAAGACTTTTTAGCAGAAAACGTAAAGAGCAAGGTTGAGACTAAGGATGTAAAATTCAATGGCTTTAAATCGCCGTTCGTTATTAAAGCACTAACTGCGGATGAGTTTAGTGACTTACAAAAACAAGCCACTACAAGTTACATCAATAAGAAAACGCACCAACGGGTGCAAGAGTCAGATCAAAATAAACTAGTAGATCTAATGATGTCAAAAGCAGTTATTCAGCCAGATTTAAATGATGAGAAACTGCAAAAATCTTGGGGATGTATTGCCGACCCAGCTGGTGTTTTGAAAAAAATGTTAAATGCTGGTCAATATACTGAATTAGGTAATGCTATCCAAGAGCTATCAGGATTTGATATTGATAGCATTGATAATTATGTAGAACAAGCAAAAAACTAATTGAAGAGTCTTATGGTGACTTCAGCATTTATTACTATTGTCTTAATGAATACCATTGGACTCCAAGAGAGTATGCTAATTTAACAATTAAGGAAAAGGCACTAGTAATAGCTTCAATTCAAATTCGTCAAAACGAAGAAAAGAAGCAAGAACGTGAAGCTAAACGTAAAGCTAGGTCTAAACATATATAGAAAGGAGGTAACACGTGGCAACAGTTAGTGGGACACTACGCATTAATGATGCATTCAGCAACATGCTTAGCCGCTTTAACGCTGGTGTGACTCGTGCATCAGAAATGACAGGACGTCTTAAAGCGGCAATGTCTGGTGGGTCTAGCAGCATTAACTCACTTAACAAAGGGCTGGGTTCCGCTCATGTGGGCATGAAAGAGTTGATTGCAGGTTCAGCCATTGGTGGGATGATTAGTTCCGCAATGGGTGTTGCTGGCACAGGTGTCCGTGCTTTTGTGGGCGAATTAAACGAGTCTACTAAGGCATGGTCAACATTCGAAGGTAATATGCATCAAATTGGCAAAAGTCCAGCTGCTATTGCTAGTGCAAAAAAATCACTACAGCAATTCGCTCAGGACACCATTTACTCATCCTCAGATATGGCTCAAACATATAGCCAATTGGCTGCTGTTGGTACCAAAAATACCACAAAATTAGTTAAGGGTTTTGGTGGATTAGCAGCAGCAGCGACTGACCCACAACAAGCCATGAAAACCTTGTCGGAGCAGGCTACGCAGATGGCTGCTAAGCCCATGGTGCAATGGCAAGATTTCAAATTAATGCTTGAACAAACACCAGCAGGTATGGCTGCAGTCGGCAAGACCATGGGTATGAATACTAAGCAATTAGTTAAAGCAGTACAAGATGGCAAAATCAAGACTGAGGACTTCTTATCAGCCATTGCTAAAACTGGTACTAATGCCAATTTTAGCAAAATGGCAACGCAATATAAGACTATCGGTCAAGCAATGGATGGGCTTAAAGAAACTATTGCTAACAAAGTTCAACCCCAGTTCAAGAAGTTGAGCGACATTGGAATAAAAGCTATTAGCGGAATTACTGACAAACTAGGTAATGTCAACTTTAAACCATTCTCTGACAGATTATTGAACACAGTTAATTACGTCAAGCCTATTTTGGACAAAGTAAAACTAGGTATTCAGGACGTTGTAGACGGCTTTAATTCTACGGGTACAGGTACTGAAATCAGTCAAATGTTTCAGCAAATCGCAGATTCAGCAAGTAATTTAACCGATACATTTAGCGGGAGTGGTATCTATTCATCGATTGGCACGACTATAGGCAATATTGCTGGAGGACTAGCAAAATTTATTGGAACACTGGCAAGTGTTACAGGTAAGCTTGATCCAGGCGCTTTGAAAGCTCTAGGAGCTGCATTATTAGTTCTAAAAGCAGGAACTAAAGGTCTGGTATTAACAGCAGTTGTTGTTGGGCTTAAGGCATTAAATAAGTTAAATCCAAGTCAATTACAATCGCTTGCAAAAGCAGTGACAGCTTTAGCGATTGCCTTTGCTGCATTCAAGGTTCTGAAAGGCATTAAAGATGTTTTCAGTAGCCTAAAAGGACTAGGTGCTCTGGGTAAAATATTTAAACGTACACCTAAAACTCCTAATTTGCCGGCATTGCCTGAAGCTCCAAAATCGGGTGGCAACGCTGCCTCAACATTTGCAACAATGGGAAGTGCAATGCTTAAACTAGGTGCAGCGGCTCTTACAGCTGGTGCCGGTTTTGCTTTACTTGAATACGGCATTAAAACCATTGCACAGGGTGGTTCAACAGCAATAGGTGTCTTAATAGGTGTAGGCGTAGCAATTATCGTGATATTAGTGGCAATTGCTGCACTTTCAAAGCCATTAGATGTTGCAGCGGTTGGACTTTTTGCAATCGGTGTTGCAGCGCTTTTGGCTCGTGTCGGAATATTGGCAGCAACCTTTGGCATGTCGTTATTAGCTAAAGAGTTGCCAACAATAGCACAATATGGGCTCCAAGCAGCATTTAATATCTTGGTATTGTCAGCAGCAATGGCTGTCTTTGCTTTGGGTGCAATAATTGCTACAGTTGGTTTGATTGCATTGGCAGTTGGCCTAGTAGTATTAGCGGTTGGCATGGGAGTCGCAGCAATCGGTGGACTGCTATTTGCAGCTGCATTAATTGCTATTGCTATCGGTGCAACAATCGCCACGGTGGGCGTTGCACTGTTAGCTGTAGGTGTAATGATTTTGGCCGCGTCATCCATAGTTGCAGCAATAGGCTTGATTATGATGGCTGTCGGTATAACTTTAATTGCAGCAGTTGGAATAATAGCCGCACTGGGCTTAATGCTCTTTGCAGTTGCATTAATGATAGCAGCTCCATTGATGATGATTGCCGCAGTTGGTGCATTACTATTAGGTGTAGCTGCAATTATCCTAGGCGCAGGATTATTGGTAGTTGGTGCTGCTTTGTTAGTTGTTGCAGGTGGTTTGATAGCTGTAGGTGTAGCTGTGATGGTACTGGTAACCATGTTTATCATGGCGGGAACCATGATGGTTACAGCTATCACTAGTGCAATGAGTAATGTTGTAAGTAGCGTTAGAAATGGTGTCTCAAATGCAGTCAATGCTGCTAGAAGCTTTGCAGGGGCTTTAGTAAGTGTAGGACGTGACCTAATTCAAGGATTAGTCAATGGTATCAAATCTATGGTTGGCGCAGCAGTTAATGCTGTGTCAAGTGTAGCAAGCAGAGTTGTAGGCGCAGCTAAGAGCATACTGCATATTGGCTCACTATCTAAACTATTTAACCAATACGGTCGCTGGATTGACCAGGGGCTAGCAATTGGATTGGCCCATGATGCTGATTTGGCAAGTAATGCTTCTGCCGAAATGGCAGCGGGAGTTGTAGCAGCAGCTTCAGATATGACGCCAACACTTAACCCTTTATCAATTGGCAAAACTAATGTAGGTGACTTGCTTGCAAATGGTTTTGATAGAGCAGCAACAGCTGTAAATAGCGTTGCCAATGCGCTAAGTGGATTGGATGGCACTACAGCAGGAATTGGTATTAATGAACAAGATCAATTTGATGCTTCAATCAGTAGCAATGACGCTAATGGTTCGAATTTAATTGGAACTAAATTCGGCGGTAGCAGCGCAAATAATGACAATCGGAGTTCAACTGTCACAATTGAAAGTGGCGCTATCCAGATTAACAGCACAGGCAATACTGACTATGATGCTGATATGCTTTTAGAAGCAATTGAAAACAGAATAATGTCTCAAAGCGAGAAAGCTCTGAGTTAAAAGATAGAAGGTGATATTAATGGATGGTTTTGGTATTTTCTTGACAGATTATAAGACGAGTAAAACTATCCAGTTGCCGGTTAACCCGGCTGAATTAAAGCTCAAATACGAAGGAGACAACTCTAGTCAGTCAGTTGTTAATTTGGGTGAGATTAATCGGCTGGGCAACTTAAAGTTGGTTGGTACAACAATAGAAAGCACACTTCCATGTGATACAACAACATATTTGGCAGATGATAATTTGCAAGAGCCACAATTCTATATCGACTACATTGAGAAAGTTCAAAAAGCAAAGGGTCATATGCAGTTTGTAGTTGCTAATACAAAAATCAGCATGCCAATGACGGTTGAGAGTTTCGAATATGGTTTTGCTGATGGATATGACGAAGAGTATGTCTACACATTGGATTTAAAGCAATATCGAGAGTTTTCAGCTGTTAAAGTTTCTAAATCAAAAAAGAAAAAGAAGAAGAAATCTAAAAAAGGTAAAAAGCGGATTTCTCCACCCAAGAAATTTGGAGTTGGTTCAAATGTTGTGGTTAACGGCAGATTGTATATGGATTCTAACGGAAATGGACCAGGTGCTTACGAAAAAAACGCTAAGCGTAAAGTAATCAACATTGCAACGGGACACAAATATCCTATCCGTGTTGGCGTTAACGGTGCTGCACGTGGTTGGGTTAAGAAATCGGATGTGAAGAAAGCATGAAAGCTACTACTTTTGAATTAGTTCGCCGAAGTAATATGTATCGTAAATCTAAGAAAAACGGTAAGGGAACCACTTATGATTTGCGAGAAGTTGTGACAAACATTAAATGGACAACTGATTTAAATTTTAGCGCTGGTGAATTATCTTTTGACTTAATCCAAAATGCTCATCCGATTATCCCTTACACTGGAGACATCATTAAGTTCAAGTGGGATAAGCACAAAATCTTTTATGGTTATGTATTTAAATACGAAGTAAAAGAAGACAATACGGTTAGCGTGACCTGTTACGACAAGGAACGCTACTTAAAGAACCAAGACTCAATAGTCTGGCAGTCTGGTACCATTGCTGACCGTTTTAACAATGTCTGCAAACGTGCTGGTATTAAGCATAAAGTGGTTAATAAACCTAAGCACAAAGTATCTGCTGAAGTCTGCGACGGTAAAACTTACTTTGACATGCTCAAGAGTGCTATTACTAAGACAAAAACAGCAACAAAGCACATGTATTATGTGTATTGTAATTACGATACTGTAGAGCTTCGTAGGGCACCGTATAAGAAACTGAAAATCATAATTGGTAGTAAGTCCGCAATGACGGGCTTTTCTTATGCCGTTGACATTAACAACACGGCAAATGTGGTTAAAGTTATTCAGAAAGACACAAAAAAATCCAAGTCAAAATCAGCCACTGCTAAGCAAGACGACCCTAAACGTACCAGTTTTAAATCAACTAGTGCAAAAGGGAAGTCCACTGAACAATGGGGCAAATTGCAGGTTACAGTAAACAAGAAAAACAAAGCTAATCATGCCCAAATGGTTAAGCAAGCTAAGGATGAGCTACGTAAGCGCAATAGAGCTAATAAGACATTGACCATTGACTGTATTGGCAATGTTGACCTTGTTGCAGGTAATGCCGTTACTATTAAAATTAACGATATTAATAAGACGTTGAAGAATTGTCCAATATTAAAGGCAGAACATAATTTTGGTACAGATTATAGTTGTCATCTAACAATGAAAGTAGGTGCAGAATGGCTGGAGAACTAATAATTGAAATGCTAAAAAACCGCGGTGGCAAAGATAGTGATTATGCTGACGTTGTTTATGGCGAAGTAATCAGTGCCAAGCAATTAAAAGTGCAACTATCTAATAATATGGTTATTGATGATAATTTTATCGTTGTTGGTCGAAATATTGGAAAGTACAAGGTAACTGGTAAAGGCGAAGTCAATGGCCAGAAGATTAGTTTTAAAGGGCTAGAAATTGACAACAGTTTAAAAAAGAACGACAAGGTGACCATGATACGCATGGACGGTGGCCAGCAATTTTATTTATTTGAACGAGAGGAGGGATAAAGATGGACGACGACAGTAATATCATCGTTACTGAAGATGATGATAACGATGCCGAACTAGAAGACAATGATGTTGATACCGAAGAAGATGACGATGAAGTCCTGGAAGATGAGCCAACTTTAACGTTTAAGGTTGAAAATGGTCGTATTAGGGGCAAGGTTGACGAACAAGCAGCTATGGTTCAAGCAATTGACAAAATACTGCAAACTGAACGTTTAGTCTATCCGATTTACTCTGAACAGTATGGCAATGACTTTAATGACCTAATTGGGAAAAATATGGGTTATGCCAAAGTTGAAGTTGACCGAATGCTGAAAGAGGCATTATTAGCTGACGACCGTATTACTGATGTTCAAATTGATGAAATAGAACAGATTAGCCGTGATACTTTGCAAGTTAAAGGTACATGTTTCACTGTTTTTGGGAAAATCAATATAGATAGTGAGGTGAGCGTTGATGAATCCTGATGAATTAGCTACTAATTATGTGGCGCAAGATTTTGAATATTGGCTTAATCTGATGCTAGATAATGTACCAGATGATATTGATCAACGAGAGGGCTCGATTATATATGATGCAGTTGCTCCAGCAGCTATGGTAATGGCGCAACAGTCACTGTCGTTAGCAAATATTGTCAAGCAAACTTATATCAAGACAGCTCAAGTCCAATTTCTTGACTACAGAGCAGCTGAACACGGCACAGCCAGATATGCAGCAACCCAAACGGAAGTTAAGGTTAAATTCTTAGATTCAGACGGTAATCCAATTAATAACGTACAGATGGGCGACCAATTCGCAAGCATTGGTGAAACGCCTATTTTTTATACCGTGAAAAAAATCAATGATGATTTAACAGGCGAATTAACTGCCGATGATCCAGGGACTGCAGCAAACTCATATATCGGGCAAATACTGCCGGTAACCAGTAACGACAGCCTATCATGGGCTGAAATCACTGAAATAGTGGCTCCTGCTCGTGATGAAGAAACAGATGACCACTTGCGTGACCGTTGTTAAGAGCAGATGACTGGATTGCCTACGGTGGTAATATTACTGATTACTTAGCTATGCTTGCAAAAATAAGCGAAGTTGGCGCTGAACAGGTTTATCCAGTCTGGAATGGTGCGGGCACTGTTAAGCTTGTTATTGTTGACAATAATCTAATGCCTGCTAGTGCCGACTTAGTTAAAAAGGTTAAAAACATAATTGATCCTACTGACAATGAAAGTCAAGGTTATGGTCTAGCGCCAATCGACCATCAAGTAACTGTAGTTGCACCAACACCATTGACAGTTAGCATAGCAGCAACAGTCAACATTGATGGCACGCATGGGGCAGACATAGTTAAAGCTAAGATTAAGACCGCCATCGAAGAGTATTTCAAGTTGCTAAGACAGAGTTGGAACAACATTGATGCAAAAACTGGGCGAGGATATTCTCAGACTATTTATCGCTCCAAAATCCTATCTCAAATAATGATGGTTGATGGAGTAATCAATGCGTCTGTACCAACTTTGAATGGTGCCGACCAAGACATTACGCTTGTGTTTAACAATCAAACATCACAGCTGCCAGTTCTAGGGGAGGTAAAGTTAGATGGTTAATAATTTAATGGACTATCTGCCCGAATATTACAGTGATGTTTACGAGATGCAGGCAATCATGCATGCACAAGGAGAAGTGCTTGATAAAGCTGAAAGTGAACAGTTTCGACTGCTTTTAAATCAGTTCGTCACACAAACAGATGCAAAAGGAATTTCCG
The DNA here is from genome assembly GCF_003692825.1 of Lactobacillus sp. ESL0228. Taxonomy (NCBI): domain Bacteria; kingdom Bacillati; phylum Bacillota; class Bacilli; order Lactobacillales; family Lactobacillaceae; genus Lactobacillus; species Lactobacillus sp. ESL0228. The sequence continues at coordinate 123,593 of NZ_REHJ01000007.1, forward strand.
TTTTCGAAGATCAAGTAGGAATTAAGCCTGCTCCAAATGATGATTTGGAGACAAGGCAAAACAAGGTACTAATGCGTTTATTGCCACCAAGACCAATTACTATTGGCTACTTGCGTGACTTATTTGCAACTTTGAAGATACCTGCGACAATCACAGTTATTCAGAGGGATACAATAGTAGAAGCTAATAGTGCCGAAATTGATAGTAGCCAAATTGAAAACATTAAGTATCTACTTAACATCTATCTGCCAGCGAATATGATCTACGAGATTAGAGTGGCATTGAACAAAGCAAAAATATCAAGCGACATAAAAATTGGCATTGTCATGTGGTCTAAAGCAACAACTACAGCGCAAGCCAATGTATCTCAATTTGTTAATTAGAAAGGAGAGGCAATTTGTCAAAATATAATAAGACGATATTAACCAATGCAGGGCTTGATTTAGCTGCTAGAGCCAGTTCTGGAAAAGCAAAGTTCACAATTACACGAGCTGCAACTTCAACCGAAAAGTTAGCAGATAAGAGTATTAGTGAGCTGCAAAAACTTACCACACTGCCTAGCCTGATGCAATATGGCGAGATTAACAATGTAGCTGATTCTGCCCAAGATAAAAATATTGTCATTGGTACAGAGTTGATTTTTAACAATAAAGATTTGACCACGAGTTACAATGTCAACACTATTGGGCTTTTTGCTAAAGAAGATGGCAGCGACAAAGAGATTCTTTACGCATTAACTACTGCAGTTGAGCCTGAAACGATGCCTGATTTCAAAGATAAGGTATTGTTCAAATTCAACATGACAATGTTTGTGGTAGTTGGCCAAACTGATAACGTATCAGTTAATGTTACAGATAATGGTGTAGTTACACAGCAACAGTTGTCCGATATTGTTGCTAAGTTATCGACTAAAGACGATTTAGCAAAAGTTCGTAAGGATAGCAATGATTTAGCGGTGCTTACAAATCCCGATAGCATAGTATCCAATCAGACAATCAACTTAGATACCTTTACCACAAAAGGTATAACTAAGTTTCAAAATGCACAGTTGTCGTCAGCTGGTTACATGCAGGCTTTTGACCAGTCAACCACTGGGTTAAATGGCTGGATTTTTAACATATATAGCAATGACGCTGCTAGCTATATCCAGATTGTGCATATTACTAATACTACGTATAACCAAGGTGCTATGTACTTTTTAAGGACCAAGGCTAATGGAACGAGTACAGAGGATTTCGCTCGATTGTCGACTGTAAAAGATCACGCTCAATTCTTTCCCTTAACGCAAAGGGACGCTAAAGAGGTTATTGCAAGGGACGAAAACAAGAGCTTTAATCCAGACAATGTAGTGGGGTCAGGTGTCCACAGAATATCTAGCACTAAAATTATTGCTAAGTATGATGTTACTGATCCTAAAGACCCCAACAGTGGTTATAGCTTTTCAGGTTATTATTGGGGTTGGTTATTCAACTTTAATTTTGACGACACGCCGGATAGCAATGCAGTCTATCAACTGTTATTGGTAAACAGTGGTATGTATTATCGTGAAATTTCAGTAAAAACAGGTGATTTTCCAGCTTTCAATAGTTTCAGTTTTGCCAAAGACATTGCCAAGCTTCAAACAGCGATTGCTAATGCCGGTTCGATTAAAACTATTGGTGACAAGAAGCCTGATGATAAAGGTAACATTAATTTGTCTTCATTCGAGAATCCCGACTTCGTTTACAAATACAAAGACACGCTTGACGTTGATAAAGCCACTACACCAGGTATCTATTCGTTGATGGATACTACATTGACATGCTCAATTAACACTAATGCGCTAAGTGCAGTTCCAAGAAACACAGACGGTACAACATATACAGGATATTTGGTTGTCTATAAGCACGATGCTGCCAACATTACGCAAGAGTTACGGATCTATACAGGACGGACAGTTCCAGATTTTACTATTAGTACAAGAGGCATCTATGGCAATGGTAAATATCGTCCTAACTTTCAACGATTAGCAGCTACACCTGATTTGCAAAACTTGCAAAGCCAGATAACTACTAATTATCAAAACACAATGAAAACATGGGTAGGAACCTTAGAGCAGTATCAGTCAATGGCAACTCATGAACCTATGACGGTCTACTATATAATCAGTGATTACGAGGTGGTTGTTAAGTGACACAATTAAACAATATTTTTATAGGTAAAAAAGTCGTTAAGCAGGCCTTTTTAAATGATGCAGTAATATATCAAAGCAAGGGCTGGGAGCCAACTCCTAGTACAATGCAACAGGTTTTTACAAAAAGTTATACGGAAATTCCTGATCCGGGTAGCACGGTTAGTGTAAAAGTGGACTCTAAAGGTAATATTGTTATTGCAGGAACAAGGGTAGTCTATAAAACCGATTCAGATGGGAAACTGTTGTGGCAAAAAACAATATTTACTAGTAACTCTAATTTTCGGATTACTTCAATGATTGTAGCTAAAAATGACAATATTTTTTACAGTGCATCTGATACTTCTTTCGCGCAAATTGATTCAAATAGTGGAGAAATCGTTAAAAAAGTAGATTTAAGTAGTAAGTATAATATTAAAAGTATATCAGTAATGTCAGCTGATAATAATCAAATATATGCTATGGCTGGTCCACCCATTAACTTCTTAGATATAGACTTTAATGGAAATATTGTTAGAGTTACTCCTTGGAATAGTACTGATAATAATTTAACCCTAAGGTCAATGGCTACAGGAGATTCCAAATATAATTATGTTGTGATGTATGACGCAGGATATACAAATAACGCTTACGCATTTAAATTAGATAAAAGCAATCCAAACAGCTATGTGAATATAGTTTATAACAAAAGTGCGTCGTCTTCGTCTGAAATTGCTGTTGATTCACTAGGCAATGTTTATATAACTTACACTGGCGGGCTGTACAAATATCTATCAGAGTCTGGTTCGGGCCCCGTTTGGGGAGTTGAATCGCCATTTTCAAATCATGGTGGATATTTTGAACAGTTGGCAGTTGATCAGCAGGATAATGTTTATGCTTTCGACCGATACAATATATAAATACAGTTCTGATGGCACATTTCTTTGGAAAAGCAGCGTAAACCCTGGTGTTTCGGAAATGGTGTGCGATAAAAACAACCTTATCACATCAGGTGGTAATTTGACTAAATTTTTAAGTCTAGTAAAGAAATCGTAATAGAAAAGAGGTACAAAATGGGAAATGAAGTAATTAACAGCCAAAACAGTAGTGGTACTAACCAAGTAACTGATAATGATGAAAAGGGCTTTGTACAAGTCTACAAATCAACTGATGAAGTACCGTGCGAGGTATGGTTTGCGCCTAAAGATGCGCAGATTAACAGACCTTTTACACAAATACCACCAGATCCAAGCTTAAAAAATCCAAAGTTCGATTTTATTAATTTTAAATGGATTGATTTAAATGGAGCAACACAGGCTCAAAAGCTGGGTGAAATATCGGATAAAGTAAAGATTTTGCAGCAAAAGCTTGATAATGGTACAGCATCCAAGGAGGACATTGACAGCATTAATGAGCAACTTGGTACATTAACTGATTTAGTTTCGGCAGTGGCTGGTGTTGAAACCGGGGAAGAGGGTATCAGCAATGAACAAGGCTAAGATTTTCGAAAAACTGTACAGCTACCTATATACTGTTGGTACTTACGACAAAGCGAAAGTTGCTAGTTTTGTTGGAAAGACAATTGATGCCGCTGCTTACAAAAGGATTACAGGTGATGAATATGTCAAAACGACTGAAGCAGCTAACTAAAAATGCTGACAACAACTTCAACCAAATGCTAATAGGGGTGCTAATCATATTGATTGGCATTTTTTGGTGGGCTGATAAGAATTACTTTTTCTGGCCACCGCAACTTCGTCCACTAATGAACAGCGAATGGTCGGATATCATCTTTATCATTTTAGGCATATGTTTGCTATTTACTGCTTTAACTGGCAATCGTAGCAGGCGGTTTCAAAGCATCTTGCTGATAGTCGCAAGTGCAGCTGTGGCCATGCTGCTGGTTGAGCAGGTTTGGCATGTGTTATTTGCACATAAAATTGAAATGATAATGGCTGTAATCTTAGACGCAGGATTATTAGTAATGCTTATCAGGTGCGCATACGAGAATTAAGGGGGCGATCACTTGCACAGTTCAAATGAGTGGATACAAGTGTTCGCTGGCGCAATTAGTACGTTAATAGCTGTTGTTGCGGTGTCTCACAAGACCAACAGGGCAGACTATGATGCAATAATCAATGAACATAAATCTGAAAGAGATGAACTCAAAAAAAGCTATTATGAAGAGCGAGAATTGAGAATTAAAGCTGAAACCGAAGCTTTGGAATATAAAACAAAATGCAAAATTCTATCTAAAGAGCTAAAACAAAAAAATGAGCACTAAGACAATGTCTGAGTGCTTTTTTATTGAAAGGAATATAAAATGAACCAATTAACTAGTATTTTTAACAGCGTATTACCATACGTAACAGTAATTGCAATTATCTTTGTAGCAGTATATCCGACTATTAAGCAGCGTAATCCAAGTATTGCCGAAAAAACGGAATGGCTCTATAAGTTAGCACAGTCACTTGTCATTAATCAAAATACAAATGATGCTCCTGGTAAAGAAAAGAAAGCAGAAGCAACTAAGCAATTACTTGATCAAGCAAAAGCATCTAAGACCAAACTGACTAAGAGCGCAGCAGAAGCAATGATTGAAGACGCCTACAATAGTAATGTTAATGGCCAAAAAGATAGCAGCCAAATTTCCGACCTGCAAGGTTTCGCGGAAGAAGATGATGAAGCAGACCAGGTAACTAATAACATGGCTAATGAACCAGATGATGCAGAAGAAAACGGAGCTGATAACGATGACACAGTTGCCTAGTAGAAGCTACTTAACTGACATTTCGGAATTTCAGGGTGATAACGCGGCATATCCGTATTCAAGAGGTACGATTGTTAAGCTAATGCAGTATAACTACCCTAGCTATAACTATGCTCGAGCTAGGGCACAGATTGCATCAAGTAAAGCTCATGGTCTAATGACGATGGGCTATTTTTATGCGACTTTTTCTAACAACGCTGCTCAAGCTAAAACTGAAGCAGAGTTTGCTTGCAAGAAAGCAGATGAACTAGGTTTGTCTAAAGGTACCTATTTAGCAGTTGACTGGGAAAATGGTAGTGGCAATAACATTTATTGCGGTGTATCAAGTAGCACGTCTGCTGTTTTAGCTGCAATGGCCGTGATTAAAGCACATGGCTATCAACCACTGTTTTACTCAGGTGCTTCAGCAATGCACAACAACATTGATACCAAGAGTATTGTTAAGGATTATGGTAATTGTCTATGGGTTGCTAGTTATTCAACTATGGAAGCAGTCAACACTGCTAACATGGCTTACTTCCCGTCAATTGATGGTGTAGCCATTTGGCAATTTACTGACAACTATCGTGGATTACACGTTGACGGTAATATTTCTGTTTTGCCATTAAAGACTGGTAGTTCGGCAACTAAATCAAAAAAGAAAGGTAGTGGTGACATGAGCTTACACCCAGTGGCCAAGTATGATGTTGAGCGTGTTTTTGTAGTAACAAATAAAAAGGGATGTGGGCTATACGATAGTGCAAATCTAAGCAATAAAATCAGAACGTTAAAAACTGGCAGTATGTTCAAAGTGCTAGACGAAAAAAACGGTGCTCTTAAGCTTGGTAAAAACCAGTATGTAGACGGTCGTGCAGGCTACACAAAGTCAAATCCGATTGCCACACGAGACAATGTTGGTGGCCGAGTTAAGATTGTGCTGCCACACACGCATGCATTATATGGTGCCAAGGCAGATGCCAAAAAGGCATACGAGCTAACGACTAATAAAATCTATCGAATCGTAGGACGAAAGGGGAGATTTTTGCAGCTAAAGGATAAATATAAAGGCAAGACAGTATATGTAACAGGTAACAGAGCATACGTAGTGCTCTAATTTTAAGTAAACAATATTATTAACGATCTTTTTTCTATAAAAATAGCCACTCTAGATTAATTTCTGGAGTGGCTTATTTTTGTGCAAAAAAGACAGAATATTTTTAATAATTAGTTGACATTACACTTACGTAAGTGTATTATATAATATGTAAGGAGGTGAGAGAAATGAAGAAAAGAAAGCACAAAAAAAGTTCTAAAGCGTCAACTTTAGAACTTATAGGAGCAGGTGCATCAATTATATCAGCAATCATAGCACTGCTCGAATACTTAGGCATTAAACCTTAGTAGCAAGGGGAATCGGAAGATTCCCTTATTGCTATACTATAAAACAGTATGGAGGAAATATCAATGAGTAAACGTACCGCATGGATTATAATTTTAGTATGTGCAGTTATAGTTATTGTTTTAAGAACGCTAATGATGCTGAAAGGATAATTATGGTTACTGAAGCAAAAAAACGTGCAAACAAAAAGTGGAATGATAAAAATAAAGATAAAATGACTTACTTTCGGAGAAAGTCCGATTCTAAAAATTTCATTTTGAAGTATGCTACTGAAGAAGATTTAGACAAGACCCTAGAGTATATTCAGCAGCGAAGGGATGAATTAAAAAGCTAAACCATAAAAATTGCTTTTTAATTGCTCTGGTTTTACAATTATACCAAACTAATGTTTGGGTGATGTGCAATGACCAAAGAATTTGACAAACGATTAGATGATTTTTTTAGAACATACCAAGATCGTGGCATGAAAAAATGGCAGGGATTTATGCTAAGCGACTTTACTTCTAAAGTTGGTAAGATTGACAAGGAACGCGCACAGGTTTATGAAAAAAAGAAACCAATGTCTCTTGAATCAATCAGTGAAATATTGATGATTGCTTATTATTTAGCTAAAAATAAATCCTTTGAAAATCCTATCTCAGCATCTGCTGTTTCGTTATCAGCTGTTTTTATTATGCTCGCTATTAATGTTAGTCTAACACCTTTAAATTCCCAAAAGCCGGTCACCGTAACAGGAGCAGTATTGTATTCTCAAGTGGGTACAACCGGTATGTTTGCAGGAATTATTATTGGGTTACTTGCAACAGAAATTTATATGAAGTTATCGAGTATTAAAGCTTTAAAAATAAATTTGGGTGATCAAGTCCCTCCAGCAGTTGGACAAAGCTTTTCTTCATTGCTACCATCATTATTGACGCTTAGTATATTTGGAATTTTAGCTGCGATTTTTGCTTACTTTAAGACAGATTTAGTAACTTTAATTTCAAGATTAATTCAAGAGCCTCTACGGGCAGTTAATACGTCTTTGCCAGGGTTTTTATTGATCTATTCAACTGGCAATTTCTTATATACTTTAGGAATACACCAGACCGTTATAAATGGATCATTGCTCGATCCGCTAAATTTAGTCAACATGAATGAAAATATGGCAGTAGTTGCAGCCGGAAAGCAACCAATGCATATCATAAATACTGATTTTGTAACTGTGTATTCTCAAATGGGTGGTACCGGACTAACGATTTCGTTAATTTTAGCTGTATTATTAGTATCTCATTACAAGCCTTATAGAGATGTAGTTAAATTGGCAGCATTTCCAGGTATTTTTGAAATTAATGAACCGATTATTTTTGGTTTTCCAATTGTATTTAATATTCCGATGATTATCCCATTTGTTTTAAGCCCAGTAATAGGTTCATTGATCGGTTATTTTGCAACAGTAATTGGTTTTGTTAAGCCGCTAAGTGTCTTGGTACCGTGGACAACGCCGCCTATATTAAGTGGTATTTTAGCTAGTGCAGGAGATTGGAAAGTTGTTATAGTTCAAATTGTTATTTTAGCAGTCTGTACACTATTTTATATTCCTTTTATTAAAATTTCGGAAAGAGTAGCTATAAAACAAGCACAATTGTCACAAGATTAAAATAAATAGCTTATATTTCGTAAAAAACCTGTTAATCAAGTTGTTTAATATTGATTAACAGGTTTTTTAGATATTAGTTAACCCTTAACGTTAGGATCATCATGACCATAAGAATTTTTTAGATTAATTTGGCCATTTCTTTTTTGGCTAATCAATTCACTTTTTTCTTCTTGGGCTCTATTTTTAGCATATTTTAAAGCATCTTCTTTGCGATCAAATAATTTTGAAGGCTTTTTATTGCCTTCTAAGCGCACTCCCCATTGTTCTCCATGGGTTACTACCCAAACATTTTTACCAATTTTTTCTTCACTCATAGTGTTACCTCTTTTCGTAATATTTAAGATAATTATACAACCATCTTTTAGAAAGCGGTAACATTTGAGCGCGGTAGTGTATTTTATGTTGACGAATACTTCATAATAAATAAAATCACAATCAAAACTAACCGAGATTTTGTTTGTTCAAAACTAAAAACTAGGCAAAGACATCTGATTACGATTAATACACTACATACTAATAAAATAATACTAACTTTTATTTGCTTACCAACCTTGCTTTTCACCTTAAATTAAACCATATTGACTTGTTTTTTGACTAGTAAATCTTTAAAATCTAATTGGAGGTTTTTATGAATAAAATAAAGGTAATGTCGGTTTTTGGTACTAGGCCAGAGGCAATTAAAATGTCTCCCTTAGTGTTGAAATTGCAGTCTGATGATCGTTTTGAAGCTGTGACAGTTGTTAGTGCACAACATCGAGAAATGTTAGATCAGGTTCTTGATATTTTTAAAATTACCCCAGACTATGATTTTAATATTATGAAGAAAAACCAAACTCTTGAGGAAATTACTGCTAAGGTAATGATAGATCTGGCTACTGTAATAAAAAAAGAAAATCCGAATATTGTATTAGTTCATGGCGATACGACAACGAGTTTTGCAGCTAGTTTAGCGAGTTTTTATGAGCAATGCAGAATTGGGCATGTTGAAGCTGGATTGAGGACATGGAATAAATATTCACCATTTCCTGAAGAAATGAATCGACAAATGACGGATGATCTTAGTGACCTTTATTTTGCTCCAACCCAAACTAGTAAGGAAAATTTGTTGCGCGAAAATCATCAAGCAAAAAATATTTTTGTTACTGGTAATACAGCAATTGATGCACTTGAACAGACGGTGCAAAAAAACTATCATCATAAGGTCTTGGATTTAATTCAGCCTGGTAACCGAATAATTTTGGTAACCATGCATCGACGAGAAAATCAAGGTGCCCCCATGCGTCGCGTTTTTAAGGTTATGAAAGAGATTGTTGATAGCCATGAAAACGTGGAAATTGTTTACCCAGTTCATTTGTCACCTAAGGTTCAACGGGTTGCGCACGAAATTTTAAGTAACCATCCCCGGATTCACTTAATTGCTCCTCTAGATGTAGTTGATTTTCATAATCTTGCTAAGCGTAGTTATTTTATTATGACAGATTCCGGTGGTGTACAAGAAGAGGCGCCAGCACTAAATAAACCGGTTTTAGTCTTAAGAGACACCACTGAACGACCAGAAGGCGTTAAGGCTGGAACCCTAAAATTAGTTGGTACCGAGGTTGCTGAAGTTCGCAAAGCGATGCTTGAATTACTGGACAACAAACAAATATATGACCAAATGTCACATGCCCAAAATCCTTATGGAGATGGGCACGCTTGTGACAGAATAATTGACGATATAGCATATTACTTTGCTAAAGATAAAATGATTAGACCTGCTGATTTTAGTTAAAAATTGGTTTGGATGTAAATATAATGGTCAAAAGTTCACGTAAAAAGCCCGGAGAAACAAGTTCTTCGGGCTTTTTACTAATCGTTATTTTTCTTATACGACTTAATTTTTCTTTTAGCTTTTTCAATCATTGATGTTTCCTGTGCTTGGAAAACGGATCTAGTAGTCAAATAGTTGAAAATACCAATTAAGAGTTGATCGATTATTTTTACCCATAAAGCATTAAGATGCAACCAGGAAAGTCCCACTAACATAATTAAACTATCAGGAATTAAGCTGATGATTCTATATGTAAAGAAAACAATTAGCTTCTGCCAAGTTGAATGTTCATGATCAACATTATTTGTAAAAACTGCAGTTTGATTAAAATAAAATGATGCTAAATTTGAAGTCACAAATGCAATCGTATTAGAAACCAAAACGACACTGTGCCACCACTTGTGTAGAACCATAAAAACAACGGTATTGATTAGGGCAGCAATAAAGCCAAAAATCATATACACAAATAAATTTCTGTGACGCTTAACCAAGTTTTGAGCTAAGTGATGAATTTTAGGATCAGAGGTTGAGTCAAATTGGTTGAAATCGTTTTTGTTTTTAATCATTTAATTGTTCAGCCATTTCTTTAGCAGCGTGGTCAATCATGGTAATAGCATCATCATCGGGTGCATTCTCAATTGTAACCGATTTGGTAATTTCTTTAGCACCTATTTGTTTAAATATTTTTTCAAAATCAAAGACATTTTCACAAAAATGATCCGCATAAACTTTATCACCACTACCCATAACTGCAAAATATTTCCCAGTTAAGTCCAAATCCTTTAATTGATCATAAAAGTCCAATAGATCATCGGTCATATTGCCCTCACCATATGTATAAGTGACAAATACACACAAATCACTTGCTAAATAATCACTGGCATCAGTAAATTCGGCTTCACTTGTTTCAACGTCAAAGCCATAATCTTGCAGATCTTCTTCTAAGATTTCTGCTATATCTGCATCATTGCCTGTCATGCTTGCGTAGACAATTCTCGCATTCATACTATCCATACCTTTCACATATTGGTTTATCATAATATTATACATAAATTCATAAGGTTGATAAAATTTTTTGGTAAACTTTTAAAAAATGCAATAAAAAAGATATAATTAAGAAAAAAATTATTTTACAAGAGGAGAAGTTAAATTTGATTACAATTAAATCTGTTCGGGAACTTAAAGGAATGCAAGCTTCGGGACGACTTTTAGCATCAATGTTTGAAGGACTTCGTGATGTAATTAAGCCGAAAATAACCACTTGGGAAATTGAAGAATTTTGTCAAAAATTCGTTAAAAGCCGAGGTGGGCGATTATCCGAACAAGGATTTGAAGGATACAAATATGGTACTTGTATTTCAGTTAATGATCAGATTGCCCATGCTACGCCACGCAAGGATACTATTTTAAATGAAGGTGATTTGGTAAAAGTTGACGTCACCTGTAATTTAAATGGTTTTGAAACGGATTCGTGTACAACATATGCGGTGGGTGACATTTCTGATGAAGATCGTGATCTAATGGAAACGACAAAGAAAGCGATGTATCTTGGGATCGATCAGGCGGTTTTAGGCAACAGAATTGGAGATATTGGAGCTGCAATTCAACATTACGTTGAACAAGTGCATCATTATGGTGATGTTAAGGAATTAGTTGGTCATGGAATTCAACCAAGTATTCATGAAGACCCAGAAGTGCCTCACTGGGGTAAAGCTGGTCATGGATTACGTCTTCGTGAAGGAATGACTATTACCTGTGAACCAATGGTTGAAGCTGGCGGGGATTGGCGAATTGAGCAAAAAAGTGTGAATGATCCAAATGATGATTGGGTATTTTATGCCACACCAGATGGTTCTAAATCGGCCCAATTTGAGCATACATTTGCAATTACAAAGGATGGTCCTAAAATTTTGACTTTACAAAAACCATATGATGGTTATGAAAAATATTTACCGCATTTTGATGAAATGGATGACTAAAGTGAATGGTTAAAAAAGCTGGGTCAGCTAAGTCTAGAATAGTTTTATTTTACAAAACGGTTTCACAGAAATTTACTCAAGGAGAAGTTCTAACAAGTGCAATTGCAATTGCTTACTATGTTTTGTTTTCAATATTTCCTTTAATTATTATTATTGGAAATATTTTGCCATTATTTCATATTGATACAGGACCAATCGCAAGTTACCTAAAGCTGATTTTTCCTGATAGAATTGCTAAATTTATCATGCCAATTATTAATTCACTACTAAAAAACAAATCTACGGGTTATATTTCATTTGGTATTGTTTTAGCACTCTGGTCAGTTTCTTCATTAGTTAATGCAATTCGAATAGGAATGAATCGAATTTATGGTGTTCGGATGGTTGAATTACAACAAAAGTTACTAATTACTGTTTGGACGCGCTCAATTACCATTATTTTGACCAATCTAATGATTATTAGTTTTACTTTGCTTAGTTTAACCTTCATTTTTGGTCAACAGACTTTGGAATTTTTACGTCCGATTTTTTCGATTTCAATTGGTGATTTAGAAAAAGTATTTAATTATCGTTATCCGGTAGTAATTATTACTATGCTTGGTGCTTTATATTATTTGAACTATTTTTTGCCTAATATTAAGTTGAAGAAAAGGGTAATCTGGCCAGGAGTTTTTACTACATTAATTGGGTGGCTGTTATTATCATGGCTTTTTGGATTTTATCTTCATCATTTTCATATTAGTTGGGAAAATTATGGCATTATTGGTACCTTTATTATCTTTATGTTATGGTTAAATATCTCTTCGATTTTATTTTTAATTGGAACATGTGTTAATGCGGCTATCGTAACACTTAATTATGGTGAAGTTCAGTATTCAGTTGGTCATTTAGCTGAATATATTCAAAAAAAACGCAGAACTTAGTACTGGAACCAGATAAATAAATTTTGTATATTAAAGAATAAAAGTATAAAAGAAAGTGTATAAAGTATGAAAGTAAGGAAAGCCATTATTCCGGCTGCCGGGCTTGGTACAAGATTTATGCCGGTTACTAAGGCAATGCCCAAAGAAATGTTGCCGATTGTTGATAAACCAACAATTCAGTTTATTGTTGAGGAAGCTAAAAAATCGGGAATTGAAGATATTTTAATTATAACTGGAAAAAATAAGCGCCCAATTGAAGATCATTTTGATTCAAATCCTGAACTGGAGCAAAATTTGCAGGAAAAGGGCAAGACGGGGTTGTTGAAAATGTCACGGGAAATCACCCATTTAGGCATTAATATTTATTATACTAGGCAGCCTTATCCTGCGGGGCTAGGTGATGCGATAGCCCGTGGTCGAAGTTTTGTTGGTGATGAGCCATTTGTTGTGATGCTCGGTGATGACTTAATGATGGATGAAGTTCCACTAACAAAGCAGCTGATTAATCGCTATAATAAAACTCATGCTTCAACAATTGCGGTTATGAAAGTGCCTCACGATGAAGTGTCGAAGTATGGAGTAATTGAACCAGCAAGTGAAATTATGTCGGGCTTAATTAATGTAAAATCATTTGTAGAAAAACCGGATATTGATAAAGCTCCAAGTGATTATGCGATTATTGGAAGATATTTATTAACTCCAGAGATTTTTGGGATTTTGGCCAATCAAAAACCTGACAAGGGTGGCGAGATTCAATTAACTGATGCAATTGACACTATGAACAAAACACAGCGTGTTTTTGCTCATGTTTTTGAAGGGACACGTCATGATGTTGGTAATAAGGAAAGTTATCTAGAAACATCAATTGAATATGGGTTGAAACATCCCGAAACACGTGATGCATTGCGTAAATACATTATTGAGTTAGGAAAGAAATTACAGTCTGATAAGCATAAGAATAGTTAATTTGATATTCGATGCAAGGGAATCATAAGAAGTGATTTCTTTTTTTGTGTAAATTTTTCTAAATCTCGGTTTAATTACTATTATCAGAGATTGAAATTCGGTAAGATGCAGTTAAATTATTTTGCTAGGAGAAAATTTAATGAAAGATATCTTTGTCGTTGCGGCTAAACGAACACCATTTGGACGATATAATGGCATTTGGTCTAGTCAAAATGCTATTGAACTGGGTCAGTTGGCGCTGACTGAAACACTAAAAAGTATTGAATTAGATGCTAATGAGCTTGATGCATTAGTAATGGGAAATGTATTAGGAGTAACTTTGGGGCAAAATATGGCAAGGCAGGTTGCTCTAGGCGTAGGAATGAGAAAAACGAGCAGCAGCGTTACGATCAATGAAGTTTGTGGTTCCAGTTTGAAAGCATTAAGGCTTGCTCAGGGTCAAATGGAATTAGGAGACTTTAAGCTAGTTGCAGTTGGGGGCGCAGAAAGTATGACTAATGCGGCATATTTTTCTTCGGATAAAAATGGCCAAAATATTCAAAGTGAAATGATTGCCAATGGACTAACGGACGCTTTTTCAAAAATGCATATGGGTTTGACAGCCGAACAAGTCGCGCATAAATATCATGTTTTGCGAAAACAAATGGATGAATATAGCATTAGTTCACATCAAAAAGCTGCATCTGCAATGCACCAAGGTTTATTTAATGATGAAATTATTCCGATAAAACGTGGTAAACAAATTATTACCCATGATGAAAATATTCGTGAAAATACCAACTTAGCCGCTTTAAGTAAATTAAAGCCCGCATTTAAAGAAAATGGCCTGATAACAGCAGGTAATTCTTCACCTTTAAGTGATGGCGCAAGTATGGTAATTTTAGCAACTGCTGATAAGGTAAAAGAGTTAAATTTACAGCCTTTAGCGCGTTTAGGTGCATATGTAGAATCTGGTAACGATCCATCTTATATGGGCTATGCCCCATACTATGCTGTCCAAAAGTTACTTAAGCAAAATGATAGACAAGTTAATGATTATGATGTAATTGAAGTTAATGAGGCTTTTGCAGCACCAAGCGTTGCTTTGGCAAGAGATTTGGCAATTCCAACTGATAAGCTTAATATTTTGGGCGGTGCAATTGCTTTAGGCCATCCTTTGGCAGCTACGGGTACGCGGTTAGTTTCTTCAGCAATTACAGCAATGAAATATGTTAATGGGTATAGAGCACTAGTTACTTTGTGCATTGGCGGTGGCCAAGCAATTGCTTGTGAATTAATTAGAGATTTTTAAATGAAGTTTTACGAATTATCGCCTCAAAAAAGACGATTGTGGCTTGAAAACCAGGGAATTAAACTTGATTGGATTGATTCCGAAGTTTTATCTAGTCTTAATCAATTAAGTGAAAATGTTGTTGGTCAACTACGTTTACCTGTTGGACTGATTAAAAATTTAATAGTTAATGAACATCATTATATTGTCCCGTTAGCAACAGAAGAGCCTTCGGTGGTGGCTGCTGCTAATCATGGAGCAAGCCTCTTTGCTCAAAGTGATGGTGTTAGAGCAAAGAGTTATCGTGATGGGATTTATGGTCAAATTGTGATGCAAGTTACACCAGACTTTCATCTTCATCAATTAACTGCTAACTTGTCTGAAATAATTGAAAAAACTAATCAGCATTTTCTGAATTTAGTTAATCATGGTGGAGGAGTAAGAAAAATTATTGCCAAACACCAACAAGAATTACTTTATCTAAAAGTCTTAATTGATCCTGCTGAAGCAATGGGAGCTAATCGTGCAAATACAATATTAGAATTTATGGCAATCGAACTAGTCAAATTTTCAACGATTCAGCAAAAATTATTTGCAATCCTATCGAATTATCCAAGTCAACTGACAACAGCAAAAGTCAAACTTGGGGTTGATCAAATTGGAGGTAAGGCAATTGCCAAGCGAATTGCCTTATTAAGTCAAATAGGGCAAACCGATGTTTTTCGTGCCGTGACAAATAATAAGGGAATTATGAATGGAATTGATGGGGTATTATTGGCGACTGGAAATGATACTAGAGCAGTTGAAGCTGCTTGTGGTGTTTGGGCAAGTCAGAATGGGACTTATACAAGTCTAAGTCAGTGGCAAATTAAAGATGATAACTTAATAGGAGAGCTTACTGTACCTTTAGCTATAGGAACAGTTGGTGGCTCAATTAAAGTTAGAAATGATATTCGTCAGAATTACCGCATTTTAGGTAAGGAAATTACTAGTGCGGAGTTGGCGGAAGTAATTGCAGCAACGGGATTAGCTAACAACTTAGCAGCACTTTTAGCTATTGCGACAACAGGCATTCAACAAGGACACATGAAATTGCAGGCAAGAAATATTGTTGCTGAACTAAATGCAACCGAGGATGAAAAAAAGATTGTTTTGCAACAAATGGTGCAATTACAACAATATTCGCAAACTGAGGCGCTTAAGTTACTGAACAAAATTAGAGAGGGAAAATAATGCAAGTAGGAATTGATCAGATTGGCTTTTATACACCTAACAAATATGTTGATATGGTAGATTTAGCTACTGCGCGCGGGGAAGATCCTAATAAGTATCTTATTGGAATTGGTCAAAAAAGAATGAGTGTAGCTGATTCATCTCAAGATGCAGTATCAATGGGAATTAATGCTACGCTAAGCTATATTGATCAGGTTGATTGTGATCAGGTTGGATTGCTTTTAATGGGAACTGAAAGTGGGGTCGATCAATCAAAATCTGCATCTTTGTTTGTCAAGAGTGCCTTGAAATTGAGGCCAGAAGTACGTACATTTGAAATTAAAGAAGCTTGTTTCGGGATGACTGCAGGTATTATGACAGCATGTGATTATATTCGGGCACATCCTGATCGTAGTGCAATTGTAATTGGCAGTGATATTGCAAAATATGGCGTGGGTAGTGCGGGAGAAGTTACTCAAGGTGCAGGAAGTGTCAGTGTCTTATTAAAAGCAAATCCGCGTATTTTAAGTATTAATTCTGGCTATAGTGCTTATAGCGCTGACGTTAATGATTTTTGGCGACCGAATAATTCACCTATTGCACTCGTTGATGGCAAGTATTCTAAAGAAGTATATCTTGACTTTTTTACTCGAACATTTGCTGCTTATCAACGACAAATGAATTATCAAGTTAGTGATTTTGCAGCTCTTGTTTATCACTTACCATTTGTCAAAATGGGATATAAAGCCAATCAATTAGCTATAGCAAATCAAAATGAGATTGTTCAAAAAAGGTTAGAGCAAAATTTTGGTTTATCTTCTTATTATAGTCGTAATGTGGGGAATATTTATACTGCTTCACTATATTTGAGTTTGCTTAGCTTATTGGAACAAGGTAAACTTAATTCAGATTCTTTAATTGGCTTTTTCTCTTATGGCTCAGGAGCAATGGGAGAATTTTATTCAGGCAAAATTGTGTCTGGTTATGAAAAAATGCTTACTCCAAATACTAATAAGCAAATGCTTGCGCGCAGAAAAAAAATAAGCATTACCGAATATGAACAAATCTTTAATCAATCGTTAGTACTGCCCCAAGATAATCACTTCTTAGATAGCGATGAAGAAAATGGCTACTGGTATTTTGCGGGTACAAATCAACATATCCGTCAATATAAACAAAAATAAAGTTGCATTTAGAATATCTGCAATTTTACATTAATATGATTGAGTTGCTTTCAGGCAAAATTCGGATCCCATATATAGGGATCTTTATTTGATTATTTAAAAAATATATAGGAAGTTCATGGTCATGCAAATGTTGGATTAAATTATTTAATTTTTTCTTAGTCATTGGCTTGTTACCGGAATAAAGTAGGCATTCGCTTTGAGAAATTTTCAACTTTGCTAGTGGTTGGGGATGGCTTTGAGCTGTCAAATAAATGGTTGTTTGTGGATTTAAATCATTGGTTAATTGTAATAATTCAGTTAGTCTCATATTTATACTCTATACAATTCAAAAAAAATGTTATACTATTCGATATTTGAATTAGAAGGCGGTTTATCATTGAAACACTTAAAGCATCGAAAAATTTGTTTTTCATTAATTAGTCTTGCATTAGTAACACTGCTACTTTTCATTGGTGCGGGTTTTTATTTTTTTAAACTTGCTTGTGTTCCGGGACCTAAAAGTTTTCTAAACTCAACTAGTAAAACCATTAAAAAATCGGATCCACTATATCGAGAAAAAACTTGGTTTAAAAAAGTTCATAAGCAAAAATGGTATATAAGTTCGGCCGATCATCGATATCGGTTAGATGCTAATTATATCCCAAGCAATAGTTCTTATAAGACCGCGGTTATTTTGCCAGGCTATATGGATACTAAGGAAGATATGGGTGAATATGACGCACTTTTTCATCAAATGGGTTATAACACCTTAACTCCGGATCCTCGTTCTCAAGGTAAGAGTGAAGGAAAATATATTGGTTATGGGTGGCCAGAAAAAGATGATGTCAAAAAGTGGATCAATCTGTTAATTAAAAAAGATGGTTCTAAGCAACAAATTGTCGTGTATGGTTTGAGCGCGGGAGCGGCAACAACAATGATGGTTAGTGGACTTAAATTGCCCAAACAGGTAAAAGCCTTTGTGGAAGATTGTGGTTATACAAGTGTTAAAGATGAAATAGAACATGAAGCTCAAGTTCTTTATCATATGCCAGCTTTTCCCCGTTTTCCGTTAGTCGAAATTTTGAGTGGCATTAATAAACTTAAGGTAGGCTACTTTATGAAAGATGGATCTAGTGTCAATCAACTGCATAAAAATCATCGTCCAATGTTGTTTATTCATGGAAATTGCGATACTTTTGTTCCGACAGATATGGTTTACACTAACTATCAAGCGACAAAGGGGCCCAAAGAATTATGGGTGACGTCTAAAGCTAAACATGCGAAGTCGTTTGCCGATCACCCACGAGCTTACCGTAAACATATTGAAACTTTTTTGGATAAGTATATCAAATAAAGGCTAAAACAATTGCAAATGTTCACCTAAAATTGATATGAAGAATTGTGGTAAAGGTAATATTGATATCAATAATTTTTATCTTTATAATTTATCTTGCCAAAAATGTAAAGCTCCAAGCATTTTGCTTGAAGCTTTTTAGTAATAATAGTTTTTAAACTAGGACTATTATTACTTGATCAAATCATCTTAAAGTTAACTTGACGATGCATTCACAACGTGGTGTTTGTGGCAACATGTCAATGTTTTCAATTAAACGAACATCGTAACTATCGCTTAATAAAACAAGATCTTGTGCTAGTGTTGAAGGATTGCAAGAAATGTAAACAAAAGTTTTGGGTTTGATTTTAAGCAAAGTCTTGATTAAACTTTTAGCTAGACCAGTTCTTGGTGGATCAACAATTAAAGCATCAACCACAATACCATTATGTTCAAGTTCTGGCAGAATTTTTTCAACGCTTCCTTGAATATAATTAGCATTCTTAATATGGTTCAGTTCAACATTGTGATTAGCATCTGCAACGGCTTCCGGAATGGATTCGATTCCAATGACTTGTTTAACACGCTCAGCAGCCAGAATACCTAGCGTACCAACCCCACTATATGCGTCAATTAAAGTATCATCGGCGGATAAATCTAAAAACTTTAAAGCGTGAGAGTACAAGGTAGCAGTTTGAATGGGATTTAATTGAAAAAACGCTCGCGGAGAAAGCGCAAATTTTTTGCCTAAAATTTCATCGATAATTTGATTTTTTCCCGCTAGTTTAACAGTTTTATTACCCCAGACTTGAGGGTTATGCCAATTTGTTTCATTTTGATAAACACTAACAACATCGGTTAGATTCATGATTTGCTTACTTAAGGCTGGCAAATTTTTAATAACATGACCGATAGTAATTAAAGTAACTTGAATTTCTTTGGTGGATTGCGCCTGACGGACAACAACTGTTTTTATACCATCTAAATGGCGAAAAGGATCGGCGATTGGCACATGCAGTTTTTCAATTAAATGCTTAATTTGCCGCTCGGTTTTCTGAGTTATTTCACTTTGTGTCGGCATTAATGGTAAATCTTGCAGTTTATGAGTATTGGGTGTAAATAACCCGAGACTGATTTGATGATGGTGCTGCTCAATTTGATATTGAGCTTTGTTACGGTAGCCCCATTCATCTGGAGCTGGAATGGTGGGTTTTACTTTATATTTGTTATATCCTCGAGGATGAAATTTTTTAAGCGCTTCGAGAAGATTATCACGTTTAAATTCAAGTTGTTTAGCGTAAGAGAGGTGTGCTAATTCTAAACCTCCTGTTGCTGGATTAACACCTTGAGGAAATGGTACTCGATCTGGACTCTTTTCTTTGATACGCACTAATTCGGCTTGAATATAGTGTGGAAATTCTTTAATAATTTTGGCAACAACCACTTCGTTAGGTAGTGCTCCAGGAATAAAAATTATTTTTTTGCGATAGTAACCGATTCCTTCACCATTAATTCCAAGGCGCTTAACTGTAATAATAACGTCTTTTTCTTTTGTTTCTTTTCGATTTAATTTGTTAGACATAATAATTCTTTCTACAATAAATGTTAATGTTAATAATTAATTGTACTACTCAAGAAAACTTTTTAGCAAGAAGTAGAGAAATTTGCTAGCATGTAAATAAACAAAAAAGAAAGGTGAACCGTAATGGCAATTATTACTAAAGTAAGCAATCAGAAAAAGCCTGGTAGATATAATATCTTTTTAGATGGTCAATATGCCTTTTCTGCAAGCGAGCAGACTGTTGCAAAATTCTTACTGCTAAAGGGGCAGGAATTAGTACCAGAAAAAATACACCAAGTTAAGCAATATGATCTTGACGCTAAGGCAACAAATTTAGCATCAAAGTATTTGAGTTATGAACCACGTACAATTTATGAGGTTTTACAATATTTAAGTAAACACAATATTGATGAAGAATCTGCTCAAAATGCAGTTAATCAACTCAGTGAAATGGGATTTTTGGATGATCAAAAATATGTTGCACTAGCTTTGAGTCAAAATTTGTGTATTGGAACCGATGGTCCCGCCAGTTTTTCGCAAAAGATGCTTCAAAAAGGAATTACCTCAGAAATTGTTCAGTTACAATTGACCAAAATTAGCGATGACCAGTGGCTAGATGCTGGTACACGGGTTATTAAATCAATGAAAAATCAGGTAGGTAAGTTAGCACAGCGTGAATTAGAAAGGAAAATGCGTACCAAACTATTTAGTCACGGCTTTTCGAGTTCATTGGCTGACAGTATCATTTCTAAAATGAATTTACAACTAGACCAGTGCCAACAACTTGAAGCTTTAAAGAAGCAAGGTATAAAAGCTTATAAACGCTTTCGACGTTTATCGCAAAAAGAACGTGAAATTAAAATGCGCAATTACCTTTATACTCATGGCTTTAGCAGTAATGAAATAGAATCTTTTATTGCTGGCGAAATTATTCCGCTATCTGAGCTTGCTAAATATTAGGAGAAAAAATGAAAAAATCACAAGAAAAAATTATTTTTATTGGCCGTCCATTTGCAGATCAATTAATGGATGAGCAGCGAACTTATACCCAATCTAATATAGAAATGGAACAAGATGAGGTCTTTCAAGAATTTTTGGCTATAAATCAACTAACAAATAATCGTAGTAATTTAATAATTTTTGGTCCTGAAAATTTTATGTATTGGTATGGTGTAACTGTTACTAATCAAGTGGAGGTTCCACAAGGACTAATGCAGTTTGTTCTTCCCCAAGCTGAAGTTGCAATCGAAGAAATTCCTGATCAAAATTTGTCGTACTTTAGTCAACCATTAAATTCAATTTTACCGCTATTTTTTCAAAAGATTAGTAATCAGGGAATTCCAATTTATGAAAATCCAGGAGATAGTAGTACGCCCTATTTTCTTCAAGAACTAAATCTTATTACAAAAAAACTGACCCAGATGATGTATCTTAAGGCCAGTAATTAAAATTTAATGTTGGTTAGGATCAATTGAAAGGTTATCGTATTCTACATAGGCACCTAAACAAGTCGATAAAAGCATGATTAAAAATACAATACCAACAGATTTGCCAACAATTTGATCCAAAGTCAGAAAGTGGCGAATGACAAATGTCGCCATATAACATAAGATAAAGTCCAAAATCATATTAGCGAAGAGCAAAAAATAGCGCCGGCGAATGCTAAAAAAGCGTAACAATTGCTTAAATATACCGTCATTTACTTCTACAGCAAGTAGGTCAACGGGACGCTGAATTGTGGCTTTAATTGCAAACATAATCAGTGCGCCAACAAATGCCCCAATTGCGGTTCGAAATAGATCACCCGAATGCAAAACTAAGGCATTATAACCAATGCCGATGATTGTTAGACTGCATATATAAGGAATTAACAATAAAAAAGTAAAAACAAGTAAAACATGACTTTTTTTCATGGAGAAACCTCATTTCTTACGAGCTATTGTAACATATATGATATGTACATGATATAATGTTATTACTTAACGTGTTATTTTGAGAAAGAGAGAAACAATTATGGCAAGCGACCCTGCTAAGGGGAATTTATTTCGACGATTTAAGAATAAATTTTCCCCTTCAAGCGATGAAGAAACTAAAGAACATTTAACAAAAGAAATAAAAATTTTACATGATCATCAAAAAATTAGTGATGCAGAATTTTCAATGTTAGATGGAGTTTTGGATTTTCAGGGACGGGTAGTCCGTGAAGTAATGGTACCCCGAATCGATGCCTTTATGGTAGATTGCTGTGAGAGCTTTCAAACTAACTTGAAAGAAATTTTACGTGAGCCATACTCAAGGATACCGGTTTATAATCAAGATAAAGATAAAATAGTTGGTGTAATTCATATTAGAACAGTTTTACGTAAGGGCTGGGAAAAAGGCTTTGATAAATTAACTTATGAGGATGTCATGAATCCCCCCTTATTTGCACCAGAAACAACCGATTTAGGTGAATTGTTAGTTGAAATGCAACAAAGTCAGCAACAACTTGCTATTTTAACGGATGAGTATGGAGGAATTGTGGGTCTAGCAACCATTGAAGACTTGATTGAAGAAATAGTTGGCAATATTGATGATGAGGTTGACCATACGGAAGTGTTGTTTAATCAGGTAGCTCCTGACAAGTATGTTATATATGGTAAAATGCCTCTAGATGAATTTAATGAACAATTTGGTACTGAACTTCAAATGGAGAATGTTGATACAGTAGCGGGATTTGTAATTACTAAATTGGGCATTATTCCGGCAAAAGGTGAAAAATTATCTGTTAAACTAGATAACGGTATGATTCTAACCACCAGAAGAATGATTCGTTCAAGATTACAGACGGTCTTATTAACAATACCAGAAAAAACGAATAAGGAAGAAGAGCAAAAGAGTTAATGAGTGAACAGCTTTTAGATAATGTTAAAAAAAGAAGAACATTTGCAATTATTTCTCACCCGGATGCAGGAAAAACAACAATAACTGAGCAAATGCTTCTTTTCGGTGGTGTGATTCGTAATGCCGGTACTGTTAAGGCGCGAAAAACTGGTCATTATGCAACTAGTGATTGGATGGAGATTGAAAAACAACGTGGGATCTCGGTCACTAGTTCTGTGATGCAATTTGAATATCAAGGAAAGAGAATAAACATTCTTGATACTCCAGGACATGAAGATTTTTCTGAAGATACTTATCGGACATTAATGGCTGTCGATTCTGCAGTAATGGTAATTGATTCTGCTAAGGGAATTGAACCGCAAACAAAAAAATTATTTAAGGTCGTTAAGCAGCGTGGCATTCCAATCTTTACTTTTATGAATAAACTAGATCGAGATGGGCGCCCGCCTTTAGATCTAATTGCTGAGTTAGAAGATTTATTGGGAATTGAGGGCGTAGCTATGAATTGGCCAATTGGTTCTGGTCAAACCCTCCAAGGATTATACGATATTGCAAATAATCAAGTTGAA
The DNA here is from genome assembly GCF_003692825.1 of Lactobacillus sp. ESL0228. NCBI lineage: Bacteria > Bacillati > Bacillota > Bacilli > Lactobacillales > Lactobacillaceae > Lactobacillus > Lactobacillus sp. ESL0228. Next base: position 147,201 of record NZ_REHJ01000007.1, read on the forward strand.
CTGTATCATCGAGAAGGTAAACAGCGTTTCTTAAAGCTGAATAATGACGGAACACTGCCAGTTAGTGAAGCTTTCGCGCAAAATCCTCAGTTTCAGGATACATTGGGTGAGATTGAACTGATCAAAGAAGCTGGTAATGTTTTTAACTTGGATAAAATTCTGGCTGGTAATCAAACTCCCGTATTCTTTGGCTCGGCATTAACTAATTTTGGTGTTGAAACTTTTTTGAAGAGTTTTGTTAAGTTAGCGCCAGCACCAGAAAGCCATCAAATTAATGATGGTCAGACACTTAAGCCTGAAGATGAAGAATTTTCAGGCTTTGTTTTCAAGATTCAGGCGAATATGAATCCTCATCATCGTGATCGTATTGCTTTTATCAGAGTAGGTAGTGGTGAATTTCAAAAAGGTTTAGACGTTACTTTGGCAAGAACTGGTAAGCAAATTCGTCTTAACAATGCTACTGAGTTTATGTCGAGTGAACGTGTACAAGTTTCTGACGCTGTTGCAGGTGATATCGTCGGCTTATATGATACTGGTAATTTTCAAATTGGAGATAGTATCTATGCAGGAAAAAGTAAAATTGTCTATCAACCTCTTCCTGAATTCACTCCCGAATTATTTGTTCGGGTTAATGCTAAAAATGTTATGAAACAAAAATCATTTCACAAAGGAATGACTCAATTAGTCCAAGAAGGTGCAGTACAGCTTTATCGTAATTATCAAACTGATGAATATATTTTGGGTGCAGTTGGTCAATTGCAATTCGAAGTATTCAAATTTAGAATGAAGAACGAATATAATTCAGAAATTGAAATGACAAATATCGGTCATCGAGTAGCGAGATGGATTGATCCCAAGCAGTTGGATCCGGCAATGTCAAGCAGTCGAAATCTTCTTGTGAAAGATCGCTATGATCAACCACTATTCTTATTTGAAAATCAATTTGCTGAAAGATTTTTTCAAGATAAGTATCCTAATATTAAGCTGACCGAAAAATTATAATAAAAAAGGCTGGAAAATTTTAGTATAGGAATTTAACCATCTTAAATTTGGTTGCTTTTGCTTTAAAGCATAAAATCACACATAATTTTTGATGTATATTACTGTTTCTAAATGGGTATATGTACAAAAATAAGTAAATGATTATTATTTAGTAAAGATATAAGTATTTACTCTATTATAAGTTATTATTAGTATAAAAGTGAAAGAAGCTGAAGAGCCCAAGAAATATTGTAAAATGTTATTCTATTCAAAAAAAGGTAATACAAATTAAAAATATACGATAATACTTTAAGTCTACAAAAAATAAGCCATGAAGTTTAAACAACTTTCATGGCTTATTTTAAAATATGTCAACAATTTACTTGTCAATATGAACTTCGATTACTCGCTGGCTTTTATCACAAGTCAAGGTATATGACACAGGTTTTTCTTTTACTAAACGCTTGATAACAAATTCGGTTTCTTCTTTACGTACTCGGCGAGAGTGGTTTTCCAAGACAACCCCAATTGCATCATCGCTTTCGGTATATATAACTGAGGTATTGCCTAGAGAATAAACCTTTACATAGTTGACATTAGTAGAATTAAGTTGACTATGTACTAATTCTCGATAACTATTGGTTACATCTATTAAGTGCATGGCATTCACCTGTTTCTTCTGATAGTTTTCTTTTTGCTATAATTACACCACCTATTTTAACATTTTTCTCTAATAAAAAACATCTCAATATTAGCTAATTTACTTATCGTAGATTATTTTGCTGTTTCTTTTTGATCAGTAATGACAATATTATTGTTTTCAATGCTTGCTAAAAGATTTTTAGCAGTAGGGTGATCAAGTTTAAAGTCAGCTACTTTGTCTTCTATTTCTTCCTGAATGGTTCGACGCAGAGGTCGAGCACCCATAGCTGGATTGTAACCGTCATCAACCAGTTTCTTTTTGGCATCATCAGTAACAGTAATTTGTAATCCTTGATTTTTAACCATACTGTTAACATCATTTAGCATTAAGTTGACGATTTTGACTAAATTGTCAACTGATAACTCATTAAATTCAATGACATCGTCTAACCGGTTTAGAAATTCAGGTTTAAAAAATTGACTCATTGAGTTTCGAGCTGATTCGGGTTTATTACTATCATTTTCAGCCGTAAAGCCCACGCTTGTGTTTTTAATTCCTTGTCCAGCGTTTGAAGTCATAATAATAATTGTATCTTTAAAGGAAACCATCCTACCTTGCGAATCAGTTAATCGACCATCATCTAAAATCTGTAAAAATAAATTCATTACAGAAGGATCTGCTTTTTCGATTTCATCCAAGAGAATCAAACTATACGGATTACGCCGAACTCGTTCGGTTAATTGTCCAGCTTCTTCATATCCAACATATCCAGGAGCTGAACCGATTAATTTAGATACTGAATATGATTCCATATATTCCGACATGTCAAAACGAATCATTGCGTCTTCTGAACCAAACATTTGCTTGGCCAATTGTTTAGCCAATTCGGTTTTACCTACACCAGTTGGTCCAACGAAAAGAAATGAGCCAATTGGTCGACCAGATTTATTAAAACCAATTCGATTTCGACGAATAGCACGAGCTAATTTATCGACAGCTTGATCTTGACCAATTACATTAGCCTTTAAGTTAGCAGCTAAATTTTGAAGTTGGTTTTCTTCTTGCTTTTGTAAATCTCCAACTGGTATACCAGTTTTTTCTTCCACAATTTTATTCATGATTTTGCTTGTGATAATAGGAGATTTATCAGGATCAACATTTTGATTCTTCATTTTATTGTATTTTTCAATTTGATCACGGTAGTAAGCAGCTTTTTCGTAGTCCTCATTTTTAAGTGAATCTTGCTTTAATTCTTGGGCTGCTGCGATACGTTCTTGCATTTTTTCTTTATCAACATAAGGAATGGTAAGATTCATTCGAGAGCCGGCTTCATCGAGCAAGTCTATGGCTTTATCAGGTAAAAAGCGATCTTGAATATAGCGTTCGGATAATTCTGCAGCTGCTTTAATAGCATCATCAGTGTAATGAACATGGTGATAATCCTCATAACGTTTTTGAATTCCTTGCAGAATTCGGATAGTTTCTTTAACAGAAGGTTCCTTAACGTCAACTGGTTGAAAACGCCGTGCTAGAGCGGAATCTTTCTCAATTTCACGATATTCTTTTAAGGTTGTAGCACCAACTAATTGTAAATCACCACGAGCAAGGGCAGGCTTAATAATGTTGCCTGCATCCATTCCGCCTTCAGCATTTCCCGCTCCAACAATTTCATGTATCTCGTCGATAAACAAAATAATATCTTTATGACTTTGTAATTCTTTAATCAGCTGCTGCATTCTTTGTTCAAATTGACCGCGGATTCCAGTTCCTTGAACTAATGAAACAACATTCAATGAAACAATACGTTTATCCTGTAATTTAGCTGGAACGGAGCCATCAACTATTTGTTGGGCCAAACCTTCAACAACTGCTGTTTTTCCGACACCGGCTTCGCCGATTAATACTGGGTTATTCTTAGTTCTTCTATTTAATATTTCAATTACGCGGGCAATTTCTTTATCTCGTCCAATGACGGGATCAATTTTCCCTTTCTTAGCGAGTGCTGTTAAATCTGTACCATATTGATCTAGTAATGAACGACCACCAGCGCCATTATTAGAATTTCCCTTGTCCATAGTTGGTTCATCAGCGTTTTGACCGTTAGGATTATTAAAATTATTAAATGGATCACCAAAATCAGAGAATAAACCATTGATATTATTATTCATATTGATGTTTCCTTGTTGCTCTAGTTTTTGATAACATTGGCCACATAAATTAATTTCACGGCTCTGTCCATTAACCTTTGCAAAAAGGTGAATAGAAGCAGGTCGTTTTTGACAATTCTGACAAAGCAAATATATTACCGCCTTTCGCTTTAATTTACGTTTTCTAAATTATATAATTAGCACTCTTAATAATCAAGTGCTAAAGACTGAGACTTAATCCTAAGAAGTTGAAATATGCTACAATATTTTTAAACGGTACAGTAAAATTTATTATGATTTGCTAAGAAAATGTTAAATTAAAAGAAACACGGTGGTATACTTGGATTACCAAAAAATTCTTGAGCAGTTAGCCGATGGACAACTTGAAAACTACAAAGTAGAGCCCAAGGAAGCCTTTGCCTTTCATTCTGCGCTAAGATCTTTTGGCAAAAGACAGAACATAACAGGAAAAGCCTTGAGAGGTGGGGGAATAATCTATACTTGTAAAAAGATAGAATTTTAATGATGTAAACTGTTACATTTAAGTTGTTTAATTTACCAAAAAATGATAGGCTAGTTACGGACAATAGGTATTTATTACCAATTTTATTTTTTAAAATTAAAGGAGATAATCATAATGGAAAAACGCGATTTTCATGTTATTGCTGAAACGGGAATTCATGCTCGTCCAGCCACTTTATTAGTACAAGCAGCTTCTAAGTTTGGTTCAGATATCAATTTGGAATACAACGGTAAATCCGTTAACTTGAAGTCAATTATGGGAGTTATGTCTCTTGGAGTTGGAAAAAATGCTGATGTAACGATTAGTGCTGATGGTGATGATGAAAAAGATGCCATTAATGCTATTTCGGAAACAATGAAAAAAGAAGGCTTAGCTGAATAATGACCAAGAAATTAACGGGAATTGCTGCTAGTGATGGTATTGCTGTAGCACCAGCCTATCTCTTGGTAGAACCAGATCTTTCGTTTTCTAAGACTAGTGTCAGTGATGTTGAAAGTGAACTTGCTCGTTTTAAAGATGCAATTAAGGTATCAACTGCCGAAGTTGAAAAGATACGTGATAGTGCAAAAAAGAGTTTAGGTGAGGATGAAGCGCAAGTTTTTGAAGCTCACTTAATGATTTTAAATGATCCTGAATTCACCGGTGCAATTGAAACCGAAATTAAGGACAAAAAGATTAATAGTGAAGCTGCGCTTGATGGAACCGCTCAAAAATTTATTGCGATTTTTGAAGGTATGACGGACAACGCTTATATGCAACAACGTGCTGCTGACGTACGTGACGTTTCTAAAAGGATCATGGCGCATTTGCTAGGTAAGGAATTACCTAATCCTGCAACAATTGATCATGAAGTAATTGTAGTTGCACATGATTTGACACCGAGTGACACTGCTCAATTAAACAAAAAATTTGTCAAGGGATTTGTGACTGATATTGGGGGACGAACAGCTCACTCAGCAATTATGGCACGATCTCTTGAATTACCAGCGGTTGTCGGTACTGAATCAATTACAAAAGATGTTGTAAATGGTCAGACACTAGTTGTTGACGGCTTGAATGGTGATGCTGTCATTAAACCGAGTGATGAACAGATTGCTGATTATAAGCAAAAGAGTGAAGCCTTTTTAAAGCAAAAAGCTGAATGGGATAAATTAAAGAATGAACCATCAGTAACTGCAGACGGTAAACAGTTTACTATTGCTGCAAATATTGGTACACCAGCTGATATGCAAGGGGTTAATGAAAATGGTGCGGAGGCTGTTGGATTATATCGGACTGAATTCTTGTATATGAATTCTAAGGATTTTCCAACTGAGGAAGACCAATTCGAAGCTTATAAAGAAGTAATTGAAGGGATGAATGGTAAGCAGGTTGTTATCAGAACCATGGATATTGGTGGCGATAAGCACCTTGACTATTGGGATTTACCTGAAGAAATGAATCCATTCTTAGGAGTTCGAGCTATTCGCTTATCATTGCAAAATGAAGAAATATTCCGGACCCAATTACGTGCTCTTCTTCGTGCTTCAGCGTATGGTAAACTAGCGATCATGTTTCCAATGATTGGTACTTTGGGTGAATTGCGTAAAGCAAAGTCTATTTTAAACGAAGAAAAGACCAAATTAACTCAAAAGGGTACTAAAGTTGGTTCTGATTTACAAGTTGGAATGATGATTGAAGTTCCAGCCGCAGCCGTTTTAGCTGATCAATTTGCTAAAGAAGTAGATTTCTTTTCCATCGGTACAAATGATTTAATTCAGTATTCAATGGCTGCTGATAGGGGTAATGATAATGTTTCGTATCTTTATCAACCAGCCAATCCATCAGTTTTGCGTTTAATCAAACATACAATTGATGCAGCGCATGAAAATGGTATTTGGTGTGGTATGTGTGGTGAAGCCGCAGGTGATAACATTATGTTCCCAATTTTACTTTCAATGGGACTTGATGAATATTCAATGAGTGCAACGTCCATTTTACGTATTAGGAGTTTGATGAAGAAACTCAATACTGAAGATATTAAGGAATTAGCTAACAAGGCTTGTTATGTTTCTGAAACAGCGGAAGAAAATGAAAAGTTAGTCAATGACTTAATGAAAGAAGTAAACAAATAAAGTTTTAAAGCGCATCAATATATTGATGCGCTTTTTAATATCTTTAAACTTTCTTGAAAAAAAAGTCATAAATTATTCACGTTTATTGCTTATCATTAAAGCATGACCAATTCACATAATGCTGCTTACTAAAAAGAAGTAGTGTGTTATAATAATACTATGCATAGTATTATTCAAAGGAGCGTGAAATATATGGTAAATTTATATATATCGCCAAGTTGTACCTCATGTCGAAAAGCTAAGGCTTGGTTAAAGAAACATAATATTGATTATAAAGAAAGAAATATTTTTTCAGAGCCTTTAACTAAAGAGGAACTTATCCAAATATTGAGAATGACTGAGAATGGTACAGAGGAAATAATTTCTACACGTTCAAGAGCATTTCAACAGTTAAAAATAAATCTTGATAATTTGTCAATTGATCAATTGTTAGATTTAGTTGAAAAGAATCCAAGCTTATTAAGAAGACCTATTATCATGGATGATCGTCGTTTGCAGGTAGGCTATAATGAAGATGAAATTAGACGCTTTTTACCAAGAAAAGTACGTCGCTTAGAACTCGAAGAAATGCAAAAGATTGCTGATTTATAAGAGAAAAATTTTAATAAAAGCGTTAGTATTTAAACTAACGCTTTTATTTTATCTGTAAAGTACGTTACAATAGATGTAAGTATTCGATGAAGGTGAGAACTCATGCAAGTAGATCATATTGACGAAAATACAATTCGCGTGAGAATTGATAAGGCGGAATTGGCTAGACGCGGACTTAAAGTTTTGGATTTGCTAGGGGATAAAGACCAAATACAGCATTTTTTTTATTCGATTTTGGATGAAATTGATACCGATCACTCTTTTAGCCAGGATGCACCTATTACTTTTCAAGTAATGCCTAATAACGGTGGGCTTGATTTGTTGATCACTAAAGTGACTGATAAAGATCGAGAAAGTTTATCACATCTATTTAATAATGAATCAAATATCAAAAATAAAATGGATCCACGGCGATCTTTTCTTGACTTGGAATCGGACTCAAATGAAGAAAAAATATCCAAAAACGAAGAAAATAACAATTCAACTGCGATAACTAATAGGTATGCTAACAAGCAGGCTTACAGCTTTACAGATCTAGATCAAGTTACTGAATTGGCTAATAGTTTACAGACAAATAATATGACTTCTAGTCTTTATTTTGAACACGGAAAATTTTATCTTGATTTGGCCTTTAAAGATGAAAATAAGGGTGAGTTGGAGCCAAGTGATGCTTGGGCAATTGCTAATGAATATGGTATCAAAATTAAGCCAGGAGAAATGGCTCGTGTTAAAATAATTGGCAAGTGTTTAATTGCTAGTGATGCCTTAATTCAACTGCATCATTATTTTAATGAACGCAAACATTAAGAAATTAATAAGAAAAAGACAAGCGGTATGCTTGTCTTTTTTCTTGCGTATTTAATCATAGGTGATTAAATTGTACACGGCATTATTAAATGATCAATTAGTTTTGGCAAGTAGACAAGCGGCTTTAATTAATAAAACTAACAGTATATTGAAAGCGCCACATTATTACTGCCCTAAATGTCATGAAGAAGTTCAACTGGTGTTAAAAAAAGAACATCCCTATTTTAAACATTGGCCTAAAAAAAATAATATGAAAGGAGAAAGGGTTGAGCATGCCCTTAGTAAGCAACTGCTGCAATGTGCACTAGCAAATGCAAACTTAGATGCCCAAATAGAAGTTCCTTTAGCTGGCGGTAAATTACGAGCTGATGTGCTGGCTAGTCCAAAGTTGGCCTTTGAAGTTCAATGTGCTCCCTTAAGCAGAGCAGAATTTACTCAACGTCATCGTTTGTATTGTCAAATTGGGATTACTGATATTTGGGTGGTTGGTAAACGTCATTTTTTACGAGAAAAAATAAAAAAGTCACAACTTATTTTCTTTCGTAGAAATAAGTTGTGGCATGACTATTATTTGGAAATTGATCCTTATCAGCAGTTTTTATCTTTAAAATATAATATTTTATTGGAGCCTATTACAGAGAAACTTTGTTATCAAACAAGTGTTTTTGACTTAAATGCCAATGGTTTGAAACAGTTATGGCATTTTAGACCGCTACTTAGAAATTATTTGATAAACCCAATATCACAAAAAAGTTATTTACAATTACAAATAATGAGAAAAAGTCGCAAAGGAATGCGTATTGCAGAATTATTGTACAAACTCAATTTAAAGCTTACTGATTTACCTGAGTGGGTTTTTACAAAATATCGAAGAGTGAATACTATTGATAATGCTTTATTGTATCTCACATCAAATGAAGATGATTGGTAGGACAATAACTTTCTTTGATACAACCGTTATTGTTTAAGAGTGAAATCAATTTATCGTGGACCAAATTACCTTCAAGCAGTATCCCATTATAATTGCCATTTTCATTAAATATGATGGTTGTAGGAATATTACGAACATTAAATTTTTTAGCAAGTTCTTTATCTTGACGAATTGAATCATCGATGTAATTGCTAATCCGAGTGTCATTAATTCGATTTAAATTGATTTTTAAATCAAGTAGTACTTTTTCTCCCAATTCATTTGAATATTGATTAAAATTGTTACTTACAGCACATTGTAAATTAATCAAATAAGAACGTGCCTTTTTATTTCCATATTCAAATTTAATTGCATGATAACTGCGTAAAGCTTGATAAGAAGCTATTGTATATTGTGAAATATTGTTAACTTTTTGTCCGCTTTTTTTTCTTCTAATGATATCTTCCTGTATAACTTTCGAGTTAATAATTGGAACAAAATGAAAGCAGGAACTAATATTGAGTTCTTCGAGTGCTTCTTTAATTAAAATCTCCGTATCATAGCAATAAATACCGATGGGATTGATGAAGAGAAAAATCTCAAACATTGCCAAGTTCCTCCTTAATTAACTAAATTAATTAATACTTTAACAAATCTCTAGTTAATAAACAAAAAATATACTTTTATTCTTATATTTTAACACGATGCTTGAAAGCGCGTCCGATTTTTGATTGATTGGTATTTTGCGGAATTTCATTAATGTTATATTCTGATTTTAAATCTTTCAGAACAGTTGCGATTAATTTTGAGTCAGAGTTTTCAATTTCTAATTCAAAATCTTGGTAGCCATCGGGATAAATGTTATTATCAAAGGTTAATTCACAATTTTTGGGACCAACGGCCAGAATCCGCTGTGTCTTACTGTAAGTTTGTACATGTAATTTATAGTTTTTGCCAAAATGGGAATTTAAATAGTTGCCTACGTTTCCTTCAAAAGAAACTAATTGGGTTGCTTTTTTACCTACAGCTATTAAAGATTGACCTTTTGGCAAAGAAAGATAATCATTAATTTCAATTGCCTCGTGAAAATCTTGCTGAATTGGATTAGGGTTAGGTACTTTAAGAGTTTGTTCAGCGCGATCATTAAATAGGCGAACTCGGCAACTAATTCTTTTTGTTTGTAATAAGCCGTTATCTGTATCAAAATAATAGTTTTCTTGAGTAAAATTACTTTTATTAAAAAAATCTTGACATAATTTTTGATAAATTGACTTTGGAATAATAATTTTTGCTTCTATTTCGGTGTTTTCTGACATGAATTTGTTATTTTTCCCTTCAGAAGATTAATTATTACATTTTATATTACTATAATATAAAATGATTTTTTAAGATGTTGTTAGTGTTAACTATTGTCTAACATTGTGCTAGGATAGTCAAAATATCAAGTTTTTTGTTGTTAAAACATTAAGTAAGTAGCAAGTGTGTAACGATAAATTTTAAATTATGAAATTGCTATCATCTATTTTATGTTAAAATGACTATGCTGTTTGAGAAAGGAATTATTTCTATGGATGTTGATTGGGATAATTTTTTATGGCCCTATGAAGAGGCTGTTCGTGAATTAAAGGTGAAATTTCGTTCTCTTAGGCAAAGTTTTTTAACTAAGGGAGAATTGTCACCAATTGAATTTGTTATTGGACGAGTAAAAAGCGTTGATTCAATTAAAGAAAAAATGAGACGCCGAATCATTAGTCCAGATGTGATCGAAACAGATATGCAAGATATAGCGGGAATTAGGATTGTATGTCAATTTGTTGATGACGTCTATAAAGTGGTTGATTTAATTCATGAGCGTGATGATATGGAAGTTATAGAGGAACGTGATTATGTTCAAAATGCTAAGCCATCAGGGTACCGCTCATATCATATGGTGATTTCCTATACTGTATATTTGCCTGAAGGTTCTAAAAAATTATTAGCTGAAATCCAAATTCGGACTTTAGCAATGAATTTTTGGGCGACGGTTGAACATACTCTCAACTACAAGTATCAAGGATCTTATCCAGATGATATTTCTGAAAGGTTAAAGTCAACTGCTGAAACAGCATATAGACTTGATGAAGAAATGTCATTAATTAAGGATGAAGTTCAGGAAGCACAAAAAGTCTTCATCAAAAATAAGGGTAAGGAAAATTAATGCGAATCACAATTGCTCATAATAATAATTCAGAAACATTAAAAGTAGTTGCGCATTTAAAGCAAGCACTAGAAAAGAAAACCGGATATGTTTTTGATGCTAAATATCCAGATGTGGTGATATCTGTTGGTGGCGATGGTACATTAATCAACGCTTTTCATCGTTATGAAAATCAGATTAGCTCTATCAGGTTTATCGGAATTCATACTGGGCACTTAGGTTTTTATACTGATTGGCATGGAGCAGAAATCGAAAAGATGGTTGATGCGCTCTTTTTAAGAGAACCCGAAACAGTTAAATATCCTTTGCTTGAAGTTGAACTTATAACAGAAGCAAATGAACGTAAACGCTATCTAGCACTAAATGAATCTGCAGTTAAGCAAATTTCGCATACGTTAGAAGCAAATGTTTATATTGATGATCAACTATTTGAAAATTTTCGGGGGGATGGTTTGTGTGTTTCAACTCCAACTGGATCAACTGGCTACAATAAATCGCTTGGTGGTGCAGTAATTCACCCTCAGCTCAAAGCTTTACAAATGGCAGAAATTGCATCAATTAATAATCGGGTGTTTCGTAGTTTATCATCACCGATTGTAATTGCACCAGATCAATGGATAACAATTGTTCCTAAGGCAGATAAATTTGTAATGACAGTCGATGGTAACCAAATTAATGTTTGTAATGCTAAAAAAATAATATATAGAATTTCTAACAAAGTAATTAGGTTTGATCGCTTTGGACATACTCATTTTTGGTCACGTGTTCAAAGTGCCTTTATTGGTGATAATGATGCCCCTGTATAAGATTATGGTTCAAAATGAATCGACAATGGAGTTGGGAGCCTTTTTGTTAAAGAACGGGTTTTCAAAACAGGCAATCAATAATGCCAAAAATCGAGGTGGTATGCTTATAGTCAATCACAAAGCAAGATATACTAATTACCGTTTGCATCGAGGTGATGAGGTTATCTTTGTTTCAGGAAGTGAGCTTTCTAATCCCTGGTTAAAGCCTTCTTATGAACGACTTGAGATTGTCAAGGAAACGTCAAATTATCTGATTATTGATAAACCTGCTGGCCTTTTATCAATTCCATCTCGTTTCGACGATAATGCTGTTGTTAACCGAGTTTTGGGATATTTTGAACAACATCAGATGTCTAGCCTTAAGCCTCACGTAATTACGCGTCTTGATCGTGATACCACTGGTTTAGTACTAGTTGGCAAGAATGCAATTGCTCATGGCAGATTTAGCAAACTTAACAAGCAAGATTTTATAAAAAAATATCATGCAATTGTGCATGGCAACTTTGCAAAAAATGAATTAACTGGTGTGATTGAGGCTCCAATTGGTAGGAAAAATAAAGAAGTTAAACGTAGTATTGACTTTGTTCATGGTAAAAAGGCAGTGACTGTCTATCGTGTACTTGAGCAAGTCCCGCAGGCAAGCTTAGTTGAGTTACGTCTTTATACTGGTCGTACTCATCAAATTCGATTACACATGCAATCAATTGGACATCCATTATTTGGTGATCCACTATATGGAATCAATGATCAGTTTGATAGACAAGCATTAAATTGTTGTTTTTTATCTTTTCCTGATCCATTTGTCAAAGGTAAACTTGTAAAAGTAAAAGCTTCTTTAGCAAAAGATATGCTTAAATTGTGGCGTCAACTAAGTTTAAATGATTTTACTGTAAAGTAAGGTTTTGGTAAATTGTAAAATAAAGTTGAACACTCGCCCTAATTAGAAAATGAAAAAAGTCCATAAGTTTCTTCAGGTGAAAAGCAGCAAATAGCTTTAGCTAGGGCTTTATTGTTAACTGACAAGTTTTTGCTATTAGATGAGGCTACTTCTAGCAAAGTTAGAAATTATTTATTTTCCATAAATAGAGGCTTTATAGAAATAGCTCATGAATTAAATGAACAATAAAATTCCAGATATGACCAAGTTATTAATTTAGGTGTATAAAAATGATAATTGATACCAAAAAACTTCAGAAAGAAGTTATAGATAATAAAAAAAGACATAATTTTAATACGACAGATATCAAGTTTGAATTGCTGCTATTGTATGGCGAAGTAAATGAACTTTTTAAGGGATGGCTTAAGCAAGATGCTGACAATATAAACGAAGAATTAGCAGATGTTGATATTTTTTTGCTGGGTATATCCGAAATGTTGGGAAGCGACTTAGGAAAGGATATTGTTGATAAAATCGAAATAAATAAGAACAGGATTTATAAAAACGGAGTAAAGGTAAGTAAAGAATAATATGAAAGCAAAAATCAAGTTAGGTTTTTAACTTGGAACAAATTTTCGATAATGTAGTCACATTAACACCCCATGTTTTTTCTAAAATTTTGAGTCATATCAAAATGCGGCTTATTAATCTAATATATACACTGTGGAAGCGTTTTAAAACAATTTTGACATTGGGGAAAAGCTCCTTGGTCAAGTCCACGTAATGTTATGTTTTTATGTAATTCGTCTAAACTCAATATTTTTAGAGGTCATGTATTTCGGAGCACCCATTTTTTCCATCATAACTGTTGCTATCTCATCGGCAAGAATAAACTTTGTCTACCAATCCTAATTCTACAGCCTTATTGGAACTAATATAGCAATCTCTTTCAATAGCGCGGTCTATTTCTTCAATAGTAAGGTTTGAATTTTTGGAAATTAAATTTGCAATTTTTGTTCTTACTTTTTTAATTTGGTTTGCACCAATTTCTATATCGCTTTGTTGTCCACTCATAGACCCTATTGGCTGATGAATAAGAAGCTGAGTATTTGGCAGGAGCGCTCTGAACTTACGCTCTCCTGCCACTAGTATCAATAATTGAAAATGCACCATTAACACTTCATCCTAAGAAATTAATGTAAATATTTATTGGGGCATCATCTTCAGCGTCCAAATATAAAAGCTGAGTAACCGTTAGTTTGGAAGATTCATATGTTATATCACCTCTTGTTTTATGTTACTTTTCATTTTTTATTTTACGAAATCGCTTGCAATAAAATGCTGACATTATATAATTAAAAGGAATGTTATAATCCAAACTTTCGGGAATAAGAACAATTTACAGCAGATCCTTCTAAAATATCACCTAAGAGTAAAATTGATGTAAAGAAAATAGGATCAAATATATTTACATTTGCTATTCATTTAAAAGATACGAATATAGAAATATTCTATGCATTTCCAATTAAGTTAATAGGGAAAATGGAATGTCTAAATACGTAACTATTAGTTTTAAAATGAATAGAATGGCGTCACTACCGTCAACAGCCATATTAAAGCAGTTTAACAAATATGTGAATGAAGTTAATCCTTTTACAAGTGGTGCAGCTTTAACTCAATTAATTGAAAAAGGTATAGTGAAGACATCAATCAAGAAGATTTTAGAGAGATTATTGATTATTTAAAGACAAGTAGTGGATGGAACAATTCTGATTTTCAAACCTGGAGTCTTTTATTGAAACGTGCATTATCTAGTCTGGGTCATAACCTGCAAGAATTTGTTGAGCTTGAAAAGCAAAGCATGGGCAAGTCTAATTTGGATAAAGAAAAATGATTTGGAAATACTTAAAACGAGTAATCAAAAAAATTGGTATAAGCAAAATTGCATATTTTTCTATGTTTGTACTTTTGGGATATATATTTTATTTTTCGCAACCTTATTTCATTACTAATTTGTTTTCAACAAATAAAAATGAAAGTAACAGATTAGTTAATTTAATAGCTCTGTCAGTTTCACTTATGACAATACCGTTTATTGATTATTTCAACAATACATTTATTCAGGCAGTTAGAAAATATTCTAAACAAGAACTATGGGAAGAGGTTACAAATAAACCTTTCAGCTATTTTTCAAAACATTCTGTAGGTAAAGTCCAAAGCTATATTAAGGACGTCTCTTTTGCCTGTCGCCAGTTGGAACAAAGTAGTTTAAAAATTATAATTCAAATGGCTGTAATGATAGTACTATATACCATCATGATTGGTATCAAAAATATATTACTTGGTTTATTATACTTGGTTTTCTTCTCTGGTTATTTAGCAATCTCTGTGTGGATGGCAAAGCGTAATAGGAAAAACATATCTAATTCATTAAAAAGTGCATCCGTTGTAAACGAGTATATGATTGACTACTATCGAAATATTGAAACAATATCATCTAGTAATTCTGAAGAATATGAAAGTAATTACATGAACAGTATTCTTTCTAATGAGCAAAAATCATATCAATATGTTCAGAGTATTACAAATCAGGCTGCAATAGTGCAACAATTAATAATAGTTATTTTAGCTTGTATAATTGCATTAGTTGGACAACATATATTTGGAAGTAATAAAATTCAATCACTAACAGTCATTCTAATTTTATTATATTCTATTTTGAATTTATCTGGATTTGGTCCACAATATTTAGCTATAGAGGAATTATTAAATCGCATTCGAGCAGGCTTGTCTGAACTCGAATATGATGTGTCATCTGAGCAAAAACCAAATATGATTAAGTTTGATGATAACACGGACGAAGTAATAATAAGAGATATTGACTACTCATATAAAAATGATCAAGTAATTTTTCATAATCTAAACTTAACATTTAAAAAAAATAAAATGAATGCATTAACAGGAGAAAATGGCTCTGGGAAAAGTACACTTTTGAAACTTTTAAGTGGGTTTTTCACACCGAGTAAAGGTGAAATAATTTTCCCATTTCAGAATGCACCAAAATTAATGTATATCGCACAAGATGCTCCTTTATTTAACAGATCAATTTATAAAAATATTTGTTATCCTAGTTTAAAACCTAACATTGAAACAGTTTTGAACCTAGTTAAAGAAATCGGTTTAGATACTTTAATTCAAACTAAAGATGATTTAAATAATAAGACACCAGGAGATTTTAAAAATAAAATCTCCGGCGGTGAAGTCCAAAAAATTTTATTTTTGCGAGCGATTATTACTAAGCCGGATATTTTATTACTTGATGAATTTACAAGTAGTTTAGATGAAAAAGCTATAAATAAAGTCTATTTAATGATTAATAAATACTTAGATAACACAACAATTATAAGTGTCATACATAGGGTAGACGAATTATCTTATTATTCAAATATTGTAAATATAGCTCCAATTAAATAATTTTTTCTTTTTTTCTTAAAATTAATCAACCAAAGTTGCGATTTTATTTTCAATGTTATGATAATTTGATAGCTATAATGGCTCTTTGTAAAATGTTGTTTATAGAATTTTTATAACATCTTGATTACGGCTTGAAGTTTTTATGCTTGATACGAGCCCAAAAATGACTAAAAATGCGGTAGCCGTGAATCTGCTTGATCTGTGGTTGACTCTTTCTAGGCAGCCGTTAGATTGTTTGTCCTGGGTGGCGTGAGCAGGTCAGACAGATTGCCTTTAAATATCTTGATAGGTTCTAAAAAATTGTCTGTAATTTGTTCAAACTCTTTATTCATTTTTTTGCTCCGTGCCAAACGCATGTACGATAAAAATTATATCTTTACTTTACCAAAAAGCTCGACAGGTTCCAAATGTGAAGTTTTTTAATAGCACTTACTAGTCCTATTAGACGAAATGTCCATACTGGCGGTTAAACGAATTTTTACCTTTTCAAAGTTTTTGAACATGACTATTTTTATGCGTTGTAATAAAAAACATCCTCCTTATGGAGCCGATGTGTAATTACTTTGATATATCTGGCAGTAAAAGAAAGTGAGGCAAGAATTATATTTTTTGTCTCTAGTATGCATACTGAAAAAATAAAAGATATTTTACATATTATCATATTATCAATAAATTTAGGACAAGAGAGATAAAGTAATGACAACAATAATAATATACGCACATCCTTACACAAAAAGCTTTAACCATGCAATACTTAATAAAGTTATAAAAGCGATGAGAGATAACAAAGAAGAGTATGTAGTTATAGACCTATATAATGATAAATTCGATCCAACATATTCTGCTAAAGAGTTATCTTTATTTAGTGTTGGAAAAACAATTGATCCTTTAGTTAGTAAGTACCAGAAGATTATTAAAAATACAGATAAAGTTATATTTATTTTCCCAATATGGTGGAATGATACTCCAGCTATTATAAAAGGCTTTATAGATAAGGTAATGAAGAAGAACTTTGCTTACAATGTAGGCAGTACTGGGTTAATAGGAAACCTTAAAAATATAAAAAAGACCTTAATTCTTACAACCTCGACTTCTCCGACATTTTATTTGAAGATATTTTGTGGCAATGCTATTAAAGGAGTTTTTATTAATAGTACGCTTAAGCAGCTTAAATTCAAAAATCGAGTATGGAAAAATTTTGGTAATATTGATCATAGTAGTATGAATAAAAGAAATGAATATTTAGAAAAAATGGCTAACTACGTAAATGAATGGGTAGTGAAAAATAATTGAATAGAGGAGTTGTAACTGGTTTGGAATAATTAAGCTCTTAGGTAATAATGTTACTTCGACTTGGAAAGCAGCTCACCTTTCGTCATACAAGAAAATTTGTTCCGTATATATAATAAACTCATTGGTGAAAGACAATCTTTATCTGATATAGTAGCAATAGTTGCTAAATATTTTTAGGTTCAATATTCAGCAGATGTAAAATTTTAAAGTTGGTAGTTATTTATGGCAGTTTCAATTTTGTGTCTACTGGACATGTTAATTTTCTTGAAACAATTTTCAAAGAATGGAGTCAAGTTTTTGTTTTAATATTGCCAAACAATAATATTTGTAATCCCATTGTTTATCCTGATAAGGATACTAATGATTTTTTGAGCATGTGTAATGATTCTATTCAGAAAAAGAAGTTATTACCAATTGTTGATAGGGTTAATGCACTTTCTTTAGTGATTAAAAATAATCCCAAATTAATAGGTAAGGTACATATTGCGGTATTTTGTAGGCCAGATGATAATATTTCTTTTTTTGATGTATGTTATCCTAAAGAAAATTTTGATATCGTTTTTCTTCTTGATGACTCAACCAAGTGGATTCTTTAAAATATAAGAAATTTATACTGTCAAGCCAGACTTTTTTACTCATAATTCTGAATTATTATAAAGACTGGACGATTTAAAGAACTTTTAGATCCATCAGCTTACGAATATTATGTAAAACATAGAATTGCTTTAAAGTGATATAAATAATTTTAGAAAAATAGTTTATTTAAAATATATTTATGATTTAAAGATATACTATCTAAAAATAATTGTATTTTGTTATCATTATTGGAATATATGGAACTGAAAATTTACTATTTATTAGAATAAGTAGTTTACTAAAATAAATTGAAAGGCAGCGAATTTTGTTATGCGTATTTTAGTTATTGGTGGTGCTGGATATATTGGTTCAGTTGCAGTAAAAAAATTAATTAAAAATGGATATGATGTAGTCGTACTTGACACTCTATATTCAAGTGCAATAGATCATAAGGCAAAGTTTTATCAGGGGGATTTAAAAAACACATTTTTAGTAAGTAAAATTTTGCGTTCAGAGAAAATTGGTGCAGTAATGCATTTTGCAGCATCATCATTGGTTTCTGAATCTGTAAAAAAACCGTTGAAGTATTATGATAATAATGTAACTGGTATGATTTCCTTGCTTCAGGCAATGGTTGATGCACAAGTTAAATATTTAATTTTTTCTTCTACTGCTGCGGTGTATGGTATTCCCAAAGAGGAAAAAATTACTGAAGATACGCCTCTTGAACCTATTAATCCATACGGTGACAGTAAAATGATGATGGAGCGTATTATGTCTTGGGCTGATAAAGCTAATGGCATTAAGTCAATTGCTCTTCGGTACTTTAATGTGGCTGGGGCAGCAGATAATGGTTCTCTCGGAGAAGCGCATGAGCATGAAACACATTTAATCCCAGTACTCTTGAAAAGTGCACTTAAGGATGATGGTAAATTTACAATCTTTGGTGATGATTATAATACAAAAGATGGAACTAATGTTCGTGATTATGTTGAGATTAATGATTTGATTGAAGCTCATATTTTAGCGTTAACTAAATTAGTGAAAACTAACAAGTCTGATGTGTTTAATCTTGGGACATCTCAAGGATACTCGAATCTTGAAATAGTAAAGGCTGCAAGAAAAGTTACTGGCATTGATATTCCATATACTTTTGGTCCAAGACGTGGTGGTGATCCAGATATTTTGGTTGCAGATTCAACTAAAGCGCGCGAAATTTTAGGTTGGAAGCCAAAACATGAGGATATTGAAGATATTATTTCTTCTGCTTGGAAATGGCATAAAAACACAGCTAAAAATTAATTTATTTCCTGTAATGTAGACTAATTGTTAAACTTTAAATCAGAGTTAATTTCTGAATTTATCAAATAAATACTGACGTCAAGAACTAGATATTTACTTGATAAATTGTCTATTTTTTCTTTTACAATTAAAGTTGAGGTCACTAACAGTAGTGGAATCTTTGAATTCATGTGTCAAAAGAGCTCATAAATATTTTTTCTCTTAAGTTAGTTTAGGTCGAGAGTCTCTAAGTTTGAATTGAAAAAATGATAAATCTGGAATAGAAGTTTCTAAAAATATGCTTGATTCAGGTTTTGAAAATAATTATTATAAGTATAAAGAAAAGAATTAAGGACACCTGTAAAGCGTCCTTTTTTGTGAAAAATAAATTTCGAAAATTGCAATTTTAATTTGAACTATATCTGTGAATTCTGAACCATTATCAAACGTGATCGACCTGGATACTTATCAATCGTTTCCGCCGATTACTTTTTTGCTTGGTTTTCTGTTAAGCTTTCATAACCATTTATTTGTTTAAAATTACTCATTTTACTTATCTCCTTTATGTTAAAAAAATCTTAATAACCAAATAATTAAATTTGTTAAGCTGTGACTAAGAATAGACATTTTAATATCTTTGGTTATTAAATATATCAGTGACGATCCTAATCCCCCAACGAATAATTGTACTGTTGCCCATGAAAACATTTCCCCGTGAGCAAAGGCAAAAATTAGGCTAGTTAAGACTATTGCAACCCAGGGATTCATTTTTTTGAAAATTCCCCCCTGTAATCATCCACCTTGAAAAAATAATGTTTCTAAAATAGGACCTGATATAACTAGAGTAAAAAATACAATTACCCCTAATTGAGTATGCAATAATCTGATTAGATCACTATCTGTATTGCCTACATTTACGATATTTCCGATTAACGCTTGGATAAAAACTGAAATCATTGTAATACCCAAGGAAACCAACAAATTTCTAACACGTAGTTTTACTGACAGGATTGGTGTTCCATTAATCTTCTTATAAAAAATATAGACAACTCCAAAACCAACTAGGCAACCTATTATAAGAACAAGCACATGGTGTAAAATATTTACGTTGTTTCTTGTTTCATGATCATTTACTATAGTTGCAAGTGTTGGAGCCTGCATAAAAATAAAAGTAAATAAAAACCAAAAGAAGAAAACAGTTGCTTTTAATAAAAATAAAATGATTTGTCCTAGTTGTTTCATAATGCTATAAAATCCTTTCCTATATCTCCAGAAGCTTAGAAATACTTAATATACATAACTCAACAAGATGGTTGAGAAAGATGTTTGTTGACTTTGTGAATAGCATGACCCACTTCATAACCCAAATTATAATCTGCTTGAGCTTTCCAAGTATCGTTGCTCTTTCTTTATTAGTTAGAACTTTAAAATTCTTGGGTTTAACTTCCATGATCGATTACGTTTCTTTGAAAATTATTTATATGTTAACATATTTTTCGGAAACCAAGTATATAATAAAGTGCTTACTTTGAAATTGGCGTGGACCAATGGAAATTTTTGCAGACTGTTATTTTAACTGGGCAAGTAAATATTTATAGCTATGAAATTACACTAATAAATTTGAAAAGTAGAATCAGACATACGTTAAAAGGACGCATCCCAATTGAATATCGGAATACGACCTTAGCGAATATAAATTAATGTTAACGAACTCTATGAAGTAACTTCAATGTTCTAACTCTTTTTGTTTTTAAAATTTAGTTGCAAAAAAGAACACAAGTACCTTCAGGAACAGATATATTTTTTTGAATAGGGGTTAAGCAACCGCTATTACCGTCTCGAGTATAAAGTGTGGCATTATCAGTATTCTGATTAGCTACAACAACGAATTTTTGTTCATTATCCCAATTAAAATCCCGCGGAAACTCGCCGAAGGTTGAAACTGTTTGGCGTAATTCCAAGGTATGATCATTTTTAACTGCAAATACAGTAATTGAATCATGTCCGCGGTTAGATACATAAACAAATTTTCCATCATTGCTTATTCTAATAGCAGCTGCACCATTATGTGCAGTAAAATCTTCTGGAATGGTCGAATAGGTGGCAATATTGGTAAAGGTCCAGTTTTGTTCATCAAAATGTACAACATTAACCTTGCTTGAAAGTTCACCTACAACGTAGAAATAATTTCCGTCTTTATTGAACACGATATGCCGACTGCCAAAACCAGCTTCATTTTGATATTTTGCTAAATGATTTAAATGGTTATGTTCAAAACTATAAAAATCAACGCAATCATTACCTAAATCGCAACTAACTAGGTTGCCTTGCGGTGTTTGGTCAAAGAAATGTGGGTGCGGTCCGTCTGCTTGTTCTGGACAAGGACCGAGAGTATCAGCTGTGTGTTTAATTGAATCAAGCAATTTTATTTGACCATTAGCTTCGTAAGAAAATACTGCCAAAACTGCGGTATGATAGTTTGCTGTATAAAGCAATTTTTGCTTACGATTGATACCAATATAAGCTGGAGAAGAACCAGTTGTTAAGTATGAATCTTGAGCTAAATAATTGTTATTAGATAATTTGAAAGAGCTAATTCCGCCTTGGTTACCCGTGTTATTGATTGAAAAAATCAAATCATTATCTTGAACAAAGTATGTTGGTCCTCCGATTCGAATTATTTCTTGAGCCTCTCCAAGTTGTAAACTATTATCAGATTTAATTAATGGCAATTGATAGATTCCAGTAGCATTTTTTTTAGTATACCCACCAATTAGTAATTTCATTTTACGCCTCCATTTTGCTTTAATGAGAATAAGTTCAATCATCATTATAGCATGACACACAATTGTAAAGATTTATAGTAACCAATTTTCTTAAATAGTGTTAAAGTATGGTGTCAGAACTGCTAACAAAATAAGCAGTAAAATTTTAATAAGGGGTATACGTGAATGGATGAAAATAAAATTCGAGAGCTTTATGCTAAGAATGAAATTTCAGAAGTTTTTACTAATCTTCACTCGTCTACTACGGGGTTAAGCTCGTCAGAGGCAGCTGATAGACTAAAAAAGTTTGGTTCAAACGAGATTAAAAAATCTCAGGAAGAATCTGAATGGAAAACATTCTTTAAAAACTTTGTCAGTATGATGGCAATATTATTATGGATTTCTGGATTAGTAGCCATTTTCAGTGGAACACCAGAGTTGGGTATTGCTATTTGGATGGTCAACATTATTAATGGATTATTTAGTTTCTGGCAAGAACGAGCAGCTAAACGGGCAACAGATGCATTGAATAGTATGCTCCCTACTTATGTTCAAGTTATTCGTGATGGTAAAAAGATGCAAATTGATTCTAAGGAATTGGTTCCTGGAGATGTTTTTGTTTTGCAAGCAGGTAATGCTATACCAGCAGATGCTCGGTTAATTACGGCTAATTCTATGCAGGTCGATCAAAGTGCATTAAATGGTGAATCTGTTCCTGAATCTAAGACAATTGATTATGCACCCGGTGAAGGTAGCTATGCCGAAACTAATTTAGTATATTCAGGAACAACGGTTGGGTCAGGTACTGCTCGTGCGATTGCATTTGCCACTGGGATGAATACTGAATTTGGTAAAATTGCACAGTTGACCCAAAAACAAACAAAGGTTGATAGCCCATTAACGAGAGAATTAAATCGGTTGACAAAACAATTATCAATAATTGCTGTATCAATTGGAATGATTTTCTTAATTGCAGCAATTTTCTTTGTGAAGTATCCTTTTGCGAAAGCTTTTATTTTCGCTTTGGGGATGATTGTGGCATTTATTCCTGAAGGTTTATTACCAACAGTCACATTAAGCCTTGCTCAAGGTGTTAAGCGAATGGCAAAAAAACATGCTTTAGTTAAAGAACTTAATTCAGTTGAAACTCTGGGAGAGACAACAGTTATTTGCTCTGATAAAACAGGAACATTGACTCAAAACCAAATGACGATTCATTATATCTGGACGCCGCAAAATGAATTTCAGGTTACAGGGAATGGTTATGAGAATAACGGTCAAATTGAACTTAATAAAAAGCAATTATGGTATGAAGAAAATCCCGATTTGCATAAGTTGATACAGATTGCAGCGCTCGATAATGATACTTCTATTCAGCCAAGCAATGTTAAAGGGGAAAAACCCAAAATTTTAGGAACGCCAACCGAAGCTTCATTAATTATAATGGCACAAAAAGCTGGCTTTGATCGTCAAAAAGTGTTGGTCAAATATCCCCGTTTACGAGAACTACCGTTTGATTCAGATCGTAAACGGATGTCGACGATTCATCGCTGGAATGATCATCAGTATATTATTTTTACGAAAGGATCTTTTAGTGATGTAATCAAGCAGTGCGATCAAGTTCAAGTTAATGGACAAGTTCGATCGATGACTGCTGATGATAAAAAAAGAGCCGAAAAATATAATGCTGAATACGCCGCTAAAGGTTTGCGTAGTATGGCGATGGCTTATCGGATTGTTGATAAAGATAATACAGATGTTACTAAGTTAACAATTGAAACCGCAGAAAATCATTTGGTGTTTGTTGGGCTGACGACTATGAGCGATCCACCGCGTCCAGAAATTTATAATGCCGTCAAACGTTGTCATGAAGCAAAAATTAAGATCATTATGGTTACCGGTGATTCAAAATTGACAGCAAAATCTGTCGCAGTGCAAATTGGATTAACCTCTGAGCATGCTCGTGTGATCTCTGGCGATGAATTACAAAAAATGAATGACAGTGAGTTACGTGAAGCATTAAAGGGCGAGGTGATTTTTGCTAGAGTTGCGCCTGAACAAAAATATAAAGTTGTTAAAACATTACAAGAGAATGGCGAAATCGTTGCTTCAACTGGCGATGGTGTCAATGATGCTCCGGCTTTGAAGCAGGCTGACATTGGTATTGCTATGGGGATGACAGGAACTGATGTTGCAAAGGACGCGGCTAATATTATTTTAACTGATGATAATTTTGCCTCAATTGTTGCTGCAATCGAAGAAGGACGAGCTGTATATAGTAATATTCGTAAATTTTTAACTTATATACTAACATCTAATGTTCCTGAAGCTTTTCCATCAATATTGTTTCTATTTTCGGGTGGTTTGATTCCACTACCAATGACAGTAATGCAGATTTTAACCGTTGATCTAGGAACGGACATGTTACCAGCATTGGGATTAGGGAGTGAAGTTGTCGATCCGGATGTAATGAAACAAGCACCGCGAAGTCGAGGTGAACACTTACTCAATAAACGGGTTATTGAAAAAGCATTCTTGTGGTATGGACTAATTTCAAGTGTAATTTCAATTGCAGCTTATTTCTTTGTTAACTATCAAAATGGATGGCCTCATATTCCACTGGCTTCAAGTGGTCAAGTTTATTTACGAGCCACAACAATGGTGTTAGGAGCAATTATTTTCACTCAAATTGCTAATGTTTTAAACTGCAGGACTAATAAGATTTCAATCTTTAAGAAAGGGGTATTTAGTAATCCAAGTATTTGGTTTGGTATAGGATTTGAAATTTTCTTATTCTTTATTTTAACTATGACCCCAGTATTACAGCAATTGTTTAATACTACTAGCCTTATGCCAATAGACTGGATTTTTCTATTCTGTCTTCCAATTCCGTTAGTTCTGCTAGATGAACTAAAGAAATTGCTTTTGTATCATCATAAGTAAAGAACTGTTAATAAAACCGCTTATTATTTAGTTAAGCGGTTTTTGTTATGTTAAAATTAAATGTTAAGGAGTATATAAGACAATGAAATGGATTGCAACAATTAATAAAATAGGTAGACAAGCAATTGAGCCGGAAAATGAAATGGTTCTTTTGTTTGGTGATAATGTATCGCCTGATTTAGTTGAAGTATCAGTAATTCAGAAGTTTGATCAACAAATTCCACTTGACAATTTTGTTTTTAACACTGGTGATACAATCACGATTGGTGGTAAAACTTATGTGGCCAATTATGTCGGAGCAATGGTTGAAAATAACATTAAGACATTGGGACATGTTACGTTTTTTTTCACTGCTTTAAATTCCAAGAAACCATTGGCAAACGCAATTTATTTAACTTCAAGTGCGTCTCAGAGACTACCGGTTTTTAAAGTTGATGATCATATTGTTTATGAACATATTTGATTAGGATGGGGTTAATGGACAATTTAAGAAAACATAAAAAAGAAACTGTTTTTCAAAAATGGTTTTTGAATAACCGTTTTAGTATCGCATTGTTAAATATTTTATTATTCTTTTTGGTAATTTGGTTGTTTAACAAGGTGTCTTTCGTATTGAATCCGGCAAGATTGTTTGTAAGTGCGATATTACCTCCGCTACTTCTTGCACTCATTCAATTTTATATTATGAATCCGTTAGTGGATTTGCTTGAACGTAAATTTAAGATCCCTCGAGTTGTCACTATTATTGGCTTGTTTATGTTAGTTGCATTATTATTGGTCTGGACAGTTAACACCTTATTGCCAATTGTTCAAGGACAGATTAACTCCTTAATCAAGCACTGGCCGTATATTTGGAATGATGCGACTAATGCAATACAGAACACTTTAAATGCACCACAGCTTCATAGTGTTAGAAATAATATTAATGATGCTATTACTAGAGCACAGAATACAATTTTTAAATCAGGACAAACTACGATAAATACTACATTAAACAATATTTCTTCTGCAATTAGTATTGTGACGATTATTTTTATGACGGTCTTAACCGCGCCGTTTATTTTGTTTTTTATGCTTAAAGATGCACATAACTTGCGGCCATATCTGACACAATTTGCTCCCAGTCGTTGGCAAAAAGGCTTTGGTCAATTGTTATATGAAATTAACACTGCTTTGGCAGCATATATTCGAGGCCAGATTACCGTTGCTTTTTGGGTTGGAATCATGTTTGGTATTGGTTATAGTATAGTTGGGTTACAATACGGAATTGCACTTGCGGTTTTGAGTGCAGTTTTGAATTTGATCCCATATTTTGGTACCTTCATAGCTTTTATTCCAGCAATTGCAATAGCGATTATGATGTCGGTGCCGATGGTGATTAAAGTTTTGATTGTATTTATCATCGAGCAGACTATCGAATCTCGAATAATTAGCCCACTTGTTATGGGAAACAAAATGGAGATGCATCCCGTAACAACGATTCTGCTTTTAATCGGTTCAAGTTCAGTTTGGGGGCTATGGGGAGTAGTTTTTGGGATTCCGATCTATGCTGTTTTAAAAATTATTACAATGCGGGTATATAACTACTATAGGAAAGTTTCCCAAGTTTTTCGTGAAGATGAAGATAGTTCGCTAGTGACAAAAGATTCTAAGAAAATAAAAAAGTAGTGGAATGTATAGGTATAATCGTTATTATGACTTTTTAAATTGAGGAGATAAAAGATTGACAAATCACGTTGTTTTATTTGAGCCACTAATGCCAGCTAATACTGGTAATATTGCCCGAACTTGTGCTGGATCAAACACGGTGCTTGATCTGATTGAACCACTTGGTTTTCAGATTGATAATAAGAAAATGAAACGGGCTGGATTAGATTATTGGGATAAAGTAGAAGTTCATTTACATGACGATTTGGCGGCTTTCCTTAGTACTTTAGGTTCGCAAGATGAAATGTATTTGATTTCTAAATTTTCGTCAAAAAATTATGCGGAAGTTTCCTATACTGATCCCAATAAAAACTATTATTTTATTTTTGGCAAAGAAACAACTGGCTTACCGGAAACGTTTATGCGAAAATATTATGATCGCAATTTGCGGATCCCAATGTCTGATAATATTCGCTGTTATAATTTGGCTAATTCAGTAGCAATCGTTTTGCTTGAGGCATTGCGCCAACAAGGGTTTCCACTAATGGAAAAAAAGCATCATTATGAAAATGACAAATTAAAAGATAATTATAATCGACCGCAGCGTTATCAGAGAAATTTAGGAGGAGAATAAAATGGATTTTAAAAAAGAGACACCAATTTTAGTTAAGAATTTTCATTATGACATTAATGAAGAACCAAAAACTAAGGACAAGGTAAACTTTGGTTTGAAAAAAGTTGAAAAGCAGAATGAAGATGGAACTACTGATAAGGGTGAGGACGGCAACTACTTTGAGATAACTGTGGTTTTTGATGTTGCCCCCGCACCTGGACAATTTTCTGTCAGTGGAATGATTAGTCAAATTGTTCAGATTAAGGATTATTTTGGTGACGGTAATGACTTGGATAATACTGACTATAAGTTACTTAGCCGGCCACTAGTTGAATATATTGAAACTTTAACTTATGAAGTTACGCAAATTACACTGGAAAAACCAGTTAATTTGAACTTCGAAGCTAACTTTTAATTTTTGATTAGGTGGAAGGTATGCCTAAGAAAAAAAACAAAACGCCTAGAAAAAGTAAGAAGGTGCAAAATACAGGAATCACTTGGGCAATTATCGGTCTTATACAACTTGCTATTGTCTTTTTGGCTTTTGCTAAATTTGGTATATTAGGTAAACAAGTCGCAAATGTTTTTCGGCTGTTTTTTGGTGATTCATATTTATTAGCAGCTGGATTATGTGCAATTTTTGGCTTAGTGATGTTGATCTATAATAAACCGATGCACTTTAACTTTAAACGAAGTATTGGTTTAATGATTGCGATTTTGGGCTTTCTTTTGATTCAAAGTAGCTTATATTTTGAGCGTGAATTAGTTAATAATGCCTTTATGAATGCTTTTTGGTATGAGATGAGTGCTGAATTTAGTCGAGCAGCGATTACAAAGCCGATTGGTGGCGGAGTGATTGGAGCTCTGTGTTACCAGATGTTTTATCCATTACTTGGACATACTGGTTTACGAGTAATTGCGATCTTGTTTATTCCGACTGGTATTTTAATGTTCTTTGACGTTAAATTTGCCGATGTGATTCAAAAGTTTCAGTTGTTTTGTCAACTTTTTATTACAAAGAATCATGAGGCTGGTACTAAGCTCAAAAAAAAGTATGGCATTATGCGAGAAAAACAATCACAAAAAAAAGAACGACAGCAAGCACGTGATTTGTCTGATCCGTTAGATTCAGAATCATCGCTTTTTCCTAATGTTGATGATTTTAAGGTTGAAAATAAAGCAAACCATTCCCAAGAGAAAAAGAACGATTCATCAGAATCGCTTCAGGAAAATTCCAGTTCCATTGAGTCTACTTTAGAGCAAGAACCACAGATTCAATTTTCTGACCAAAATCAAGATGAGTCAATCAAA
This sequence comes from Lactobacillus sp. ESL0228, assembly GCF_003692825.1. Classification (NCBI taxonomy): domain Bacteria; kingdom Bacillati; phylum Bacillota; class Bacilli; order Lactobacillales; family Lactobacillaceae; genus Lactobacillus; species Lactobacillus sp. ESL0228. Next base: position 175,700 of record NZ_REHJ01000007.1, read on the forward strand.
AATGAGCAACTAGAAAATGAAGAATTACCTAAATCACATTCGTTTGCTGAAGAAGATAAAAAAATACGTCAGGAACTTGAGAATGTAGATCATGATGAACTTAAACAGAACAAAGCGACTAACACGCAATATAAAAAACCACCGTTAAGCTTGCTTGATGCTGTTAAAAGTGCCGATCAAAGTACAGATAAAAATTTGATCATTAAAAATACGCAGACTTTGCAGGCAACATTTAAAAGTTTTGGTGTAAATGTGATTATTAAAAAAGCTATCTTAGGGCCAACGATTACTCGGTATGAAGTTCAACCAGCAGTTGGTGTTAAGGTAAGCCGAATAGTTAACTTAGCTGATGATTTAGCTCTTGCCCTTGCTGCTAAAGATATTAGAATTGAAGCACCAATACCTGGTAAACCTTTTATTGGTATTGAGGTGCCTAATCGTACGACTTCAGTTGTGGCCTTTAAAGATGTGATGCAAAATCAGGATTCAAAGGCTCATAGCGATCCAATGGAAGTTCCCCTTGGAAAGGACGTTAGTGGAAAAACAATTTCAGCTAATTTGGCTAAAATGCCTCATTTGTTAATTGCAGGTTCAACAGGTTCAGGCAAATCAGTTGCAATTAATACAATTTTGACTAGTATTTTAATGAAGGCAAATCCGGATCAGGTTAAGTTGATTTTGATTGATCCTAAAATGGTGGAATTATCTGTTTACAATGGTGTGCCCCACTTATTAATTCCGGTTGTAACAGATTCAAAGTTGGCTGCTAACGCATTAAGCAAGGCAGTGAAAGAAATGGAGCGAAGATATAAACTATTCGCTGCAAGTGGGGCACGGAACATGACTGAATTTAATGAAAAGGTACGGATCAACAATCAGGATAAAACTAAGCCAGTAATGCGTGTTTTACCGTATATTTTGGTTGTTGTTGATGAATTAAGTGATTTGATGATGGTCGGTGGCCATGATGTCGAAGGTGCGATTGTTCGATTAGGGCAGATGGCTCGTGCTGCTGGAATACACATGATTTTAGCAACACAACGCCCTAGCGTTGACGTTATCACGGGATTAATTAAAGCTAATGTGCCTTCAAGAATTTCATTTGCGGTTTCTAGTGGTGTCGATTCAAGGACCATTTTGGATCAAACAGGTGCTGAAAAATTACTTGGACGTGGTGATTTGTTATATATGCCGGTCGGAGCTTCTAAACCAGAAAGAATCCAAGGTGCATATGTTTCTTCCCATGAAGTTGAGAAAGTTATTTCATGGGTAAAAGAACAACAAAAGCCAGACTATGATGAAGGGATGATTCCGCAAAAAAATGATGAGTCAGCAAATTCTACGGATGATGAACCAGAAGATGAATTTTATAATCAAGCCGTTGATCTAGTTAGAAGACAACAAAGTGCAAGTGTGTCCATGTTACAGAGACGCTTTCGAATTGGCTACAATCGAGCAGCACGAATAGTCGATGAAATGGAAAATAGGGGAGTTATTGGACCATCAGAAGGTTCAAAGCCGCGTCAAGTTTTATTACCGCCAAAAAAGGATGAGACAAATAACTAATTTTTAAGAAAGTTTATCATGTCGAAATTTAGCACAATTTCACTTGGAAATAATGTTAGAATTAGTTAAATGTGGGCTTAGATGAAATGGTAGTAATGTTTGAGTGATTACTATATAAGTTATATTTACATTTATGGTTCATAAATAATAAAAAGGAATGTTGTATTTGCAACGAGCAATTGTATTTGGAGCTACTGGTGGGATTGGTCAGGCAATTTGTGTCGAGTTGGCACAGGCTGGTTGGTCTCTTTATATTCATTGCAATCAGAATTGGCAAATAGCCTGTGAAATAAGTCAACGTTTAAGTCATAAATATCCGCGACAAGATTTTATTCCAATTAAGCTTGACTTTTCAGTTGAAAATAGTGATTTAACAGCATTTGTTAATACTTTATTACCAGTTAATGCAGCTGTTTTTGGGCAAGGGATTACAGATTATAACTTTGTCAGTAGTCAAGATTTGAACATAATTGATAGGATCATGCATATTAATTTAACTACTCCAATTAAGCTAACGGGGTTGCTTGAACCACTACTAATTAAAAATGATTTTAGTCGAATAGTTTATTTGGGTTCGGTTTATGGTGGTGATGGCAGTGCAATGGAAGCCGTATACAGTGCCTCTAAGTCTGGAATTTCACGTTTTGCGCAAAGTTACGCACGTGAAGTTGCTTCAGCAAATTTGACTGTAAATGTGCTTGCTCCGGGTGCTGTTGATACTAGTATGAACGCAACGCTTGCTCCTGAAGCTTTGGAAGAAGTAAAAGGAGAAATACCTGTGGGACGAATAGCTGAGGGCGGAGATATCTCCTTTTGGGTTAAAAATTTACTGGATGTTCGTTCAAGCTATTTAACTGGTCAAACAATATATGTTAGTGGTGGATGGCTCATATAATGGTAAAAATAATTAGTAGTATATGTTATACTCAAGATATAAGTTAAAAGAAGTTAAAGAGGTAACTATGGCAGATATCGGAGACAAATTACGTAGTGCCAGAGAGGCGAAAAAACTTTCAATTGAAGATATTGAAAAAGCAACTAAAATTCAAGGTAGATATCTGACAGCAATTGAGCAAAATGATTTTGAAAAACTTCCTGGCGACTTTTATGTGCGGGCTTTCATCAGACAATATGCTCAAGTTGTTGGATTGGATGGTAAGAAGCTTCTTGGTGAGTATCATCAAGAAGTTCCTAAAGCTGAACCAGATGAATACGTTGAAGACTCTATTGATAATAAGAGTGAAGAAGTTCAAAAAACGACTAACAGTAAGAAAAAAATATGGCAAACATACTTGCCACGAATTATTGTTGGTTTAGGAGTTATTGCAATTGTATTGATATGCTACGTAGTTTATGCACATTTTTCATCAACAGGTAATCAAAATAACGATGCTACAAGTGATGTGTCGGTTTCTACGGGTACTAATAAACGTGCTAAACCCAAAAGGGTTATCCAAAATCCGGTAAAAATTAAGGAGCTTGCTGTTAACCAATACCAAGTTACTGGTTTGAAAAATAGGCGTAATTTAGTAGTTAGAGCTGGTGATCAGGCTACAACGGTCACTATTATGATGAATGGTATTAATCAGAGTAGCCAAACTCTAGTAGCTGGTCAAAAACATACGTTGCGGATTCCTGAGACTGTAAAAACATTATCTGTATCGTTTAGCAATGCCCAAGGAACTTCGGTCTCTATTGGAAGGAAAAGGGTACCATATGAGGCTCAAAGTACAACACAAACTCTGACTTTCTATATTGGTAAAAGAAATAGTCTACAATCAAATCAATCCAGAGAAACAAATACTAATCAAAACAATAATACTACAAATAGTAATTCCAATTCGATGCATACTGGCAATCAGCAGTCTCACTCTGAGCAGCAATCCAATGCTACTAATAGCAATGAAACTACTAATAGTCAGCAAAACAATCAAACAAATCAGCAAAGCAACCATAATAACCAAACAAATCATACTGAAAACAATGGCCAAAATGGTGGCTCTAACAATGATGGTAATCAATAATTATCATCCAGGAGGAAAAGTTAAGAATGAATTTACCAAACAAATTAACGGTTTTTAGAATTTTATTAATTCCAGTCTTTATGTTAATCGTCATTTTTGGAGGAGACGCTAGCATTAAAGTTGCCGGAACAACGGTTTACTGGAGATTAGTAATTGCAGCTATCATTTTTGCTGTTGCTTCTGCAACTGATTGGTTTGATGGTCATATTGCAAGATCACGTAACTTGGTTACAAATTTTGGTAAATTTGCTGATCCATTAGCTGATAAAATGTTGACGATGACAGCATTCATTATGTTGGTTTCATTGAAATTAGCTCCAGCATGGATTGTTGCAATTATTGTTTGTCGTGAATTAGCAGTTACGGGGCTACGCTTGATTCTTGCTCAGAATAAAGGTCAAGTAATGGCGGCCGAGATGCCGGGTAAAATTAAAACTACTTGTCAAATGTTGGCAATTATTTTTCTCCTAATTGGCGATTTTTATCGTATTGGGACAATTTTATTGTATCTGGCCTTAATTTTTACTATTTATTCCGGATGGGATTATTTCCACAATTCATGGAGTGTATTTGAAGGTTCAATGTAGTAGTAGCATTTTAAAATACTATAATAATTAAATATAGAATAAAAAAGCGTTGAATATTTTCAACGCTTTTTAACTTTTAAGAACGAAAACATAAAATACTTTAAATTAACAGCATGTAATTCTTTAAAAATTCTCAACTACTGTGTAATAATAGTAAATTTTTGATTAAGTTTTGTTATATTGTTACGATTGAATTATAGGTTTATGAAAAGGGGGATTTTTATGGTCAAGCAATTACCACTGGTTGAGTTTAAAAATGTAACCAAGTTTTACCCTAAAAGTAAAACAGCAGCGGTCGAAGATATAAATTTTAATATAAAAAAAGGTGAATTTTGTTGTATAATCGGCACTTCAGGCTCGGGTAAAACTACCTTGATGAGAATGATTAATCGGATGACTAATATTACTAAAGGTGAGGTTTTGGTCAATGGCAAAAATGTTAAAGCTTTTAATCCGGTTGAATTGCGGCGGCATATTGGATATGTAATTCAAAATAATGGCTTGCTGCCTCATATGACAATTCGTGAAAATTTAATTTTAGTTCCAAAACTATTGAAATGGCCTAAAGAAAAATTGCTAAGCAAGGCAAAAGAATTAATTAAAATGGCGGAGTTGCCAGATAGCTATTTAGATCGTTATCCGACTGAATTGTCTGGTGGTCAACAGCAGAGAGTTGGTGTCATGCGTGCCTTAGCTGCGAATCAAAATCTGATCTTAATGGATGAACCTTTTGGAGCACTTGATCCGATTACACGAGAAAGTTTGCAAAAATTGGTTCAAAACTTACAAAAAAGTTTAGGAAAAACAGTTGTTTTTGTTACTCATGATATGGATGAAGCATTAAAACTTGCAACTAAGATTGTGGTTTTACATAATGGAAAAGTTATTCAAATTGGATCTCCTGATGATATTTTACATAATCCAGTTGATTCATATGTTGAAGCGTTAATTGGTAAAGAACGTCTTGCAGATGCAAAATATGAAACAGTCAAAGTTAAGAATGTTATGTTAACGAATCCCGCTAAAATTAATTTGGGTGCTTCTTTAAACGAAGCTCTTATTATGATGAAAAAGAAACATGTTGATACCTTACTTGTGGTTGATAATTATGATCATTTTAAAGGCTATGTTTCTATTGAAATTCTTCAACGTAATTATCCACAGGTTAATAGTGTAAGCGATATTTTACAAAAACAAGTTTATACTGTAGGACCAGAAGAATATTTACGCGATAATTTCAACCGAATATTGAGCCGAAAGGAGCAATATATTCCTGTAATTGATGCAAATAAAAAATTAGTTGGAATTGTTACTAGATCCAGTTTGGTAAATGTCGTTTATGCTAAAATTTGGGGCAGTACAACCTTAGATAGTTCTGATTCAGTAAAAGAGGCGAAATAAAATGACTTCTTTTTTTGCACAACATGGTTCGGAATTAATTGTTAAAACTTGGCAGCAAATTTATATCTCGGCTAGTGCTTTGATATTAGGAATTATTGTTGCAGTACCGCTCAGTGTAGTTTTATTAAAATTTCCACGTACCGCTAAAGTAGTTATTTCGATTGCAAGTGTTTTGCAGACAATTCCAGCTTTGGCACTTCTCGCAATGATGATTCCCTTTTTAGGAGTTGGACCTATACCTGCAGTTGTTGCATTATTTTTGTATAGTTTGATGCCAATTTTACGCAATACTTATGTTGGGTTAACCAGTGTAAATCAAAACACGATTGATTCTGCACGCGGACTGGGTATGACTAGAATTCAAATTATTACCCAAGTTGATATTCCATTAGCAATGCCAGTTATCATGGCTGGTATTAGATTATCTGCCATATATGTAATCGCTTGGGCAACTTTAGCATCATATATTGGTGCTGGGGGCTTAGGAGACTTTATTTTTAATGGTCTAAGTTTATTTCAGCCGAATTTAATTCTTGGCGGAACTATACCTGTAATTATTTTGGCTTTATTAACTGATTATTTGATTGGCAAGCTTGAACAATTACTTACCCCTAAAGGTATATAGGTGAGCATTATGGGAAAATTTTTAAAGAGATCAATTCTTACAACTATTATTCTTGTAATAATGACTATTGCAAGTGGTTGTGGTTTTCCAGGGTTAGCTGACTCGATGGGGAGTACTAATGTTATTCGTATAACTGCATTAACAACAACAGAATCACAAGTGATGGCTAATATTATTGCAGAATTAATTGAACATGAAACGCCTTATAAAACTACGATTGTTAACAATCTTGGTTCAGCGCCAATGCAGCATCAGGCGTTATACCGGCATGATGCTGATATACAAGCAGTTGCTTATGATGGTGGTGAATTAACTGCTAACTTACTTTTGCCAGCTATTAAAGATTCGAAAAAGGCAAATGATACTGTTCGTCGAGAGGTAAAAAGAAGATGGGATCAAACCTATTTACATACCTATGGCTTTTCAAATAATTACGCCTTTATGGTCGATGGTAAAACTCAAAGAAAGTATAATTTACATCGAATTTCGGATTTAAAAAGGGTGCAAAGCCAACTTTCTTTTGGTGTTTCATCTGAATGGGTTAATGCACCGGGGGTTGGCTATCCTTCGTTTCAAACATCGTATGGTATTACTTTTAGCAAGATGCGGCCAATGAATGCAGGGCTTGTTTATTCTTCTCTAAAAAGTGGCAAGATGAATGTTATTTTGGGTTACTCGACTGATGGTCGAATTGATAGTTATAAACTTCACTTGCTTAAAGATGATAAGCATTTCTTCCCACCATATAATTGCGGTATGTTAATTAATAATTATTTATTGCGTGAACACCCCGAACTTAAGCCAATTCTGGAGCGTTTAGTAGGGCAGATAAGTGTTCATGATATGCGTAAAATGAATTTTCAGGTCGATGATGAATTATTAGAACCTGCAACAGTAGCACATGAATTTTTAGTTAAGCACAACTATTTTAGGGGGCAAGAGTGATGGCAAAGTTATCTTTATGGCAGCAATTTATCTATTATTATCAACATAATGGTGTATATGTACTGCAACAATTCAACCGAACTTTTTTGATATCAATTTATGGGGTTTTACTTGCTGCAATTATTGGAATTCCTATTGGTATTATTATTTCTCGTTATTACTATCTGGGGAATTTTGTACTAGAAATTGCTAATTTTATTCAAACGATTCCTTCACTTGCAATGCTTTCAATTTTAATGATTGGGATGGGTTTGGGAGTGATGACTGTCATTTGCGCAACGACTGTTTATTCTTTGCTACCAATTATTAAAAACACCTACACGGGCATAAAAAATGTCGATAAAAATGTTATTGATTCTGCTCAAGGTATGGGAATGACTAAATTTCAGTTGCTTTATATGGTACGATTACCTTTATCATTATCTGTAATTATTGCTGGATTAAAGAATGCATTGGTAATTGCGATTGGGATAACTTCAATTGGTTCGTTTGTTGGTGCTGGAGGATTAGGTGATATTATTATTCGCGGCACTAACGCAACGAATGGTAGTGCAATTATTTTGGCTGGTGCAGTGCCAACAGCTTTGATGGCAATTTTTTCAGATATTATTTTAAATTTTTTACAAAAATGGTTACAACCTAAAGGATTACAAAAATAATTTTTGAAGAATTTAAGCTATTTAAGCGTATTTAATAATGTAAGCAAATAAACAAAAACATTTGTTCGCTATTTCTTGCAAATAACCATTGATTCAAAGTATAATTAATAAAAATAAATTTGGTCAGTTTAATAAGAGGAGGAAAAGTCTTGCCAAAAGATGAAAAAAAAGCTGCATTAGAAACTGCACTAAAGAAAATCGAAAAAAACTTTGGTAAAGGTGCCGTAATGCGAATGGGCGATAAAGCAGATACAAAGATTTCGACTATTCCATCTGGTTCGCTTGCACTTGATGCAGCACTGGGAGTCGGTGGCTATCCACGTGGTAGAATTGTAGAAGTTTATGGACCAGAATCTTCAGGAAAAACGACTGTTGCTTTGCATGCAGTGGCTGAGGTACAAAAACGTGGTGGTACAGCTGCATATATTGATGCTGAAAATGCAATGGATCCGGCTTATGCAGAAGCCTTAGGAGTTGATGTTGACTCATTAATTTTGTCTCAACCTAATACGGGTGAAGAAGGACTGCAAATTGCAGATACTCTGATTAGTAGTGGAGCGATTGATATTTTGATTGTTGATTCCGTTGCAGCTTTAGTTCCTCAAGCTGAAATTGATGGTGAAATGGGTGACAGTCATGTTGGATTGCAAGCCAGATTAATGAGTCAAGCATTACGTAAACTTTCTGGTAACATTAATAAGACCAAAACCATTGCAATATTTATTAACCAGATTCGTGAAAAAGTTGGGATTATGTTTGGTAATCCGGAAACAACTCCTGGTGGTAGGGCTCTCAAATTTTATGCAACTATTCGTTTAGAAATTAGAAGGGCAGAAAAAATAAAACAGACAGGTGGCGAGATTACTGGTAATCGGGTTAAGATTAAGGTAGTCAAAAACAAAGTTGCTCCACCATTTAAGGTTGCTGAAGTGGACATGATGTATGGTAAAGGTATTTCTCAAAGTGGTGAATTACTTGATATGGCGGCTGAGCATGACATAATTGCTAAAGCAGGTTCTTGGTACTCATATAAGGATGAGCGAATTGGTCAAGGACGTGAAAATGCCAAGAAATATTTAGAAGAGCATCAAGATATTTACGACGAAGTCCAACAGCAGGTGCGCCACGCCTATGGTATTGATGAAGTTTCAATATCAGAAAGAGAAGATCCTGAGAGAGTGAAAAAGGAAAAGGAGGCTTCTGAAGAAAAGGAAGCCGATAGCAAAAGTAGTTAAAATTGAAGAAATCAACCTTGATCTATAAATTTTGATCAAGGTTTTTTTCTAGTTGATTGACATAGGTCACGTGGTTATTTATTATTATCATTGTGTGAATAATCTAAAAAGTAAAAAAGGCGATAGTGATCATGACAAATAATAATTTGATTCCCGTCGCGATTGCTATTATTTCAGTTTTAATTGGCATTGGCATTGGTTATGCAATTAGAAAAAGCATTTGGGAAATGAATACGAAAAATGCTCAAAATGATGCTGACCATATTTTAGCGCAAGCCAATGCTCAAGTGGTTGCTGCAAAAGCTGAGGCCGATGCACAAAAACAAGCAGCAGAAGCTTTTAAGCAAAGTGCTCAAAATACTAAGAAAGAGAAAATTCTTGAAGCTCAAGAAAAAATTCAAGATTACCGGCAAAAGGTTGAGGATGAATTAAATATCAAGCGTGACGCCAATGCGCGTGAAAGTAATCGCTTAAAACAGCGAGAAGATACACTTGATCATAAAAATTCTTTATTAGCTGAAAAGGAAATTGAATTTAACAAAAAAGAAAGTCAACTAGGGAAGCAACAGGATGAATTAAAGCAAAAAATTCAGACTGCAAATGAATTAGTTGATCAAAGTCAACAAAAACTTTATGAAGTTGCTCATTTAGATAAGGAGCAAGCTAAAAAATTAGTTCTAAGTAAATTATCTGATGATCTAGTTAAAGAACGAGCAGAAATGATAAGAAATAGTAATGAAGAAGTTCAAGCTAAGGCTGATCATTATGCACGTAAGGTAATTATTGATGCTATTCAAAGTAGTTCTGCAGATACAGTTGCCGAAACGACGGTATCAGTAGTTGATTTACCAAATGAGGAAATGAAAGGAAGAATTATTGGACGTGAAGGTCGCAATATTCGGTCTTTTGAAGCACTCACGGGAATTGATCTAATAATTGATGATACTCCTAAAGTGGTTACTTTAAGTGGCTTTGATGCTATTAGACGTGAAATTGCTAAACGAGCAATGGAGCGATTAGTAAAAGATGGACGAATTCACCCAGCTAGAATTGAAGAAATAGTTGATAGGGCTCGTAAAGAAGTAAACGACGATATTTATGAGGCAGGTGAAAGTGCGTTAATGGAATTAGGGATTCACCGGATGAATCCTGAACTAGTTAAGATACTTGGTCGCCTAAAATATCGCACATCTTATGGGCAGAATGTTTTAGGACATTCAATTGAAGTTGCTAAATTGGCTGGGACAATGGCAGCTGAGCTTGGTTTAAATGAAAAATTAGCGGTTCGCGCGGGATTATTACACGATATAGGAAAAGCAATCGATCATGATATTGAAGGTTCACATGTTGAAATTGGTGTGGAATTGACAAGAAAATACCATGAATCAGATATAGTAGTTAATGCAATTGCAGCTCATCATGGGGATGTTCCAAAGTTATCATTTATTGCTGAACTAGTTGTTGCAGCAGATACACTTTCTTCGGCACGTCCAGGTGCTAGAAGTGAAAGTTTGGAAAACTATATTCGGCGGTTAACCGAATTAGAGCAAATTGCCAAAAAGTATGATGGTGTTAAACAGGCTTATGCCATTCAGGCTGGACGTGAAGTTCGAGTGATGGTTGAACCAGAAAAAATTTCAGATGATCGGATTACTGTTTTGGCACACGATATCCAGAAACAAGTTGAGAAACAGCTTGATTACCCGGGTAATATTAAAATAACAGTTATTCGTGAAAAACGAGTTGTTGCAGTTGCTAGATAAAGCAGAAGGTTGAATTGGAATTCAACCTTTTTTGTTTGTTCTACAATAAATTTAATGGCGCAATCAGACATAAAATTGCATAAAAAAGCATATTTTCAAAAAAGAAAGGGTATACAATATTAATTAGATAGGGGGACGATGATGAATCAAGCAGTCGTAAAAGATATAAAAGGCTTTTTGCAAGAATTAGGATATCCGTTTGATTCTATTTCAGCTTTGCTAGATTCTGGGATCATTACGCATTATTTTAATTCAAAATGGATTAAAAGTTCGCACTCATTTGCAATATTAGATCAAAAAGCAACTGATAAGCAGTTATTAGCTTGTAGTGATGTAAGCAATTTTTATCAATTTGTTCCTCCTTATTTTGCCGCGCTATCTAGTAAAAACGGGTTGCAGGCAATCAAACGGCTTTCATCATATGAGCAATTAATTGGTCCAATTGAAATTGGCACTTTCAAAGAGGAGGGAAATTTAAGAATTCATATAAGCTATTTGGATAATTCGCGAAAAAATTCCAGGTTTAGTCTATTAGTGGATCAAATATCATTGATTAGTTTGATTAGGACTGGTACAGGTAAGTTAATTAAACCATTATCAATTGGTAGTAAATTTAATTATAGTACAGAAATAACTGAGTATTTGGGAATTAGTGCGCAAAATTGTCGTGATAATTACTTGGTTTTTAGTAAAAATGATCTCTTAACACCATTTTTAACACAAAACGATATTATGTGGAACTTTATGGAACCAGGATTGAAAAAATATATTAATGATTTAAAGGTTGATCCGCCATTCAAGGCAATAGTGCAGGATACCTTGTTTAAATTAATTGCTGGCGGAAATTTTCAATTAAAAGATGTTGCTAATGCGATTGGAATATCATCGCGAACTGTTCAGAGATGGTTAAAAAATGAGGGAACAAATTATAAAGAACAAGTTAATGAAGTCCAAAAAATTTTGGCACTTAATTTGTTGCAGGATACGACACTGAATACAGCTGAAATTAGTTTTTTAGTCGGTTTTAATAATGTGACTACTTTTTACAAAGCATTTAAAAGATGGACGGGAAAGACTGTCCTGAAATACCGACATCAGATGATTATCAATAAAAATAGTATTAATGTCGCTATCTAGGTATATAAAGAAGAGGATACAAAAATGTTTTTGCAAGATAATGATTCATGGAATGCAGTTTATGATGTAGTTGTAGTTGGCTTTGGTGGTGCTGGGGCAACAGCAGCTCGGTTTGCAGCCGATAACGGTGCAAAGGTTCTTTTAATTGATAGTGCACCTGAAGGACATGAAGGTGGCAACACACGTTATTGTGGTCAAATTGTTCAAGCAGGTTATGATTATGATAAATTGAAAAAGTATTACCAACAATTAACTGCCCCTCTTGATTTAGATGAGAAAGTTTTAGATACCTTTATTAAAGGGATGGTTGACTTACCGACTTATTTTAAAAAATATTTGGGTGGAAAGGTCTTTAGCGTTAGGAAAAATCCAGGAAATAAGAATGTAGCGCTTCTGGCGTACATGAGTGCTGAATATCCCGAATTTGAAGGTGCGGAGACTAATGATGATCTTTTAATTCATGACCATATTTTTGATGCTGCTTTATGGAAGAAACTGCGGCAAAATGTACTAGATCGTAGTGATCGGATTTCGGTTTTATATTCAACGCCAGCTAAACACTTAATTCAAAATAAAACTAAAATGATTATCGGTGTTCAAATTAAAAATAATGGTCATTTGTTTAATGTTAAGGCTAAAAATGGTGTAGTACTAGCATTAGGCGGATTTGAAAACAATGATCAGATGATTCAAGATTATTTGGGAGAAACGAAGCTTTTGCCATACGGCACTTTATACAATAAGGGTGACGGAATTAAGATGGCCATAGAAGTTGGTGCTGATTTGTGGCACATGAATAATTATGAACCAGGTGGTACTGTTAACATCGCTGCACCAAAAGGTGAACGTGCCCATAATATCATGGGCTGGGATGCTTTGTTTGAGGGTTCACTAATTTCAGTTGGTGATGATGGTACCCGTTATATTCCTGAGGATGATCCAACTCGTCATGGGCACCGCTATAATCACGGCTTATGGCGAATTCCGCTGGCTCAAATTCATCCGCATTTAATTTTTGATCAAAAGAAATATGATGAATTTTTGTCTGAAGATTTAGATAATTTCCAGCACGAAGTTTTAAATAAAGTGGTAAAGTCTAACACAATTACTGATTTAGCGAATGAAATAGGAGTTAAGGAAAAAACTTTACAAAATACGCTTGAAATATATAATTTTTTTGTTGATCAAGGTGTTGATTATCAATGCGGTAGAAAGCCGGAAACGATGGCTAAACTTTCCTTGTCTGGTCCATTTTATTCTTTGAAGCAGCAGCACACGATGCTTAATACTCAAGGTGGACCTAGACGCAATGAGAAAGCTGAAGTACTCGATACAAATCAGCAGGTATTACCACATTTGTACGCTGCAGGTGAGCTAGGACATATTGGTGCTAACCAATACAATGGTGGCGGAGATATTGCCGATTGTTTAATTTTTGGCAAGATTGCAGGTGAGAATGCTGCAAAAACTAAGGAAAACGACGTTACGACTGGTGCAAGTGCACAAGTAAACGAGCAGGTCGATTCGACCTCTTTTCCAGTTCCTACCACAACTGAAAAAGATTATCCAACTGGTAAAAACCAATACATTGGCAAGTCAAGCAGAGGGATGGGTAATGAAATAGTTGTGCGTGTAACTGTCGATGAGCAGCAAAAACCTTCTAAGATTGAGGTTCTTAAGCAAAGTGAGTCACCTGATTATGGTGGTCAAGCAATTAAGCAACTTCAAAAACAAATGTTAAAAGATAAAACTGCAAGCGTTGATATTGTTTCTGGAGCTACTTCAACTAGTCGAGCATTCAAGGAAGCTGTCAGTGCTGCTTTAAAACAGGCTAAATAAAACTAAAAGAGGCAAAAAATGGCTAATTTAAAAAACGGAATTTATCATGGCAGTGGTTCTGGAAATCGTGGTGAAGTAAAGGTATCTGTAACCGTAAAAGATAATCAGATTAAGGCAGTTCATGTTGATGATCAAAATGAAACTGAAGGTATAAGTACAGCAGCACTTAAAAAGGCGCCGGAATTGATAGTAGCAAAGCAGTCCTACAATATTGATGCTGTAACAGGTGCAACGATTAGTTTTCAAGCTGTCGAAAAAGCGGTTAAGGATGCCTTAATCAAAGCTGGTGATCCTAGTGGCCTTGACCAAAAAGTTGACTTGCGGACTGTTAGAAAAGAAGACAATGTTGATTATCGCTATCTTGATCCGCGCAAGATCCAATTTGAAAAAGAAACAGAAGTTTTAATTATTGGTGCAGGTGCTGCTGGTCTTGCAGCCGCTATTTCTGCACGGCAAAAAGGAAGGGCAGTTATTTGTCTTGAGTATGCGTCAAGCTATATGTTATCGGATATGACCTTATCTGGCGGTTATTATAATGCAGGTGGTGGTACAAGCTTGCAAAAGTCTCAAGGAATTACAGATTCTAAGGAAAATTGGGACAATTACTTAAAGGCAGTTGGTCAAGGATATGAAGATTCCGATATGCGTGAAGTAATCGTTGAACACGGTGCTGAAGATTATGAGTGGTTAGCTAACGATGTGGGAGTTAATTTTCAGGAAGTTCAGCAAATAGGCAATGAGGAAGCAATGAAAAAGTATGCTGTTCCGGTTGCCCGTTCACATTTGACGGTTGAAAAAAGTGGCTACGGGCTCTCCAAGCCTTTGTTCAAGTGCGCTCAAAAATTAGGCACAGAGTTCATTTTTAATATTACAGCAGAAAGTTTAATTACCAATCAAGATAACCAAGTTATTGGCGTGCATACCAATAAGGGCAATTACAGTGCTCAGAGTGTAATTGTTGCCACTGCTGGCTTTTCGCGTAATAAAGAAATGCTCAAAAGTTTTGCCCCAGATTTTGCAGTAGGAGAATCATATGGATCAATTAGGCAAATGGGTGATGGAATTCGGATGGGAGCACAAATAGGTGCTAAGTTAAAAGATATGTGGATGCCGATTGCTAATTCGATAGGAACACAATCTGGCGATAACGTTTGTATTGGACCTTTATGTACGGCTTGGACCAAACCTTATATTTGGGTTGGTACTGATGCTAAAAGACATTTTCGTGAGGATATGTATTTTGAATTTGCTTCTAAAAAAATTGCCAGCATGGATCAAGGTTTTGTGTGGCTACTTTTTGATAAAGGTATGGCAAATGAAATGCCAACAGCCTTTTCGGCACCAGCAGCTTCACCACATTTAAAACGAGAAGTTGAAGATGGTTATTTTAAAAAGGCAGATACAATTGCCGATTTAGCTGAACAGATTGGTTTAGATTCTACCGTTTTGCAGGAAACGATTACTAAATGGAATAATGATGTTCTTAGGGGGAAAGACACCGAATTTGGCCGTGAAAAAGACCTGACAGCCTTTAAACCGCCGTATTATGCTGCTAAATTAGCTCCTTCAACTCCAGATATGGCAGGGGGCTTAAGCATTAATCAGAAAGCTGAAGTCTTGGATAATCAAGATAATCCAATTGCCAACTTATATGCTGCAGGTAGTACCACTGGTGGATGGCGCGGTATGACTTATCCTGGGTGCGGAATGGGAATTACCAACGCAATAGTTTTTGGTCGTATTGCTGGTGCAAGTGCAGCAAATAATGCAACTAAGAATGCTGATTCAAGCTCAGGTGCTTCTCAACATGACTAATAATAAAAGTGGGTTCGTGAAAAAACCCACTTTTAAGTTAATTATTTAGTCGATAAGCTTTTAATCAGCTTTAGTGGGAGTGATTTGTGCATTTTTAGTCAAGCCTGTATAATTAAAGCAACTTATTATGAAAGTAGTCGACTATGTTTAAAATTATTGTTGAATTGTTCTTTTTAGTAATTATTCAAGCAGCAATCACGCCATTTATTAGGCGATTAGCCTTTGTCTTAGGAGCTGTTGATATTCCGAATGCTAGACGCGTTAATAAAAAGCCGATGCCAACACTAGGAGGCTTAGGCATATTTGTTACCTATAATATCGGTACATTTGTTCTTCTCCGAGAACAATTTCCAACACACGAAGCTTTTAGTGTGTTGTTAGCTTCTAGTGTCATTGTTTTGACAGGAATTATAGATGATATTTTAGAACTTAAGCCGCGTCAAAAAATGTTTGGCATTTTAATTGGTGCCTTAATTATTTATTTCTTGGCAGGTATTAAAATGAATGTTCTTAATCTGCCATTTTTGAATAAGCAAATTAATTTAGGTTGGTGGAGTTTACCTATTACCATTTTTTGGATCTTGGCTTTGACTAATGCTGTTGATTTAATTGATGGGCTTGATGGTTTAGCTGACGGAGTTTCATTGATTTCTCTAATAACGATGGGTATCGTTGGATATTTCTTTTTACATACTGATCAACTTTATATTCCAATTTCTTGCTTTATGTTAGCAGCTTGTTTATTAGGATTTTTACCATACAATTTTTATCCTGCTAAAATGTTTCTTGGTGATACAGGGGCATTATATATCGGTTTTATGATTGCGGTTTTCTCACTGAAAGGCTTAAAAAATGTTACTTTTATTTCTCTTTTAGTGCCTGTAACCATACTAGGTGTTCCAATTACGGATACTATTTACGCTATGATAAGACGAAAACTTAATCATCAACCAGTTTCACAAGCAGATAAGCATCATCTTCATCATCAATTAATGAAAATGGGGTTAACACACCGTCAAACTGTTCTTGCAATTTATTCTCTTTCGCTAATCTTTTCATTCATTTCGTTATTATTTTTACTGTCACCAATTTGGGGTATGTGGCTTTTAATCGCAGGATTGGTAGTTGCCTTAGAAATCTTTGTCGAATCAATTGGGCTTTTAGGTGAAAAGTATAAGCCGCTATTATCACTGATTCAAAAAGTAATTAATTCACGTAGTAAGAAAGATCCAACCGTTGAAGTTTGGCATTTAGGTCAAGAAAAACCAGAACAATTAAAAAACAAACATAATCAACATTAAAAAGAATGTTTTCTTGTAATATGAGTCTCGGAAATCAGACAATTTCCGGGACTTATTTTTATAATCAAATTAATTAATAAAGAAAAATTTGGATTTATTAAAGAACTTTAAAACAGCATGACATACCACTAATTCAATGGATAGCTACTTGATAGAGAATTTATTTTGATTGTAAAGTCAGATATATTTTACGGTCAGATTGCTAGCTATCATAATTTTAAAAAATTAAAGTAAGCAGCTGTTTGAGTATATTGGTTATTGCAACAATGACCGAACTAAGAGTAAATTAAAAACCTGATTCCAATCGAATCTTGGAACCAAGCTTTAATTAATTATAAATCTAATAGTTAAACTTTTAAGAGTCATTTTCTCTGGCAAAGAGCCCTTTTTAGTTAAGGCCTCTTTTTTAATGCTCTTTGTTAGTATTGACAGGTATTTCAATATACCGTGTTTTTCCTTTAATAAACTGAACTTGTCCAGCTAATTGATCTGTTAAATTTGTAAGCAGTTCAGCTTGCTCTTTTTCAGAAACAAAAATATGCAAGCACACATCGACGCCATAATCAATTTTAGCAATTGAAATTTTCTTTTTAGATAGATAGTTGTTTATCTTATCAAAATAGGTATAGGCAATGTTAAAGCTAATTTCCTGTTGTTGAATACATTCAACTATTCCAATTTTTTTTGCGGCTTGGGTAACGCTATTTGAATAAGCACGAATTAGGCCACCAGCTCCTAGTTTTATACCGCCAAAGTAACGAGTAACAACAACTATAACATTTTGTAACTTCAATAATTGCAAAGCGTTTAATTCTGGTATTCCTGCAGTCCCAGCTGGTTCACCATTATCGCTGGCTTTTACATGATTATCGACTATATAAGCATAAGTATTGTGTGTAGCATCGCGATATTTTTTGGAAATGGTTGAAATGGCTTTTTCGGCTTCATCGATAGTAGATACACGTACAAATGAAGTAATAAAACGACTCTTTTTAATTATTATTTCATGACTACCGTTTTCTTTAATTGTTAAAAAGTTTTCCTTTTTCATCAAAAAATTTTCCCTCCTTTTAGCGTATTTAATATATGGAGGATGAAAGATGGAGAAGCTCGCATATCTTGCTGGTCGTCAATGGATCAGTCAACAAAAAAATTTTAGCATAACTAAGGGGTTAACAACAATCAAAGCAATTTCGAATCAGCGTTGCAATCGATGTGGGACAACTGTGAAGGAGCGATTGCCTAATGGTAAGACATATTGCCGTGCCTGCATTGGTTTAGGACGCGTTACTGAGGACGACTTTCTTGTGCGTGACGAAAGTGAAGTTTTTTTTCAAAAGAAAAAAGATATTTTAAAGTGGCGAGGACAGTTAACTCCGGCTCAGAAGCAAGTGTCAATAAAGTTAGTAGAAAATTTTAAAAAAAGGCGAGCAACTTTAGTTCATGCAGTTACTGGTGCAGGAAAAACCGAAATGTTATTTGCAGTAATTTCAGAGTGTCTTAGTTTAGGACAACGTTGTTGTATCGCTTCTCCAAGAATTGATGTTATTAATGAACTTTATCCTAGAATTCAAGAAGCATTTCAAGGATTGAAAATTGGAAAGTATCATGGTCGTGAATTCAAAGAACCTGAATTAGAGCAGTTAACTTTATGTACTACGCATCAACTTCTTAAGTTTTACCATGCATTTGATTTGTTAATAATTGATGAAGCAGATTCTTTCCCATATATAGATAATTCTCAGCTTCATTTTGGTGCGAAAAATGCTATTAAAACTAATGGAATTCGTATTTATTTAACTGCGACACCAACACGTGATATTCTTCAAGAAGTTGAGGCTGGTAAAATTAGAGTTCTAAAGTTAAATCGTCGTTTTCATGGGGGCTTGTTGCCGATACCTCGCGAAAAATTATTTTTGCGCCCCTTTTTAAATAAAGGTCATCTGCACCCAAAACTAATAAAAGAAATAATTGGAGTAATAGAATCACAACATCCCTTACTACTATTTGTACCACGAATTGAACAAATTTCGTTGTATTTATCTGCTTTGAAGAAAGTTCCTGAATTACATCAAATTAATATAGAAGGAGTTTATGCTGCAGATAAAAAGCGTTTGAGTAAAGTCCAACAATTTCGTGAGGGTAAAATACAGCTTCTGGTCACAACAACGATCTTAGAACGAGGGGTTACTTTTAAACATGTCTGGGTAATTATTGTCCAGGCAGATGACGCAATATTTACGACCTCAAGTTTAATTCAAATTGCTGGCCGTGTAGGTCGAGCACAAGATGATGTAGGAGGATTAGTTCTTTTTTGTTATCAAAAATATACTCGTAGTATTCAAAGTGCTGTAAAACAAATCAAGGAGCTTAATAAATGAAGTTATGTCTTGTTTGTGGACAACAATTTACGCCACAAATATCATTTTGTCAGATACTTTATTGGAAAAAACAGCCTGAAGAATACCTGTGTAGGTCTTGCAAAGCAAAATTTACTAAATTAAGTCAACCAAGATGTCAGTTTTGTGATCGTGAATTAGATAAAAATATAATTTGCAATGATTGTCAAAAGTGGCGCCACCTTTATGGCGATAACCTAATACATAATCATGCAGTTTATCAGTATAATCAAGCTGCACATGATTTAATGGTAAATTATAAACGTTATGGTGATTTTGTTTTGGCAAAAGTATTGCAGCAATTGTGCTATCTTAACTTGAAAAAAATTCATGCAGATTTTTACGTTCCACTTCCAACTTCACCAGAACATTGTGCTAGTCGTCAGTTTGATACAATAACCAGTATTTTTGATGATTTGGTTTTGTTAACTTCTGTGTTAGATAAACATGGTGGACTGAGCGCACAAGGCGAGAAGAATCGTAGTGAAAGATTGAAAACGCCACAAAGTTTTTTTATAAAGAAAGACTTTAAAGTAAACTTAAACAATAAAAAAATATTACTTTTGGATGATATTTATACTACGGGAAGAACGTTGTATCATGCACGTGATGCAATTATCAAAAGGTATCCGTCTGTTCAAATAAGCAGTTTTACAATTTATAGATAGTTTAATCTTGTTCAGCGCTTTCAAGATTTGTTATAATATAATTAAGTAAAGTTGCATTAACAATTGAAAGGAGAATCTCATATGTTAAAGTATAATATTCGTGGTGAAAATATTGAGGTAACTGATGCTTTGAGAAGTTATGTCGAGAAACGCCTAAAGAAAATGGAGAAATATTTTGATTTGAATCAAGATGTTGTTGCCCACGTTAATCTTAAGGTATATCGTGATCATACGGCTAAAGTTGAAATTACTATCCCACTACCGTACTTAGTATTGAGAGCAGAGGAAACAAGCGATGATATGTATAGAAGCATAGATTTTGTTTCTGAAAAACTGGAACGTCAGATTAGAAAGTACAAGACCAAAATTAATCGAAAAAGTCGGGAAAAGGGAATCAATGATTTCTTAGTTGAAAATTCGGATACAGATACCGGTGACATTGATAATGATGATGGCAGTGGATTCTCTATTGTACGCAATAAACAGATTGGCTTGAAGCCAATGAGTCCTGAAGAAGCAATTTTACAAATGAACATGTTGGAACACGATTTCTTTGTATTCCAAGATGCTGAAACAAATGGAACTAGTATTGTATATCGTAGAAATGATGGTCAATACGGTTTGATTGAAACAAAGTAAAAACAATGCTGTTATCAGCAGAGGACCCCACATTTAATGTGAGGTCTTTGTTTTGTTTATTTTTAATTTTGCACTAATCATGTTAAAATTAATATGTGTTTTTATACTTAACTACATATAAGGATCGATTAAATGGTAAACGTTTTAAAGAAACTATACAATAATGATAAAAGAGAACTAAAAAAATTTGAAAAGCTTGCTAATCAAGTTGAAAATTATGCTGATGAATATGACAAACTTTCAGATGAAGAGTTGAAGGCAAAGACACCTGAATTTCGAGCACGACTAGAAAAGGGCGAGGAATTAGACAAAATATTGCCAGAAGCTTTTGGAGTTGCTCGTGAAGGTGCCAAAAGAGTTTTGGGCTTGTATCCGTTCCATGTTCAAATACTGGGTGGGATTGCTTTGCATTTTGGTAATATTGCCGAAATGATGACTGGTGAAGGAAAGACTTTAACGGCTACAATGCCCGTTTATTTAAATGCATTGACAGGCAAAGGGGTTCACGTTGTGACGGTCAATGAATATCTTTCAAGTCGTGATGCTGAAGAAATGGGTCAATTATATAAGTGGCTTGGGTTAACTGTTGGTTTAAATTTAAATTCAATGTCACCTGATGAAAAGCGTGAAGCATATGATTGTGATGTTACTTATTCAACTAACGCTGAATTAGGCTTTGATTATTTGCGTGATAACATGGTGGTTTATAAAGAACAAATGGTTCAACGCGAATTAAATTACGCTATTATTGATGAAGTCGATTCAATTTTAATTGATGAAGCGAGAACACCGCTCATTATTTCTGGTGAAGCCGAGCAGGCTAATGGCGACTATATCAGAGCTGATCGTTTTGTTAAATCACTTCATGAAGATACTAGTGGAGATGACGCTGATGATGATGAAGACCACGGCGATTATAAAATTGACTGGCCAACTAAATCGATTGCATTGACTAGAACAGGAATTCAAAAAGCTTGTGATCATTTTGGCTTAAAAAATTTGTATGATGTCGAAAATCAAAAATTGGTTCATCACCTAGATCAAGCACTACGTGCCAATTATATTATGCTTAATGATATTGACTATGTGGTTCAAGATGGTGAAGTTCTAATTGTTGATTCATTTACGGGTCGTGTGATGAGTGGTCGGCGTTATTCCGATGGGTTACATCAAGCAATTGAGGCTAAAGAGGGCGTTAAAATTCAGGAAGAATCCAAGACGCAAGCCACAATTACTTACCAAAATTTCTTTAGAATGTATAAAAAATTATCAGGAATGACAGGTACGGCTAAGACAGAAGAAGAAGAATTTCGTGAAATCTATAATATGCAGGTAATCACAATTCCGACGAACCGTCCTAATATTAGGAAAGATCAATCTGATATTTTATATCCAACCCTAAATTCAAAATTTGAGGCTGTTGTAAATGAAATTAAAGAGCGTCATTCAAAAGGACAGCCTGTGTTGGTCGGAACAGTTGCAGTTGAAAGTTCAGAAAGATTAAGCAAGATGCTTAATCAGGCCGGTATTCCGCACGCAGTATTAAACGCTAAGAATCATGCTAAGGAAGCCCAGATTATTATGAATGCAGGTCAACGTGGTGCGGTTACGATAGCTACCAACATGGCTGGTCGTGGGACTGATATTAAATTGGGACCTGGTGTAAAAGAATTGGGTGGTTTAGCTGTGATTGGGACTGAACGCCATGAATCACGCAGAATTGATAATCAGCTTCGTGGTCGTTCTGGTCGCCAGGGAGATCCTGGTGTAACTAGATTTTATCTTTCACTTGAAGATGATCTAATGAAACGCTTTGGTGGTGACCGAGTTAAAGACTTTTTGGATCGGTTATCGGATAATGACGATGATAAGGTAATTGAAAGTCGTTTAATTACAAGACAAGTCGAGTCAGCTCAAAAACGTGTCGAAGGTAATAACTATGATACGCGTAAACAAACATTGCAATATGATGATGTTATGCGAATTCAAAGAGAAATTATCTATGGTGAACGGATGCAAGTTATTGGAGAAGAAACTTCACTTAAAGATGTTTTAATTCCGATGATTCATCGTACAATTAATAGTCAAGTTGATATGTTTACGCAGGGTGATCGTAGCAAGTGGCGACTTGATTCTTTGAGAGATTTCATTAGTTCAAGTTTGACAAATGATGAAGAAGTTGAAAAACTTGACTTTAAGACAATTACAGTTCCTGAATTAAAGCAGAAACTGTATGAATTTGTTGAAGAAAACTATCAACAGAAAAAACAGATTTTGGCCGATCCATCAGATATGTTAGAATTTGAAAAAGTTGTTATTTTACGGGTAGTAGATGACCGTTGGACTGATCATATTGATGCAATGGATCAATTGCGTCAATCAATTAGTTTACGTGGTTATGGTCAGCTTAATCCACTCGTTGAATACCAAGATTCTGGATACAATATGTTTGAAGAAATGATTTCTAATATTGAGTTTGATGTAACTCGTTTATTTATGAAAGCTGAAATCAGACAAAATCTTAGTCGTTAAAAGTTAAGATTGAAGGGAAAGCAGCTGCTTTCCCTTTTTTGGAATTTATTAGGAGTAATTGATCATATGGAAATTAATGAAATTCAAAGTGAATTAGATAGTTTAAGAGCTCGCTTAGATCATTTTAGGGGGTCTCTTTGACTTAGATGCAATTGCTGACAGCATTACAATTAATGAACATAAAATGCAGGATGCAGATTTTTGGAACGACCAAGAACGTGCGCAAAAAATGATCTCGGCAACAAATTTACTAAAAGAAAAGCGAAATTCATTTTTAGATTTACAAGAGAATTATCAAAATGCGTCTACGGCCTTGGAATTACTAATTGAAGAGCCAGATGCAGATCTTCAACAAGAGGTTGAAAATGATTTAAAGCAGCTTCAAGGTAAATTTCATGAATATGAGATGGATTTGCTTTTATCAGGAAAATATGACAATCACAATGCTTTACTGGAAATTCATCCGGGTGCAGGTGGGACCGAAGCTATGGATTGGGCTCAAATGTTGCTAAGAATGTATCAACGTTATTCTGACCAGCGTAATTTTGGATTTGAAATTAATAATTATGAACCAGGTGAAGAGGCAGGTCTTAAGAGTGCTAGTATTAGAGTTACTGGTAAAAATGCTTACGGTTTGCTTAAATCAGAACATGGTGTACATCGCTTAGTTCGAATCTCACCATTTGATTCAGCTAAGCGTCGTCACACTTCGTTTGCCTCAGTTGAAGTTATTCCTGAAATTGACGACAGTATAAAAATTGATATTAATCCCAAAGATTTACGAATTGATGTTTATCGTTCAAGTGGTGCTGGGGGCCAGCATATTAATAAAACTTCCAGTGCTGTGCGAATAACTCATTTGCCAACAGGTTTTGTTACAACGTCACAGGCACAGCGTTCTCAATTGCAAAATCGAGAGACAGCAATGAATGAACTGCGCGCAAAACTTTTTCATTTAGAAGAAGAGAAAAAAAGGCAGCATAAACAAGAACTAAAGGGCGATCAAAAAGAAATCGGTTGGGGTTCACAAATTCGATCATATGTTTTTCATCCTTATAATCTGGTTAAAGATTTGCGGACAGGCTATGAAACTTCCGACACGAGTGGTGTGATGGATGGTAAATTGCAACCATTTGTTTATGCTTATTTACAATGGATACTTAGTCAGGCTAATCCTGAATAGGAAAAAGGTGAAAAAATGAGTTTTTTGGCAATTATTTGTATCGTACTATTAGCAGTAATTATACTAGGTTTTACTTTTGCTGCTTTTCATATTATATTTTTGCTCTTACCTGCAGTTTTAGTAATTGCAGTAATTATTTGGTTAATTAATCATTTTACTAATCATGATAAAACTGATGAAACACCTAACGAAAAAGGAACTTGGCAAAATTGGTCCAATAATGAAAACTCCTATCCCAAACGCAAAAAAGTGCGAGATGCAGAAACTAAAGATGTAGATAAGTAAACTAAGAGGCAATTTAAATGGCAAATGCAGTTAAATTAAAAGATTTGATTCAAGATAATAAAATTGTCCATATTGTCCATGGTAAACAATATATTACCGGTAAAGAGATTGCAGTTTCAGATATATATAGGCCTGGATTGGAATTGACTGGATATTTTGATTTTTATCCTAATCAACGTATTCAACTTCTAGGACGAACGGAAATTTCCTATGCAGCTAGGCTTGATCATGAAAGTTTAGTTTGCGTTTTTAAAAAGCTCTGTACGCCACAAACTCCATGTTTCTTTGTTTCGCGTTCTTTACGTGTTCCACAGGAACTGGTTGTCGCAGCTGAGGCAGCAAAAATACCTATCTTATCAGTTTCTGAATCTACAACGTATATCTCTAGTATTTTGACAGAATATTTACGTGAGCGTTTAGCTGTTCGTGAGACTATTCATGGTGTCATGGTTGAAGTTAAGGGATTAGGAATTTTGCTGACTGGAGATTCTGGAGTTGGTAAGTCGGAAACGGCACTTGGTTTAATTAGGCGCGGGCACCGGTTAATTGCAGATGACCGGGTAGATGCTTATCAACAGGATACTGAAACTGTGATGGGTGAGCCACCCCAAATTTTGAAACATATTATGGAAATTAGAGGTATCGGAATTATTAATGTAATGGAATTATTTGGCGTAGGAGCAGTTAAAAATCGTGGCCCTATCCAATTAGTGATAAAACTTGTTAATTGGGATAATAATGCTAATTATGATCGACTCGGTTTTGAAGAAAGCAGTCGGGATATTTGCAATGTTGAAGTTCCGCAAATTACAATTCCGGTCAAAGTAGGACGTAATATGGAGGATATTATTGAAGTGGCAGCAATGAACTTTCGGGCAAAAAAGATGGGGTATAATGCAACCAAAACATTTGATGATAATTTAACTGCTTTGATTGCTCAAAATTCTAAAAAGGATAAATAGATGTGGTTAACTATTAGCCCAGTTGCATTTGCGCTAGGTAGTTTAAATGTTAAGTGGTATGGTGTCATTATGGCACTGGCAATTATTATGGCGGTCTCAATGGCAATTGTCGAAGGTCAAAAGCGGCAAATCGCAAGCGATGACTTTATAGATCTGTTGCTATGGGCGGTTCCTTTAGGATATATAGGGGCACGGATTTATTATGTTGTGTTTGAATGGAATTATTATGCTCAGCACCCCGATCAAATTATTGCAATATGGAATGGTGGAATCGCAATTTATGGAGGCCTGTTAGCTGGCCTTATAGT
This sequence comes from Lactobacillus sp. ESL0228, assembly GCF_003692825.1. Taxonomy (NCBI): domain Bacteria; kingdom Bacillati; phylum Bacillota; class Bacilli; order Lactobacillales; family Lactobacillaceae; genus Lactobacillus; species Lactobacillus sp. ESL0228. The sequence continues at coordinate 201,573 of NZ_REHJ01000007.1, forward strand.
GTTGCTTGTGTTTTGTTATAAAAGAATGCTGCTACCATTTTTAATGCTTGATATTATTGCACCAGGAGTAATGGCCGCACAAATATTGGGACGCTGGGGTAACTTTTTTAATCAAGAAGCTCATGGCGGACCGACAACTTTAGAGTTTTTACAGAAGATGCATTTGCCTACATTTGTTATTGCCCAAATGAAGATTAATGGTGTATATTATCAGCCTACATTTTTATATGAATCTGTTTTCAATCTTCTAGGCTTAATTCTAATTTTGCTTTTGCGTCACCGGCAATATTTATTCAAACAAGGCGAAGTCTTCATGCTATACTTAGCTTGGTATTCCGTTGTTCGTTTTTTTGTTGAAGGGTTACGAACAGATAGCTTATATTTAGCCGGGACAATCCGTGTTTCGCAATTGTTAAGTTTAATTCTATTTATTGTGACTATTGGGTTATTTATATATCGGAGAAAAGTAATCAAACCGAAATGGTATTTAGATGGTAGCGGACTTAAGTATCCGTATACAAGAGCTTGAGATAAGCTATATTAATTTATACAGAAAGTCTGGAGAAAAAGATGGCAAAAATTGCAGTTCTAGGTGCTGGTTCATGGGGAACCGTTTTAGGCTCATTACTTGCAGATAACGGTAACGAAGTTATACTGTATGGAAATAATGTACAGGTAAACCAAGAAATTAATGATAATCACACCAATGAACATTATATGAAGAATTGGTATGTGAATGAAACTGTACGAGCAACGGATGATTTGAAACTAGCACTGAATGAGGCAGATATTATTCTCTTCGTTTTACCAACTCAAGCAATTCGCGAAGTTGCTAAAAAAGTAAACCAAGTTTTAACAGCAAGTAAAAGTAAGCCTTTGTTAGTTACTGCAACTAAAGGAATTGAACCAGGCTCCAAGAAATTGATTTCTGAAATTTTAACTGAAGAAATTTATCCTAATGATACTGATAAAATTGTTGCTATTTCTGGACCAAGTCATGCTGAAAGTGTTGCGCAAAAAGATTTAACTGCAATCACATGTGCCTCGGATAATGCTGATAATGCTCAAAAAGTTCAAGAACTTTTTACTAATGGATATTTAAGATTGTATACAAATACCGATTTAATTGGTGTAGAAGTGGCTGGTGCAGTTAAAAACGTAATTGCAATTGCGGCTGGTATCTTGGTAGGTAAGAATTATGGTGATAATGCTAAAGCAGCGTTAATGACTCGTGGACTTGCTGAAATTACCCGCCTAGGAGTTAATTATTTTGGGGCAAAACCAATGACTTTTAGTGGGTTAGCTGGAATTGGTGATCTAATTGTAACTTGTACTTCAGTTAATTCACGTAATTGGCGTTGTGGTAAGCAAATAGGTGAAGGCAAAAGTCTAGACTATGTACTTAAAAATATGGGACAAGTGGTTGAAGGGGCAACAACTGTTAAAGCTGTTCATGAATTGTGCCAAGAAAAGCAAATAGATATGCCGATTAGTGAAGCAATTTATCGTGTTTTGTACCAAAATGCTAATGTTGATAATGAAATTACAAAGATGATGGGTAGGATTCCAAAGCCAGAAATTAGACTTTAAAAGATTTATATTGTAAAATTTACTTACTAAAAATAAGAAAGTTGCTGAGGTAAAAATATGACCCAAAAATATGATGTGATCATTATCGGTGCTGGTCCTGGAGGTTTAACGGCGGCTTTATATGCGTCACGTGCAAATCTTTCTGTTTTAATTCTTGATCGTGGACCTTATGGCGGTCAAATGAATAACACAGATGCGATTGATAATTATCCTGGATTTAGTGAAATAAAAGGTCCCGAATTGGGCGAAAAAATGTACAATTCGGTAATGAAGTTTGGTGCTAAGTTTGAATATGGGGATGTGCAAACAGTTACTGTTGAAAGAAACACTAAACTAGTAAAAACAGATACTGGCGAGTACAGTGCGCCAGTGTTAATCATTGCGACTGGAGCTGATCATCGCCATTTAGATGTACCGGGTGAAGATGAGTATTCTGGAAAAGGTGTTTCGTATTGTGCCGTTTGTGATGCAGCCTTTTTCAAAGATGAAGACTTAGCCGTAATTGGTGGCGGCGATTCCGCAATTGAAGAGGGGATTTACTTGACTCAAAATGCTAAGTCAGTAACCGTAGTTCACCGTCGTGATCAATTGCGAGCTCAACCAACATTACAAAAGCGTGCATTTGCGAATGAAAAAATGCATTTTATTTGGGATGCGGAAACAGAGTCAATCGAAGGCGATGGGAACCGAGTAACCGGAATAACTTATAAAGATAAAAAAACCGCTGAATTGAAACATTTATCAGTACATGGTGTATTTATTTATGTTGGTGTTATTCCTCAAACTACAGCTTTTAAAAACTTGGATATTCTTGATCAAAACGGTTGGATTCCTACGGATGAACATATGAAGACCAAGCACGACGGAGTGTTTGCAATTGGTGATGTACGTGCAAAGGATTTGCGTCAAATTGCTAATGCTGTCGGTGATGGAAGTATTGCAGGCCAAGAAGCCTATAATTATTTGCAAGCTTTAAACGACTAATAAAAAATTGCTTGATACTAAGTCTTGAAAGTAAATTACTTTTAAGGCTTTTTTTATGCGCAAGCTATCGGGAAGACTATGTTATTCTTTAATTTGTTTAAGTAAAAAATTTAAATAGTACCATGAATTCTTTCTTAAGTTTAACAATACTTATGAAAAGAAATGCTAGAATAAGACTATAAAAATTAATTTATTATAGAAAAAGAGGATTAATATTACAATGAATGCGGAAGAGACTTTTAACGCATGGAAAACTTCACCTGTTATGCCCGATTATCTGCAAAAGCAATTAATAGAATTAGGCAAGGATTCTAATTGGATTAATGATGCTTTTGGCCAAGATATTAATTTTGGAACGGCTGGAATGCGTGGCTTGCTTGAACCAGGCACAAATCGAATCAACTTGTTCACAATTGGTCGAGTTACTGAAGGCTTAGCTCGATTAATTGCTGAGAAAGGTGAAATAGCCAAAAAACAGGGTGTAGTAATTTCGTTTGATTCACGATATCATTCCCGTGAATTTGCCGAATATGCAGCTCGGGTTTTAGGTGAACATGGTATTCATGTTTATTTATTTGATGATTTACGTCCGACACCAGAATTATCATATGCAGTGCGGCATTTACATGCTTTTGCTGGAATCAATATAACTGCTTCTCACAATGCCAAACAATATAATGGATATAAGGTCTACGGCGCTGATGGTGCCCAAATGGGGCCCGAAGATGCTAGTCAAGTTTTTCATTATGCACAAAAGGTAGAAAATATTTTTAACGTTAATGCAGCTGATATTAAAAAACTGCGAGCAAAGAATATCCTTGAATTAATTGGAGAGGATTTAGATCAAGCTTATCTTAGAGAACTTAAAAAAATCAATGTTAATACTACATTGATTAAAGAAAATGGTGCTAAATTAACATTAATTTATACACCTCTACATGGAACTGGTAAGATGCTGTATGATCGTGCTTTTCGCCAAAATGGTTTTATGAATGTTATTCCAGTTCCAAGTCAATCAGTAATTGATCCAGAATTTCCGACTACCAAAAAGCCTAATCCCGAATATCGAGATGTATTTGATGAAGGGATTAAGCTGGCTAATAAAAAAAATGCCGATCTAATCATTGCTACTGATCCTGATGCTGATAGGATGGGTGCATGTGTTCGGAAAAAAGACGGGAATTTTCAAGTTTTGACGGGTAATCAAATTGCCACTTTAATGAGTTACTATTTATTAACTAATTTAAAGAATAATGGACAATTGCAAAGCGATTATGAATTAGTTACTTCCATTGTTTCTAGCAATATGCCTTTAAAGATTGCGCAAGATTTTGGCATTAAAACAAAATCAGTACTAACTGGATTTAAGTTTATTGGTGAAGAAATTGATCGAATGAATAAACAACATGACGGTCACTTTTTAATGGGCTTTGAAGAAAGTTATGGTTATCTGTTTCAACCGTTTGCTCGTGATAAAGATGCAATGCAGGGAGCGTTAATGTTTGCAGAAGTAGCTACTTATTATGCCTCACGAAAAATGACTGTTCTTGAAGGCCTTGAAGAAATCTGGCAAAAATATGGTACTTCTTATGAAATTACGCGTGCGATTGAAATGCCAGGGATTAGCGGACAAAAATTAATGAATGAGTTAATGGTAAAATTGCGAAAAGAGCAGTTAAACCAAATTAATGGGGTTAAAGTTATTAAAGTACAAGACTTTTTAATGCAAAAGGAAAGTTCTACTGGTAAGGCGCCAGTAAAAATGGCGGATCTACCCAAATCAAATGTTTTAAAATACTTTCTAGCTGATGAAACTTGGCTTGCCCTTCGTCCTTCGGGTACAGAACCAGTGATTAAAGTCTATGTTGGGGTTAATCAGCCTAATATCAGCTTGGCTCAGAAGGTGGCCGAAAATTATCAAACAGCTTTAGCAGCTTTATTAAAATAAGCAAAAAGCGTGCGAAAATATGTTCGGAAGCGTAAAATGGCAAATATAAAGTAAAAGTTGGGCTTATTGTGTCCAACTTTTTTACAAGGAGTCTTTCTATGATTAAACGACAAGAAAAACGTCAATTTGAACTTGTATCGAAGTTTAAGCCGGCTGGTGATCAAGGGCAAGCAATTACTAAACTGACAACTGGTTTTAAAAAGGGATATAAAGAACAGATTCTTGAAGGCGCAACGGGAACAGGGAAAACTTTTACCATGGCGAATATCATTGCGCAATTAAATAAGCCAACATTAGTTATTTCACATAATAAGACTTTAGTTGGGCAACTTTATGGTGAATTTAAGGAATTTTTCCCGCATAATGCAGTTGACTACTTCGTTTCTTATTATGATTATTATCAACCAGAAGCATATGTACCTCAGTCTGATACATACATTGAGAAAGATTCGGCAATTAACGATGAAATCGATCAACTGCGCCATCAAGCCACAAGTGATTTAATGGAACGAAATGATGTCATTGTGGTAGCTTCTGTTTCATGTATTTACGGCTTGGGAGATCCGCATGAATATGCTGCAAGTGTAATTACCGTTCATGAGGGAGATGATTACGGTAGAAATACCTTGTTGCGTGATTTAGTTAATATTCAGTATGACCGTAACGATATTGATTTTCAGCGTGGTCGCTTTCGAGTACGTGGGGATGTTGTTGAAGTTTTCCCTGCTGGCAACTCAAACCATGCATATCGAATTGAATTTTTTGGTGATGAAATTGATCGTATTGTCGAAATTGACTCGTTAACGGGTGAAATTATTGGTGAGCGAAAAAGCATTTCACTGTTTCCTGCTACACATTTTATGACAAATGAAGAGCAGCTAAAACGAGCACTTCAAGCAATTTCACAAGAAATGGACTTACAAGTAAAAGATTTTGAAGGACAAGGCAAACTGCTTGAAGCACAACGAATTAAACAACGTACGACTTATGATATCGAAATGATGGGCGAAGTTGGATATACTAATGGAATTGAAAATTATTCTCGCCATATGGAGGGACGTAAAGAGGGAGAACCCCCGTATACCTTGCTAGACTTTTTTCCAGATGATTTTTTGATTTTAATTGATGAATCTCATGCGACAATGCCTGAAATCAGGGCAATGTATAATGGAGATCGCAATCGAAAGAAGACTTTAATCGACTATGGTTTTCGTTTACCATCTGCTCTTGATAATCGGCCATTAAAATTAGCCGAATTTGAAAAACACGTTAATCAAATTCTCTATGTGTCAGCTACTCCCGGCGACTACGAACTTGAACGTACCGATCATAAAGTTGAGCAAATTATACGGCCAACTGGTCTACTAGATCCTAAGATTGAAGTTAAGCCAGTTGAGGGACAGATCGATGACTTAGTTGCTGAAATAAATAAGCGAATCGAGCATAATGAACGCGTTTTTGTTACAACCTTAACCAAAAAAATGGCAGAAGATTTAACAGATTACTTAAAAGATTTAGGGATTAAAGTTCAGTATTTACACTCTGATGTTAAAACATTGGAAAGAATGCAAATTTTGCGAGATCTGCGCTTAGGCAAGTATGACGTGTTGATTGGAATTAACTTATTACGTGAAGGTATTGATGTACCTGAAGTATCACTAGTTGCTATTCTTGATGCCGATAAAGAAGGCTTTTTGCGAGCTTATCGCCCCTTAGTACAGACCATGGGACGGGCGTCGAGAAATTCTAACGGTGAAGTTATTATGTATGCTGATACGATCACGGATTCTATGCGTCAGGCTATTGAAGCTACTCAAAGAAGGCGGAAACTTCAAATTGAGTTTAATCAAGAGCATCAGATGGTTCCAAAAACAATTGTTAAGCCAATCCGAGAAGTGATTTCAGCAACTAAGCCTACCGAAGAGACAACCAAAAGTGATAGTTTTGCTGATCTGAACTTCAATGAATTGACTACTAAACAAAAGCAGACAATGATTAAGGATCTTCGTAAACAAATGCAAGAAGCGGCTAAGAAACTTGATTTTGAGGGTGCGGCTACTTTACGGGATGCGATTATGGAACTGGAAAGTTCAACTAGAAAACCAATTACAAAAAAGGGAAAAGCAATAAATGGCAAATAATCAAATTGTAATTCGAGGTGCACGTGAGCACAATTTAAAAGATATTAACCTCGCAATTCCAAAAGATAAGCTTGTAGTTATTACCGGCTTATCAGGTTCGGGTAAAAGTTCGTTAGCGTTCGATACATTATACGCCGAGGGACGTAGACGTTATGTTCAATCCCTTTCAAGCTATGCGCGCCAGTTTTTGGGACAAATGGATAAGCCTGACATTGATTCAATTGATGGGTTAAATCCGGCAATTTCGATTGATCAAAAAACAACTTCGCATAATCCACGATCAACTGTTGGAACAGTGACGGAAATCAATGATTATTTACGTTTATTATGGGCACGTGTGGGTCATCCAGTTTGTCCTAATGACGGTACATTGATTGAACGACAGTCTGTTGAACAAATGGTTGATCGGATATTGACATTGCCGCAAAAAAGTCGCATTCAGCTCTTAGCTCCTGTTATTAGGGCAAAAAGAGGAGCCCATAGGGAAGTATTCAAGAGAGTACAGCGTGCAGGATATGTGCGTGTGATTGTTGATGGTGAGATGCATGAAATTGATGAGGATTTTGACTTAGCCAAGAATGCTCGTCATACAATTGATATTGTGGTGGATCGACTGGTGGTTAAGGACGGAATTCGTTCTCGGCTATTTGATTCTGTTGAAGCAGCGTTACGCCTTTCTGATGGGTATATGAACGTAGATGTTATTGGTGGAGAAACACTTAATTTTTCGGAGTATTATGCATGCCCAATTTGTGGCTTCACAGTAGGAGAAATGGAGCCGCGACTCTTTTCGTTTAATGCACCATTTGGAGCTTGTCCCGAATGTGACGGTTTAGGTGTCAAATTATCAGTAGATAAAGACTTGGTTATTCCTGATCCGGATAAAACACTAGCAGAAGGTGCCATTGCACCGTGGAAAAATTCTAAGTATTACTCACAAATGTTAGAGCAAGCTTGTTCTGCATTAAAAATCCCGTTGGATAAACCATATAAAAAGTTAACTAAAAAACAGCAAGAAACAATTCTTCATGGTTCGAAAAGAAAGATCAAGTTTCATGTAACAGGTGATTTTGGTCTTAATGACACAACTGCTGCGTTTGAAGGAGTGATGGAAAACGTTGAACGTCGCTATCGTCACCCAATGTCAAAATTTATGCGTGATGTAATGGCAAAATATATGACAGAATTAACTTGTGCAACGTGTCACGGTAAGCGCCTCAATCAAAAGGCACTAGCAGTTAAAGTCATGGGAAAGGATATTGCACAAGCGTCAGAATTGGCAATTAATAAGGCACTTGACTTTTTCAATGAAATTAAATTAGATAAGCAAGAGGCAGTTATTGCAAAGCCAATCTTAAAAGAGGTGCGAGATCGGCTAACCTTCTTAAACAGTGTGGGTCTAGACTACTTAACTTTGTCTAGATCGGCAAATACCCTTTCTGGTGGTGAAGCACAAAGAATACGTTTGGCAACACAGATAGGATCTAATTTATCTGGAGTAATGTATGTTCTCGATGAACCTTCAATCGGCTTGCATCAACGAGATAATGACCGCTTAATCGCTGCGTTAAAACGAATGCGAGATTTGGGTAACTCATTAATCGTAGTTGAGCATGATGAAGAAACTATGCGGCAGGCAGATTATTTAATTGATATGGGACCGGGTGCAGGAAGCTTTGGTGGCGAAGTAATGGCAGCAGGTACACCAGTAGAAGTAGAAAATAATCCTAATTCTCTTACTGGACAGTACTTAACTGGTAAAAAATTTGTTCCCGTGCCATTAAAGCGTCGCCATGGTACAGGTAAAAAGATTACAATTACTGGTGCGCAGGAAAATAACCTCAAGAACTTAAAAGTTGAATTTCCATTGGGCAAATTTGTTGTGGTAACTGGTGTTTCGGGTTCGGGTAAGTCAACATTAGTTAATATGATTTTGAAACGAGCATTAGCGCAAAAATTAAATCGAAATCAAACAAAACCAGGAAAATACCAGAAAATTACAGGCTATCAGAATATTGAAAAAATTATTGATATTGATCAAAGCCCAATAGGACGAACACCTAGAAGCAATCCTGCAACTTATACTAGTGTTTTTGATGATATAAGAACTTTATTTGCACAAACAAATGAGGCTAAACTTCGTGGCTACACAAAAGCAAGGTTTTCGTTTAACGTTAAGGGCGGGCGCTGTGAGGCTTGTCATGGTGATGGAATCATCAAAATTGAGATGAACTTTTTGCCAGATGTTTATGTTCCCTGTGAAGTTTGTCATGGTAATCGATACAATTCGGAAACACTTGAGGTAACCTATCGCAAGAAAAATATTGCACAAGTTCTTGATATGACAATAAGCGATGCGTGCGACTTTTTTAAAAATATTCCTAAAATTGCCCGTAAGTTGCAAACAATTGTTGATGTTGGATTGGGTTATGTTAAATTAGGACAATCGGCAACAACATTGTCCGGCGGTGAAGCTCAAAGAATGAAATTGGCAGCTGAATTACAAAAACTTTCTACTGGCAAAAATTTCTATATTTTAGATGAGCCAACAACAGGTCTTCATACGGATGATATCAAACGATTGCTTGATGTTTTACAAAGGCTTGTTGATCAAGGGAATACAGTTTTAATCATTGAACACAATCTTGATGTGATTAAATGCGCTGATTGGCTAATTGATTTAGGACCTGAAGGTGGAGAAGGCGGTGGCCAGGTTGTCGCGACTGGGACACCGGAAAAATTAGCGGGAATAAAGAAAAGCTATACCGGACAATACCTAAAGCCGGTTCTGGAACGTGATACAATGCTAACTAAAAAAGCAAATAAATAGTATTTGTTAGTATTTACTTTAGATAAAGTGTAAAATAGCCGAAAGGAGGTAAGAAGATGGATAATTTTTCTAGTTATAGGGGAAATCGTGGTTTTAATTGGGCAGCTTGTATAGCTGGCATCTTAATGATTGTGGCTGGTGTCTTCTTGATCGCTCATCCTGGAAAGGCTTTACATGCCTTTGTTTTATTATTTGCGATTTTGTCAATTGTGCAAGGACTTGTTTGGTTAGCTGTATATAATCGCTTGCACTATTTTATTTCTTTCAGCTGGTTGGCAATTATTTCCGGAATTTTAGATATCGCAATCGGACTTTTATTCTTGTATTCTTATGATGCAGCGGGGTTAACTATTGCATACTTGTTTGCTTTTTGGTTTTTGTTTGATTCTATTTCTGGCATTATTCTGTCATGGAATATGCGAGCAGCATCTGGATTCTATTTTTGGATTAACTTTATTTTAAATATTTTTGGATTATTAATTGCGATAGGATTGATGTTTAATCCTGCATTATCAGCTCTAACATTAATTTGGTTAGTTTCATTTTGGTTATTTATATTTGGAATTGGCGAAATTATTGCAGCTTTTGCCAATAGATAATAATTAAGTTCGTTAAGAACTTTTTTTTTGCACTAAAAAATTAAGAAACAACTGGTATGATATAATTTGATATAGGAGGCTAGCAAAATGGTTGCAAGTAAAAAACAATTGTTGATTTTAACTGGCATGAGTGGAGCTGGCAAAACCGTTGCGGCACATGCATTAGAAGATATGAATTATTTTGTTGTTGATAATTTGCCACCAACACTATTACCAAGTTTTTGGGAATTAATTGTCGACTCGGATACCTTTACTAAAGTTGCTGTTGTCGTTGATTTACGTATTAAAAATTTTTATAAAGATTTAATTAATGAAGTTAATTCACTTGAAGACAACGGCCAAGCACTGACAACCATTGTGTTTTTGGAAGCATCTAATGATGAATTGGTTGCCCGTTACAAAGAAACAAGACGATTGCCACCTTTAGCGAGAAATGGTCGACTGCTTGATAGTATAATTGAAGAACGACGAATTTTAAGTGAGATAAAGAATCAGGCAAATTATATAATTAATACTAGTGATTTGACTCCTAAAGAGTTAAAACAAAAATTAACTACTAAGTTTGGTGAAAATCAGCAACAGTCATTTTCAATTGAGATAATGTCATTTGGTTTTAAATACAAAATGCCAGTTGATGCCGATATTGTAATGGATGTCCGTTTTTTGCCTAATCCATATTATATTCAAGAGCTCAGACCATTTACCGGACTTGACAAGAGAGTCTTTGATTATGTGATGAATAAATCCGAAACGCAAAACTTTTATCATAAATTTCTGGATTTAATTCAGAGCACTTTGCCAGGCTATCTAAAAGAAGGTAAGAGCCGCTTAACAATAGCGATTGGTTGTACTGGTGGTCAGCATCGCAGTGTAGCAATTGCGCAGCAGCTTGCTCATGATTTGGCTAAAAATTACACTGTTGATATTACACATCGTGAAATTAGTCGCTACACTAGAAAAAGGTGAGAAAATGGCGTATGAAGGTTCAAAAATTATACGAGTAACTAAAAGTCGTAGACCTAAAATTGTTGTGATTGGTGGTGGAACAGGGTTACCGGTTGTTTTAAATGCATTAAAAGATCAAGATGCCGAAATTACGGCAATTGTGACCGTCTCAGATGATGGAGGATCATCGGGGTCAATTCGAAATTTTATCAATGTTGTGCCACCTGGCGATATTCGAAATGTTCTTGTGTCTTTGAGTGAACTATCACAGGAAGAAAAAAATATTTTCCAATATCGGTTTGATTCGTCTGATTCTTTCTTCTCCGGTCATGCGATTGGTAATTTAATAATTGCCGCCTTAAATGAAATGTATGGTAATATTTTTGATGCGGTTCAATCATTATCTCGAATGATGCGAGTAGACGGGCACGTTTTTCCAGCTTCTAATGAACCCTTGACGCTAAATGCCGAATTTGTTGATGGTTCAATTCAAGCTGGCGAAAAAGAAATTACTAACATGGATAAGCGGATTAAACGAGTTTGGGTAACGAATTCAAATTCGAAAGAAGAACCAGAAGCAGTTGAGCCTGTTTTAAATTCAATTGCGCAAGCTGATGCTGTTGTCTTGGGACCAGGTAGCTTATTTACTTCAATTTTACCTAATTTGATGATTCCTAATTTAGGTCAAGCTGTGCGTCAAACAAAGGCCGAGGTTATTTATATTTGCAATATTATGACGCAATTAGGTGAAACGGATCACTTCTCAGATTGTGACCATGTAGCTGTAATTAACAATCATTTAGGGGGGCATTATATTGACACTACTTTAGTTAATGGTGCTGAAATTGATATGTCGAAATTTGATCCCAATGATTATGATGCTTATATTGAACCTGTTAAAAATGATTTTACTGGCTTACGTTTGCAAGGATGTCGGGTAATAACTGATGACTTTATTGATCAGCATAGTGGTTTAGTTTTTCATGATGGTCAAAAAGTAGCTAAGGAAATTATTAATCGAGCGTTTGCGGCAATGTCACGCAGAAAGGAATAGATGATTAATGTCAAGTTATGCAAGCCAAGTAAAAAAAGAATTGACTTCGCTAACAATTCATCCTGAACATGCCAAAGCTGAGTTGGCAGCTTTTTTGCGTATGAATGGTGTTTTGAATTTTCATGATCATCAGTTTAGTCTTGATATAACAACTGAAAATCCAGCGATTGCTAGACGGATTTTTTTGTTAATTAAGACGGCCTATCATGTAGAACCGTTGTTAATTGTATCTCGCCGAATGAAACTGAAGAAAAATAATCAATATTTAGTTAGATTACAAAATCATGTTAAGGAAATTTTGACTAATTTAGAAATTTTAACTTCTAATAATGGTTTGATTACGCGGATTCCAAAACGTATTTGTTCTTCGCGAGAAGGGGCAATGTCTTATTTGCGTGGAGCATTTTTGGCTAGTGGCAGCGTCAATAATCCAGAAACGAGTCGCTATCATTTAGAAATTTATTCTGCTTATCAGGATCATAATAATGATTTGTTGGATTTAATGAATCGGTATTTTCAATTAAATGCTAAAACTACTAAGAGACGCCGTGGCTATATTGTGTATTTGAAAGAAGCACAAAAAATCGGTGATTTTCTTCATATTATTGGGGCGTTTAATGCTATGTTGGCATTTGAAGATTTGCGAATTATGCGTGATATGCGTAATTCGGTTAATCGATTGGTTAACTGTGATACTGCCAACTTGAAAAAAACTGCAACAGCTGCGGCTAAACAGGTTGAAGATATAGAATTTCTGGAACGCAAAGTTGGCTTAGAAAGTATTCCCGAAAAATTACAGGGAATTGCACGATTAAGGCTTGCCAATCCGGAATTGTCTTTAAAGGAAATAGCTGCGCAAGTTCCAGATGGACCTATTTCTAAATCTGGTGCCAATCACCGATTTAAAAAGTTACATGAGTTGGCACAAAATTTAAATGAATAAAATAAAGAGCTAGCAACCCTCGTTTTACAAACGAAGCTGTTAGCTCTTTTACTGTGTTGTAAAAAGTCCCCACACAAATTTTGCATTGTGTTAATAAGTCTTTCATTTAGTTAGTGTAACTATTTCTTTTGATTGGCCATAATTTCATCAATTAAGCCATAATCCTTTGCTTCTTCAGCTGTTAAGTAATTGTCACGTTCAGTGTCTTTTTGAATCTTTTCAAGTGGCTGTCCAGTGGTTTCGTGTAAAATCTTATTGATCTTTTCACGACTCTTCAAGATTTCATTGGCAGCAATTTGAATATCAGTTTGCTGACCTTGAGCACCACCTAAAGGTTGATGAATTAAAACAGTAGAATTTGGTAATGCAAACCGTTTGCCCTTAGTGCCACTGGTTAAAAGAATTGAGGCCATTGATGCAGCCATTCCGATTGCAATTGTAGAAACATCCGATTTAATAAAGTTCATTGTATCCATGATTGCTAAACCAGAAGTAATGACACCACCAGGAGAATTAATGTAAAGGGAGATATCCTTGGTGTTATCTTGAGCATCAAGAAATAATAATTGCGCAATAATTGAATTAGCCAAGTCATCGTTGATTTCACCGCTGAGCATGATAATTCGATCTTTCAACAAACGTGAGTAAATGTCGTATGAACGTTCACCGCGAGCAGTTTGTTCAATAACTGTAGGTACGAGCATTTTTTAACCTCCTAAATTTAAGTTCAAATTTTTAGCACTCTAAAAAGTACAGTGCTAATTAAATCACTTACATTGATTGCTGTCAATGAAAGTGTATCAAATTTGTATTATATATCACGACACTATTGTTATATACTTAGAGAATGAATTTAATTTTTGGAGGAAATATTTTGAAGCTTTCTAATAAAATAGCAACATTCTCGATGATGTTACTTGGTAGTTTAGCGCTTACAGCTCATGTATCCGCTAATCCGGTTCTAGCTGATACGACAAATTCGCAGCCAAAATCATCACAGCAATCGCAAACACCAAATGATGCAAATAGTTCTGCTAAAGAACCAATGGATGATGATGCGGGCGATATCGATAATAATGCTGGTACAACCAGTAATGCAGGCAATAAAAACACTAAGAAAGAAAAGCAGCCTAAGCAAACCATTACGGGTTATTCAATGATGACTAAGGTCGCTGGTAATAAAAACTATAAAGTTTGGAAAGAAATCTCTGATGGTAAAGTCAGTAAAAAGGTCGCTGATGGAATTAATTTTCGGTATAGTCATATTCAATCTGACCAACTGATTGAAACTAAAAAAAATCGGTACTGGAGAATCTATGTTAATGGTCGTGAAGTTGGTTATGTTAATGAAAAGTTTTTTGCAAGAAACCAAATTGCCGTGCCTAAGACAGTTAGTTTGGTTAGGAATGAGCTTTATAGTTTCTTCCCCAAGGATGCAATTTCGTATGTAACTAATAAATGGGGAACAGTAATTGATAATGATCAGGTTCAAGTATCTCGTGATAGCATCACTTGTTCTAAACCCAAAACTTATAAAGTTAAGTATACTTACGGTAATACAACCGCTATTGTTAAAGTTACCATTAGAAAAAGTACCACTGAGGGAATTGCCGATCCTAATGAAGTAAATTCGTTCCCTGCTCAAAAAGGAACTAGCGATTATCAGGCTTGGAAGACGCACTACGGTTCTTCTATTAACTACATTAATCCAAATGAATATAGCCCAGAAACCACCCCACATGAATTTAAGAGTGGTGACTTAACTTTGAGAACGCGGTTTTATCAACCAGTTTTATTAAGCGTTAAAGACCCAACGGATGACAATATTAACCGTGTTGGTCATATACCTGAAGGAGTGACTGTTTCGCAAGGTTGGGCATACACTAGTTTATTAAGTCATACCAATTTAACTTCAGGTCACATTGTTGGTTATGATTTAAATAATTTGAAAGATCCATATAACGCACAACACCTGCTGGATATGTCTCAAAAAGACTTTAATAACTATGTAAAACATATCAAGGTTAGTCCATATGTTCCAATTGGTCATGGACAGGCTATGGGCTCAAGTGATAAGTACATTTATGTTTTAAACAATGATAATACTTTACGTGAAAGTACTGACTCAGAAGAATTAATCCAAATTCGTAAAAGTGATTTACAAATTAATAAAATTTGGACTATTAAAACTTGGGTAGGTGATGAAAATACTCCAAGATACTTCCATAATGGGGTAATTGTTTCGGATAATGAGATGTACACGGTATATCGTGATACCAAGAATAATCGCTACGAATTCTGGGAACTAACCCGTAAAGGTGACAACTGGTATCCAAAATTAGTTGGTAAAACTGATGGTAGCTTTGTAAGTAATAATTCTCCTTGCCAAGGCTTAACTTATGATACCAAGAATCAGAACTTCTACTTAGCATTTAATGATTTGATCTTTAAGATTGCGCGTAATGGGGAATTAAAACAAACCTATACCTTTGATACTGGTCGCGAAATTGAAGGAATGTCTGTTAGTGGTGATAAACTTTATGTTAATTTAGCACAAAGAGCAGAACTACTAGTAAGCATGAACATTAATTAAACTAAATATTACTAAGGGCTTAATGCCGATGTCTAATCGGTATTAAGCTTTTTGTTTATGAATAAATTAAATAAATGAAAGTTGGTTATCATGAAATTTGCCTCTTAGTAATAATTGAGTAACTTCAATTATTTAATTTTAATTCTGGAAAGAAATTGTGACTAGCTTAAAAAATAAGCGTCAAAGAATTTATAAAAGACAAAATTTATAACAATCATTTATTAATTGTTAAATTATAAAAAGTAGAAAAATCGTTAAACTATTAACATGAACCAAATTTAAATTATCTCAAATCTTATAAAATATAATTCTTAAGATTATCTCTTTAATGTAATATATTGCTTTTTTTTTTTTTTTTTATTTTACTATATATTGTCTTTAAATACTCAACGAATAGTCATAACATAAAGATAACGCTTTACACTGTACTTTTAAGCTTACATATTAGCAATTAGTACAAATTGATTTTGATATTACGGTTAAATTCTTATTTGGTGTTAATTAATCGAGATCAAAATTAAAAGGCGTGGGAATGCTGTGTATTCACTGCTACTGGTCATTTGTCTAAGAATAACAGTGCTTGAAAAACTAAGGTGGTAAAAGGCAATAGGAGAAATTTTGAGTTTGATGAGACCCATTAGTTAAGATAATAATAATTATTATACAAGCTATTAGTTTTGGGTGATTTAGTTGTAGATTGGTTCGAATTTTAATTGAAAGGTTTGAAAAGATGAGTAAAAGTAATTTCAATAAGAAAATGATTGTTTCAGTCGCTGGAGCGGCATTATTGTCAATTGGCTTTGCTGGAGTAAGCGGCCAAGAAAATGCAATGAGTGCAACAACTGTTAGCGCTAAGGCAGCTAAGAATAAAGTGGTTGGTGTAAATTCTGCTGTTTACAAGAAAGTTGGCAAGAAAGCTGTTAAGACAAGCGCAATCGTTAGAGCCGGCAGTAGAGTTACTATTTATGGTAAAAAGACCATTAAGGGGGTAACTTACTATGAAATTGGCAAAGGTCAATATATTAAGGCAGCTAACGTTGATGGTAAAGTACGCAAATTAGCTAAGAGTGCTTCTCTTTATACCAGAAATGGTAAAGCTATTAAGGGTAGCAAGATGATTAAGGGCAAGAAGGTTAGAATTTTTGGTAAAGCCATTACCATTCATGGTAAGAAGTTCTACGCTACAAAGCGCGGATACATTCCTGCTAAAGCCTTTGCTGTAAAGCAGGCACCAGTTGATGATATTACCCCAACTAATCCAGCAACTCCAATAACTCCACCAGCAAGCAATGGCAATGGTACCAATAACGGCGGCGGTACAAGTAATGGTACTGGTACCAATAACGGCAGCGGTACAAGTAATGGCAATGGTACTAATAATGGTGGCGGTAGTAACATTAACCCACCAGCAAATGGAAAAGATGCAACAGCTACAAAGGCTGAATCATATAAAGATATTGAAAATGCAGTAATGGAAGCACGGAATGGGTTTGCCAATGCCGTAGCACCTATAGATGCAGATGAAGCAATCGATGCAGTACAGCAAGCTGCAAGTGATGCTGAAAAAGAGATTGATAATGCGAAGACAAGCTCTGAAATGGTTTCAATCAAAGATAAAGCTCTTGCCAAAATAAAAGGTATTGTGAGTGATTTTGCCCAAAAGGATGCAGTAGCTACAAAGGCTGAATCATATAAAGATATTGAAAATGCAGTAATGGAAGCACGGAATGATTTTGGTAATGCCGAGGCACCTATAAATGCAGATGAAGCAATCCATGCAGTACAGCAAGCTGCAAGTGAAGCTGAAAAAGAGATTGATAATGCGAAGACAAGCTCTGAAATGGTTTCAATCAAAGACAAGGCACTTGCCAAAATAAATAGTATTGTAAATGATTTTAATAATAAAGCAAAATAAACTATAATTTTAATCAAATAATTTGATTATTGCTGCAGAATAATATTAATTTAAATTAAACTAAAAGGACATAAGCTAATTTTATCAAGCTTATGTCCTTTTTTTTGTATCAAGATACCGTTGAATAACTATCATTCAACGGTATTTTGATATATTGACTTTCTGACAAGCGGGACAAATTCCATAAATTTCTAAATGACTAGCCGAAGGTATAAAGCCGGTTTGCTTTTTGGCTTCTTGGCGCATTTTATTTTCAATTTTTTTCGAATTTGAATAAAAAACATCAGCGATTTTACCACATTTGGTACAAATAATGTGAAAGTGTGGTCTTATAAAATAGTCGTAGTGAATTGCTTCGTCACCGTTCCTGATTTCGATTACAATTCCGGCAGTAACCAGTTTATTTAAAGTATTATAGACTGTTGCTCGGTGAGTAGGCTGCCTGTTACTGAGGGCGTCATAAATCATGGCGGCTGTTGGATGATCATGATGGGTCATCAGATAGTGTAAAATCTTTATTCTTGGTTTAGTTGCTTTTAAGTGATGACGATGTAATAAATTGGTTGCCTCTTTCAAAGAACTTTCCACCATTTTCATCTCCTGCCTTTTTAGAATTAGTTTAGCATTAATTGCAAGAAAAAAACCGCCTTTAGGCGGTTTAATTATTTGGTGTTTGATTTAACCATTAGCTTTAGCTTCTTGGTGATTCCGGATAGCCGGTAAAATTAAACCAAGTAGGAATAAAACAATTGGCGTGGCGATATTCAAGCCGAGTGTTAAGGGGTCAGTAGAGTAGACACCGAGTAAACAACAAATTAGGTTGATTGCAAAAGCCCAACCTCCAGCTGCAAAGGCTAACCATTGGTGCTTAGTCATTTGATAGTTGCCCGGAGTATGGAACTTATCAACTTGTTTACGCAAAGCAATGTAAGCAACAAATACCCAAAGATAACGCATTGGCATCACGATTGAATTAAGTTTAATTAATTGGGCCATAACTGCTTGAGCATTAGGTAATAGTGCTTGGAAAACAATTAACCCGCCTGACAGGATGACAATCATCCAAATACCGTTGATATAAGCACCATTTTTGTTAACTTTAAGTAGCTTCTTCGGGATATAGTCTTTAGCTTCCTTACTACCTAATAACATTCTTAGTGGTGCATCAATACTAAGAACTAAGGTTGAGAATTGGCCGATCACATTACACCAAGAATAGATGTACATGAACAAGCCACCTACACCGTAGTATTGTCCCAATTTATCAAATGCCATGTAAGGGCCGTTTGATATGTATTCGTTAAGGTTTTGGTTAACAACTTTTGGATCAAACATCATTGCCATTGCAAGTGTCCCTAAAATTGCACACACCATAACCATAACAGCTAAAGCAATCATTGCCTTAGGAAAGTTTCTGGATGGGTCTTTTAACTTATTAACATAAGGTGAAATTTTCTCACAACCACCAACAGCAAATACTAAAATAGACAGAGATGTAAAATATTTAACATTAAAGTCTGGAACAAAATTCTTCCAATTCCAGCCAATGCTCATATATCCAGCATGAGGATTAATTGCTGGTGCAGCAAACATCATAATAATAAATAGAATTGACATGATAAACATTGATGATCCGGCGATTGTCGATAAGGTTTTAATTACCGGAACACCGCGACTTGCAACCCAGCAGAAAAATAGAAAGACAACTAAAGTAGCCAGCTGCGTCCACGCAGTTGGTAAGCTATCATACCAATGTGTATTTCCAAAAATCCCCCAGGCCATGGCTCTCAAACCACCAGTTCCCTTACTTGAAATGTATACAACGTGAACAGCCCAAAAAGTCCAACCAGTGTAATAAGCCCATTTTGGACCCATCGTGGCATTGATCCATGAGGAAACACCACCTTCGGAATCTTTAAATACAGCTCCCAGTTCTCCAACCATTAATGAATATGGTACGAAGAACATTAGAAAGATAAGAATCCAACTGAAGATTACTTTTGTTCCATCAAAATAAATGAAACCATTAACCACATTACCAAAGCCCCACACAGTGGAGAAGGCCATGATAGCAAGAGTAGTCCACATCATCTTTTTAGAATTATTTTCTGATTCAATCATAAACTAATACTCCTAATGAAATTTATAACAACTTTTTATTTTAAACTAAAAGTTGTTATAATGCTATCGTTTTATTATGATGCTAATTTTTTTGTAATAGTTTATATTGCTTGTACTCAGAAATTGTGTAAAATTATATATTGAATTATGAAAGGTAGGAGAATAATGAAAAAAGTTTCTAAAGGGAAAATCTCCATTGCACTTATGACAGTAGCAATGGGCTTATTTGTTAGTGGCAACAATTCGTATATAAATGCTAAGAGTTATCATAAAGCTGTGACTAAAATTCCTGGTACGGGAAATTTTGCTATATATCATCATGCTTTTAAGAGTGGTCCAGCCGGTAAATTTACTTCAACCAAACATTTTAAGCTTGCTCAAATTCAATCCAAGCAATCAGTAAATACCAAAAAGGGAACTTTTTGGAAGATTATTGTAGATGGGCGCACTGTCGGTTGGGTTAATCAGAATTTCTTTGCCCGTAATCAGATTTCTGTTGCTCAAAATGTTAGTTTGGTTCAAAACAGTAACTACACTTTTAATACTCGCGATGCCGTCAATTATGTAACTGATCGGACCGGAACCGCCGTTAATCCAGCTAAAATTAATATTTCGCAGCAAACGATTAATTCGGCAACACCAGGAAAAACAACGGTAAATTATAGCTATGGTCAAGCTAAAGCTAGTGTAGATGTTACCGTGCGCTCTGATAAAAATGAAGGAATAGCGCACGCCAATGTAACACCGGTTGCTGGTCCCAAGGAAGTTTCAACTTGGAAGGGCAGTTCAAAGTCCTCTTCGAGAAATTGGAATGCGGCCCATCATTATAGAGCGGAAACTAAATCAAACGTCTTTAAAGCGGGGGAATTAACCTTACGAACAAAATTATTTGAACCACGCTTTGTGAGTCTTAATAATAGTGAAACTGGCGATAAAATGGGCGTTGTTGGTGTAATTCCAGAGGGAATTACTGTTCATGGTTCTGATTTCACTACTGCAATTTTTAATTCAAGTAATGATCAATTTGGCCATCTTGTTTCATATGATCTAGGACATATCAATAAATATCAGGCACAGAATTTGCAGAATTTAAGGTGGTCGACCTTTAAGAACTATGCTTCTAAGATTAAGGTTAGTCCTTACATTAAACTCGGTCATGGTCAAGCCATCGGTTCATCAGCTAACTATCTGTATGTTCTTGCTAATGACAATAAGTCTAAGAATTCAAGTGAATCAGAAGAAATCTTGCAAATTCGTAAATCCGATATGAAGATTAACCAAATTTGGAGTTTTAGAATCTGGAGCGGAATGTCACCTCGATATATTCACAATGCAACTTTTGTCGATGACAATACGATGTACTGCTTATTCCATAATGGTGGTAATCATTATTACGAATATTGGAAAGTTACGCGAAACGGTGATACGTGGACTCCAGTTGAAGTTGGTGCTACGAAAGGTAACTTTATTAATAATGGCTCTCCAGTTCAGGGCTTTACTTTTGATCAAAGTCATGATCAATTCTACATTGGCTTTAATGATTATATTTTTAAGGTTGCAAGTAATGGCACTTATAAAAAAACACATCATTTGAATGTAGGACGTGAAATAGAAGGTTTGTCGGTTTCGGGCAACAAGCTATATGTCGAGTTTGCTCAACGCGGAGAATTAACCGTAGGTACAACTAAATAAGCTAAAATAATTTGTTTTGTACAAAATAAAAAGCTAAGAGGTGCAGATGCACCTCTTAGCTTTTTCTCTATGGGTCCCCTGAGAGTCGAACTCAGATTTTAAGAACCGGAATCTTACGTGCGATCCATTACACTAAGGACCCCAAATGACTTTAACCATTATACCAGAAAAATTATTAAAGATAAATTCTTTTTTGTGGGAAAAGTAATTACCAACAAAGTTCTGTTTTACTTGAATTATTTAAATGAGGTTGCTATACTAAAGTTGTCGATTGAGGGATGTAAGATTTAGAACTTATAAATCTATGTTTCTCTTATATTTTTAGACAAAGCGGGACAAATAATGACAAATACAGGGTCATAATTGTCCCAGAGAAGGAGAGGTTAATGAACGCAGAGATTCCTGTGCTTGAGGCCCTCGTTCCTGATATGTTGAAAGTTTTTCGGCAACGATATCTTGTTTTAGAACAGATAGAGCTTCATGCACCTATTGGGCGAAGAAGTGTTGCTCAATCTTTAGGACTTTCTGAAAGAAATGTGCGAACAGAAACGGAGTATCTTCGTGATCTTGGTTTAATTGAAATCAAGAGTTTCGGCATGTTTATGACAGAAAAGGGTAAGAAGATGTTGCAAGATGCAGCACCGCTTGTTGATCGGTTGTTCAATGCTCGACAAACTGAAATTGATTTGGCGCGTAAGCTTGGTATTGAAAGAACAATTATTGTTCCCGGTGATAGCGATTTGCAGCAACTTGTTTACGAAAGAATGGGTGAAGAGCTTAGCTCAGCGCTAGATTTGCTTTTACCATTGGGACATTCAATTATTACTGTTCTTGGTGGTGAAGCACTTGCAAAATCAGCGGGCAATTTGTCTAAAAGTTTAGGTAGAAATCGACAATTATTGTTTGTGCCAGGTCGTGGCGCCTTGGGGGAGAATGTTGCTATTCAAAGCAACACTATCGTTCAGTTAATGGCAGCTAAGACAGGTGGTAAATACAAAACATTGTATTTACCAGAACAAGTTTCAAGAGAAGCTTATAAATCGTTAATTAGAGAATCAACATTTGCGGATGTTCTTGAAGATATTTCGAAAACAGATGTTGTAATTCACGGGATTGGTTTAGCTCACGATATGGCACGGCGTAGGGGATACGATTCAATTCGGTTATCTGAACTACGCGAGAAAAAAGTAGTTACCGAATGTTTTGGGTGTTTTTTCGATAACGAAGGAAAGATTGTCGACCGCGTGCAACAGGTTGGCTTGCAGTTTGAGAATCTAAATAAAATACCCCACATATTTGCTTTTGCTTGTGGTAGCCGAAAGGCCAAAGCAATCAAGGCTTATATGCCTAATGCTCCTCATCAAACCTGGTTAATTACTGATGAGGGTGCTTCAAAGAAGATTTTAAAGGAGAAATAATTCTCATTTAAAATAAATGTTGTTTACATTTCTTACATAGTTCTTAAGGAGGACTTTAGAATATGACAGTTAAAATTGGTATTAACGGCTTCGGTCGTATTGGTCGTTTAGCATTCCGTCGGATTATGGACTTGGGCGAAAAGACAAAGGATATTGAAGTTGTTGCAATTAACGACTTAACTACCCCTGCACTTTTAGCACACTTATTAAAATATGACTCAACTCATGGTACTTTTAACCATGAAGTTTCAGCTACTGAAGATTCAATCGTTGTAGATGGTAAGAAGTACCATGTATACGCTGAACCACAAGCTCAAAACATTCCATGGGTTAAAAACGATGGTGTTGACTTTGTTCTTGAATGTACTGGTTTCTACACAAGCAAGGCTAAGTCACAAGCTCACCTTGACGCTGGCGCCAAGAGAGTTTTGATTTCAGCACCTGCTGGTAATGACTTGAAGACTATCGTTTACGCCGTGAACGATGACACTTTAGATGCTAGTGACACAATTGTTTCAGCTGGTTCATGTACCACTAACTCATTGGCACCAATGGTTGATGCTTTGCAAAAAGAATTTGGTATTAAGGTAGCTACAATGACTACTATCCACGCTTACACTTCAACTCAAATGCTTTTGGATGGACCTGTTCGTGGTGGTAACAAGCGTGCTGCCCGTGCTGCTGCTGTTAACATTATTCCTCACTCAACTGGTGCTGCAAAGGCTATTGGTCTTGTTGTTCCAGAATTGAACGGAAAAGTTAACGGTCACGCACAACGTGTTCCAGTTACTGATGGTTCATTAACTGAATTGGTTTCAATTCTTGACAAGAAAGTAACTGCTGATGAAGTTAACTCAGCAATGAAGAAGTATGAAAGTCCTTCATTTGCTTACAACGATGACGAAGTTGTTTCAAGTGATATTGTTGGTATGACTGCTGGTTCAATCTTTGACCCAACTCAAACTATGGTAACCACTGCTGGTGACAATCAATTAGTTAAGACTGTTGCTTGGTACGACAATGAATACTCATTCACATGCCAAATGGTTCGTACTTTGTTGAAATTTGCTACTCTTTAATCTGTAAATTAATTACTGTTAATTAAGTAGTAAAAGAGAAGGCGGAGGGAAATTCTTCCTTCCGTCTTTTTTCTTAAAATAAAATAATTAAGTTATCGGAGGATATAGATGGCTAAATTAATTGTTTCCGACCTTGATGTAAAAGATAAAAAGGTTTTAGTTCGTGTTGACTTCAATGTACCAATCAAAGATGGCGTGATTGGTGATGACAACAGAATTGTTGCTGCTCTTCCAACTATTAAATACATCATCGAAAATGGTGGTAAGGCTATTTTGCTTAGTCACTTAGGTCGTGTAAAGACTGATGATGATAAAAAAGAACTATCACTTAAGCCAATTGCTGAGCGCTTAAGTGAATTACTCGCAAAGCCTGTAACTTTTGTTTCTGAAAATGAAGGTCAAAAAGTTGAAGATGCAGTTAACAACATGCAAGATGGTGATGTTGTTGTTCTTGAAAATACTCGTTTTCAAGATATTGATAACGACTTTGGCAAGCGTGAAAGTAAGAACGATCCAAAACTTGGCGAATACTGGGCATCATTGGGTGACATGTATGTAAACGATGCCTTTGGTACAGCCCACAGAAGTCATGCTTCCAACGTTGGTATCGCTGAAGCCATGAAGAAATCTGGTAAGCCTGCAGCGGCTGGTTACTTGATGGAAAAGGAAATCAAGTTCTTAGGTGATGCTGTTGCTAACCCAGTTCACCCATTTGTAACTATTTTAGGTGGAGCTAAAGTTTCTGACAAGATTGATGTCATTACCAACTTGATTCCAAAGTCAGACCACATTTTAATCGGTGGGGGAATGGCTTACACATTTTTGGCAGCACAAGGTCATGATATTGGTAAGTCATTGTTTGAACCTGACAAGGTTGACTTGGCTAAGCAATTGTTAAAAGATGCAGCTGGTAAGATTGTATTACCAGTTGATAATGTTGCTGCAACTGAGTTTTCAAATGATGCAGCGCGTGAAGTTGTTGGTGATGATATACCTGACAACATGATGGGACTCGATATTGGTCCTAAGACTGTTGAAAAATTCAAGGAAATCTTGAAAGATGCTAAGACGGTTGTTTGGAATGGACCAATGGGCGCATTTGAAATGTCCAACTTTGCTGAGGGTACTCTTGAAGTTGGTAAGTCATTAGCTGAATTAACAGATGCAACAACCATTATTGGTGGTGGTGATTCAACAGCTGCTGCAAAGCAATTGGGTATTGCTCCTAAGATTACGCATATTTCAACTGGTGGTGGTGCTTCCTTACAGTATCTTGAAGGTAAGGAATTACCAGGAATTGCCTGCATTTCGGACAAATAAACTAGAAGAGAGGTTGATATAAATGCGTACACCTATTATTGCTGGTAACTGGAAGTTAAATATGAATCCTAACCAAGCGGTAGAATTTGTTACTGCAGTTAAGGATAAGTTGCCCCAAGCAAGTAAAGTCGAATCTTTAATTTGTGCACCTGCTGTTGATCTTGATGCTTTACAAAAAGCGGCTCAAGGTTCTGACTTACAGGTCGGTGCAGAAAATGCCTATTTCGAAAATGAAGGTGCCTTTACTGGTGAAACATCACCTAAGGTTCTAAAGGAAATGGGCATTAACTACTGCATTATTGGTCACTCAGAGCGTCGTGACTACTTCCACGAAACTGATGAAGACATTAACAAAAAGGCCAAAGCGTTGTTTGCTAACAACATTACGCCAATTCTTTGTTGTGGTGAATCACTTGAAAAACGTGAAGCTAACAAGCAAGAAGAATGGGTTGTTGGTCAAATTAAAGCTGCTTTGAATGGTTTAACTGCAGCTCAAGTTTCAAGCTTAGTTATTGCTTATGAACCAATCTGGGCAATTGGTACAGGTAAGACTGCTACTTCCGAACAAGCTGAAGAAATGTGTAAAACAATTCGCGACACAGTCAAAGATTTATACGATGACGAAACGGCCGAAAACGTTCGCATTCAATACGGTGGTTCAGTTAACCCAGGAAACGTGAAAGAATTAATGGCTAAACCAGATATTGATGGTGGTTTAGTTGGTGGGGCTAGTTTGAAGCCAGACTCCTACTTAGACTTAGTTAACTACCAAGACTAAATTAAAAAGATTAAAAAAACAGCTATTGTGCTAAGCAATAGCTGTTTTTGTTTATCCAAATACATGACAATAATGAAGTAACTAAATGATGAAAAATGCTTCTTCTCTATTTATTTTTTTAATTTTTTATAATATTGTTGCTTTTAATGTAGAGCCTAAGACTTTATAATGATAAATTATTATTTAATGAAAACGCCATATTGATGATTTACTTGAAGTAAAAACAAGGATTAAATATATGTTACGAAAAACAAAAATTCTTCTATATTCACTGATATCAATTATAGTAATTGTTCTATTTTTTGAATTGATTAGTTCCTCAGATAATAATTCAGTTCCAAACAGTAAAACAGTCATTGATGTCTATGACTCAAAAGTTGTTAAAAATTGGGATAAAAAAAATACTATTAAATGGAATAAAAAGCACAATAAAAAGAACTTTTTTAAGACCTTAAAGCATTTTTCTAAAGATAATCATATATCACTGGTTAAATTACGAACTGATAATTTTAATGGTCATCAAACTAAAATTGTTTATGATTTGGGAACAAAGACTAATAATTTTTCTCTTTATCAAAATAAATCCGTTAAAAAACTGACGAATAAGGATTTTGAACTAGAAGAAATATATGGGTTATATTGTACTAATGCTAATCCAACAGTATTAAAGCAACTTTTATCACAATTGCATACATTGGGAATGAAAGTGCACATAATTGATAACCCCTTATCAATCAAGTCTTTTCTGTTATCAATTTTAGCTGATCTTTCTACTACCAATTTACTTATTACTGCAAATATCATTGGCATTCTATTTATTGTCATGGTACTAGAAAAAGTTTATCGTTTTAAAGCTTATGCAGTTATGAAGATTAATGGTTTAAGTACTAATCAAATCATTATTACGGATTTAAAAGATGAAGCTGTAAGTCTTGTTTTGGCCTTCAGCTTAATTATTGGTGGAATACTTATTTGGAGTTTCTGCACTTTAACCCGTAGTAGCTTTAGTTTTTTCATACCGCGTTTGTGTGGGATTTTAGTGATATTATTTCTTGCCTTTTTTATTTTAAATCTTTTGTCTTATGTGGTTTTGGCCTTAATCAACCCATCTGCAGCAATAAAAGGAGCTGAACATACACGACCTTTTTTATTGATTGGTTATATCTTAAAAGCCGTACTTTTAATTTTGATTATAATTAATACGATTTCGTTATACAACAGCAATAAAACTTACACGAACGATGTTAAAATTATTGAAAAGTGGCGTGTAAAAAAGAATACATATTCTCCAATGCTCGTATGGCATATTAAAAACCACTCTGAAGATAGAAAAGTAGCTCGAATGGTTCATAGATTGGTAGTCCAGTCCTCAAGCGTGATTTTGGCTCACAATTCGCAAATTTATCAGCCTGCCCAACGGTCTACGAGCACTGATAATGGCAATGTTATTATTGCCAATCAAAATTTTATTAATCAAAGTGAATTCCATTTACAACCTCGCAAATCTAGCGACAAGCAAATTTTATTGTTAGTCCCTCGCAATCGCTTAGACCAGGTTAAACAAGCTAAAAAGCAGTTAAAAAGCTTTATTAAATTTCAAAATACTTTACCGAATTATTATCAAAAAAATTATTCACCCGTAATTCAGGTTATTCCGATTGCTAGTGATCAACAAATTTTTAATTATACTATTGGATATGAAATTTCATCATCAATATCAACCAATCCCTTAATTGTAGTTGTTAACGACAAGTTATTATCAGATGATTTTTATTCTGCCTCAGCAAGTCAAGGGATGGTTCAATTTCCTAATCTTAGCCAACTTAAAAGGTTGATTCAACATCTAGGATTAACTCCATATGTGATTGGGATAAGTAGTAAACAGGCACGATTAGATGATTATAATCGTAAAGCAAATAATGAATTAATCATGTTAACCATCATAACAGTTTTATCACTGTTCCAACTATCCTTCATTATTTTATTCGTGAGTTCAACTTTCTTGCAAAGTCAACGGCAAAAAATGGCAATTTATCGAGTATTTGGTAAATCGAATACCAAACTTGTTACTTCGTTCTTATTTATCAATCTAGGATGTGATTTGTTAATCGTTACCTGTATTTTGATAAAATTAAAGTATTTAACTTTGATGCCAATAGCTTTAACATATCTTTTATTAGAAGGTTTAATTATCTTATTAATGTGGCACTGGGCGGAGAAAAATTTATTAATTACGCTTAATCATGGGAATTAGGAGTTACAAAATGCTTGAAATCAAATGCCTTACTAAAAAATTTAAAGAAAAGACCATTTTTGCAGATCTTACTTGCCGTTTAGGAACTGGTAAAAGTTATGCAATTGTTGGTAAAAGTGGTGCCGGCAAAACGACTTTTTTGAATGTTTTAAGCGGATTAGAACCACCAACAGCAGGTACGGTTAGTTTTAATGACATAGTAATCAATTCCAAAAATCGAAGAAAATTATACCGTGAAGATTTTGGATTTATTTTTCAAAACTTTGCCTTAATTGATACGCAAACAGTTAAGAAAAACTTGCTACTTGGTCTGGCAAACCAAAAATTGGCTAAAGCTGAAATAGATATTAAGATGAGACAAGCTTTAGAACAGGTTGGTTTAGACAAGTTGCCACTTAAGCAAAAAGTATACACGTTAAGTGGCGGTGAACAGCAACGCGTAGCATTAGCACGAATCATTTTGAAAGAACCACAGGTGATTTTTGCTGATGAACCGACTGGGTCACTAGATTCAGAAAATAGTCAAATTGTTTTAAATACTTTGTTAACTGGCTTTGATCCCAAAACAACGATTATGATTGCGACACATGACCCACAGGTTTGGCGGCAATGCGATTATGTGATTAAATTAAATAATAAGAAAATTGAAATTGATAAAAGTGAGGATTAAAAATGAAAAAAATAGTTTTTTCAATTATTGCTAGTTTAGTTGTTTTATTTACTTCTCCATTTTTTATTCATAACCAATACACTGACTATCTTAATCCAATGATTAAGATGAGAGTTGATTATGCCAAGGTTCCTAAGAATACGCAAAAATATTACAATGTACAGGCGATTGACAAGTCGGGCAAAAAATTACCTTATAAGATAATTTATGTTGGCGGTTATGATCCAACCATGCAGTACATTGCGATTCATCATAAAGGGCAATATGTCAAAGTAATTGATTATATTGCTAAGAAGAAAATGCCCAAATTAACTGCTGTTAATAAATAAATTAGAACTTAACAAGTTACTGATATTGCTAAAATCTTACATTTTATTTTGAGGCTTATTAGCTTCTTTTATTTATTACCTATGATATAATCCAATGATAAAAGTTTTATTAGGAGACAAAACATGAAAAGTAAAAAGATTTTAACTGTGTTGGCAGCTACCACAATCGGTGTATCGACCGCTTCTAGCTTAATTGCTACAAAAGCACAAACTTTGCAAGCAGCTAAAATAAAACAAGGCAGAAGAAGCAAAGTAAATAAACGTACCAAAGCAGTTAAGGTTGCTTTTGGAAAATCCTATACATTCCCAGACTCATTGCAAGGTAAATGGTATAGTAAAAATTTATTAAGAATGGAACCATTAGATTTTCATCAAACCGGTTTGGGATTGCCTACTAGCGGAGAATATGTTAATGCAGTTGTCAGTGGTAAATTAAAGGGCATCAAAAAATCTCCTTGGCAAATGTCAAGAAAATGGCAGGAAAAGAATAAAGAAAAACTTGCTAAGTTCGTTCGCATCAGTGAAAAGAAGATAAACGGTGATAACTGGATTATTGTTACCCCAGTAAGTAACAAAACAATTGATAATAGTTATGCCTTTACTTCTAAAGTTGAAGAAATTGATGGTAAGAAAGAAACTGTAGTTTTTGAAGGTAATCCGCAAGCTGGTACAGTAATCAACCAATACTTTCGAACTAAAGAGCTTTCTGATAAATATGATCAGAAAAAGTTTGATGATATGACTTATAGCAAATGGATATTATTAAGAAGCGATAAGTAAATTTAATAGTTAAAGCCACAGATTGTAAAACAATCTGTGGCTTTATTTTGTAAGTGGAACTAATTGAAATAGCTTTTATTCAAAATCCAAATTTAAATCAACCAATATTTGAAGGTTAATGTTGAAAATAAAGTTTAATACTAGGTTTATTGGGACAGATAGCTGGATGCTTTTGTCATTAAGTAATTGAGCATTAAAATTTACAATTTTAGCTAATTGTCATATACTTATTATAGTTTACAAATGTAAACATAAAACAAAAATTAAGATAAAAAGGAGAAATTATCATGATAAAGATTATCATCTTACTTGCTGGAATAGCTATCATTTCTTTTATTGCATGGTGGTTTTTCGGAAAGCATACAGTGCAAACAAAAATGGCTGAAGTATCTAAGAATAAGCAAAGTGTTGATATTGCTGTCAAGGGCGGTTACTCTCCTGAAAAAGTGATTTTGAAGCGTGGGATTCCTGCAACATTAAACTTTAAGCGACTTGATTCTGCTAGTTGTCTTGATCATGTAATCTTCTCCGATTTGGGAATTAATCAAAAATTGCCTGAAGGAAAAGTTGAATCAGTTAAGATAGATACAACCAAAGCTGGTGAGTACAATTGGCAATGCAGTATGAATATGTTTCATGGCAAAGTTATTGTAAAGTAAATTTGCGGGAGATTTAATATGAAAATTACAACACGATTTTGGACGTCGTTAATCCTATCAATACCAATGTTGTTAGAAATGATCATTTATCCCTTCACGGGTTGGATGCTCCCGGGTGGTAATTGGACAATGTTTGTGCTTACAAGCATTATTATGTTTCTTGCTGCTGGTCAATTTATCACAAGTGCTTGGGCTTCTTTTTTAAAGCATCATGCCAACATGGATACATTGGTTGCGCTTGGGACATTAACGACTTACATTTATAGTGTTTATGCAATGTTGACGAAGCGACCGGTCTTCTTTGAAACGGCCGCTTTTGTTATTACATTCGTTTTACTAGGTCAAGTGTTAGAAGAAAAAATGCGTAGCAATGCTTCTAGTGCTATAAGTAAACTAATTAACTTAAATGCAAAAAATGCTCTTGTTAAACGTGGGCAAGATTTTATCCAAATTCCCGTTAGTCAAGTCGTTAAAAATGATTTAATACAGGTAAAACCTGGTGAAAAAATTCCGGTTGATGGAAAGATAATTTCAGGTTCATCAAATATTGATGAGTCAATGATAACAGGTGAAAGCATGCCTGTGACAAAGACAGTTGGTGACAAGGTAATCGGAGCAACAATCAACCAAACAGGCTCGTTTGTTTTTACAGCTGAAAAAGTTGGTAATGATACAATGCTTGCTCAAATTATTGCAATTGTCAAAAAGGCACAAAGTAGTCATGCTCCAATACAAAAATTGACAGATAAAGTTGCCAATATTTTTGTACCAACTGTATTAATTATTGCTATTGCTACTTTTGTTGTTTGGAATGTCTTCTTAGGACAAGACATTCCAACTGCACTTAATTATGCCGTTAGTGTAATGGTAATTGCCTGTCCTTGTGCCCTAGGCCTGGCTACACCAACTGCTTTAATGGTTGGAACTGGCCGGGGAGCCAAGATGGGAATTTTGATCAAAAATGGTGAAATTCTTGAAGCTGCTAATCATATTGGAACAATGGTTTTTGATAAAACTGGCACGTTGACCGAAGGTAAACCTGAAGTAACTGATCTAATTGGTAACAAGCAACAGGTAGTGCCAATTGCTGCTGGATTAGAAAAGTTATCGGAACATCCACTGGCGGCTGCAATTATTACCTATGCCAACAAAGAAAAGATAGTACCTGCAGTTGTTAGTGACTTTCAAGTTCTAGAGGGACGCGGCGTTTGTGGTAAAATTGGGACTGAATCTGTCTACATTGGCAAATTAATATCTGCTGCTAATTTGAAAATTTCTGTAAGTTTGGCCAATGAGGCAGAGAGATTAGAGACAGCAGCTAAAACGGTTGTTGCTGTTTCAGTTCAAAATGAAGTCATTGGCTTAATTGCAATTCAAGATGCGCCAAAAAAGAACGCAAAAGAAGCGATTAGTGAGCTTAAACAAATGGGTTTGCAAACCGTAATGTTAACTGGTGATAATCAAAAAGTAGCACAGTCAATTGCCGAGCAAGTCGGCATAAATCGGGTAATCGCTGGTGTCTTACCCACCGATAAGTCAGATGTTATTAAAAAATTGCAAGAAAAACACTATGTGGCTTTTGTGGGTGATGGAATTAATGATGCGCCCGCATTAACACAAGCAAATGTTGGAATTGCAATGGGATCCGGTACAGATGTGGCAATAGATGCTGGTGGCATTATTCTAATGAATAATGATTTACTAGCAGTTGTTCGTGCACTCAAGTTGAGTCGGAAAACTTTTCAACGAATAAAACTCAACTTATTCTGGGCATTTATTTATAATGTTTTAGGCATTCCGATTGCCGCTGGAGTTTTTGCCGGAGTTGGTTTGGTTTTAAGTCCAGAGATTGCGGGTTTGGCAATGGCCTTTAGTTCATTATCAGTTGTTATTAGCTCGGTTTTGTTAGGCAAAAGCAAAATATAAATATTTAAGTGATAATAAAAAGCGAATACTGTTAAAGTATCCGCTTTTTTATTAAGCCATTTTTTAGTTTAAGTTGAAAAAGTAATAATTTACTTAATTGTATTTATGATGTCTGGTCTTTAAAACATGTTTGCTTTGTACGATATAAGTTATAATTCCAATTATTAACCAAATTATCGTAACTAAAATACTACTGCGTAAATCAGCATATTTAAACTTAATTAAATTGATAGGACCATAAAAAGGGAAAAGTAGAGCAATTTTTTCTAGCCATTTGGGATAGGCCGAAATAGCCACCAAAATTCCGGCTACTAGACTCATCACCGAGCTGATAAGATTTGACAGAAAATATGGGTCATTCATTTCCCAACTAATGGCCCAGGCAGTAAAGCCTAAAATTATGCCAAATAAACATAATAATGGTAAAACCATGATAACGCGGTTAATAATTACAAGTGGTGCACCAAAAATTAGGGCAAGGGCTAAGTTAGATGTTGCTAGAATAAAGCCAACTATCAAAGCCACAAAAATTTTATTTGTCCAGTAACGAAAGCTAAAGGGCCGTTGAGCAATCATTTCATAGTCAATTCCTAAGTTGGCGTCGGTAATTAGTGATTGGGTCATGGTTGTCATTGAAAGATGAGTGGCATCAATGGCAATTGATGCCAAAACGATGGACCAGTCAAAGTGCCCAGTATATTGCGCATTAATTAAAACTAAAAGTAGCATATCAACAAAAGGCGTGATAAAAAAGTAGACTAGGATAGTGCGCCAATTTGCCAAAAATGATAATGATGAAAATTGTGTTTTAAGCATCAGATTAAATTTAATTCTCCCTTCTTACGTGCTAACTGGTTAATTTTTTTAACCATTAAGATTATTAAAAAAAACCAAATTATTAAACTAGAAAAATAAGCCGACCAATTAAGGGTTGAACTAGTACCAGTTAAAGCAGCAATTGGAGTTGTCATGGGAATAAACCACTGGGCAATTTTTATAAGTGGTCGCAAAAAAACAGGATTTCCAAAGAGTCCCGAAAGTAGAACAAGTGGTGTACCAATCAAACTTTCATAAGTAATTGCATTGGGAGTGAGGGTAAAGAAAGAGGCAATAAAAATTCCCATAGTTGCCATGGCTAGCCATAATAAAATAACAGTTAAACTAAACTTGAAAGTAATTGCGCCAGTTGTAACCCCTAAAAGTTGGGCAAGAAACCAAGCTAGCGGAAAAGCTGCTAAGCCATATGTTGAAGCTGGCAATAATAAGGCAATTAAAGATAAGCGTTCATCGTAAGCGTTATTAATTAAATAAGGCAAAGTTCCCTTGTATCTTTCAAAGCCGATACTGCCAGCAGCTGTGGTACAAGAAGACCACATGCCAAAGATTGCACTTTGTAACCATATACTAGTGTTGGTTAATTGATGATTGGCATAGGCGAGTGTGTATTGCACCAAAAAGATGGACAGGGTACTCGTCAAAGTCAAAGTAACAAAATATTGATCTGACAGATATTCTTTAAAGTGAAACCAAAACAGGCGGATAAATCTCATATTATTTCCTCCGCAATTCTGGTGCTAAGGCTAAGTATGATTCTTCTAAAGTGGCAGGGCGATCGATATGGGTGACCCGTGATTCTTTAACAATATCAGCAACTGTTCCAGTTGAAAAAATTCGTCCCGCGCCAATTAAGATAATTTGGTCGGCCAAAGCTTCCACTTCAGACATGGTATGGCTGGTTAGTAAAATACTGATTCCAAAATCAGAAAGATTTTTAATTGTATCGCGAATGCTTTTAGCAATTTCGACGTCGAGTCCGCTAGTTGGTTCATCCAGTAAAAGAAGATGTGGGTTACCTAAAAGCGCTCGCGCAATATGCAGACGTTGCGTCATACCTTTAGAAAATTGCCCGACCTTTTTCTTCGCCACGTTGCTTAAATTAACAATTTCTAGTACGCGAGTGATTTCAGCTTTTTGCTGGCGATACGGTATTCGAGCCAAATCGGCAAAGAAAGCAAGATTTTGGGCGGCGGTTGCCCGATGGTAAAAACCGAGATCACCGCCAAAAGAGACACCTATATGCGGGTGATGGGTTGTGCCAATAATATTTTGACCATTAAGCAATACTTGTCCCTCGGTTGGCAGTAAATAGCCACCAATAATTGAAACAATCGTTGTTTTACCAGCACCATTAGGACCAAGTAAAGAAACAATTTGTCCTTTTTTAATGTTAAAAGATATATCTTCAAGGGCGTGAAATTTTTCATTCTTGCTATGATAAATCTTTTTTAAATGTTTTACTTCTAAAATATTTTCCAAAATAAATTCTCCAAAATTAGTTGTAAATTTAAGTGTCACTATTAAGGAAGGGTGACATCATGATTTTACAGGTTAATTTGAAGATTTGTTGATGATTTACATTAAAGCTATGTTAAAATTATAACATAAAAATATTATTTTGCTATTTAAATTAAGCAGTTTTTTATTTTGAGGTTTTAAAATGACTTCTCTAAAATATTTACAGCAAGTAACCGTTGGTCAAGTTGACCAAAATCAGTCGGTTAAGCTGGTTAAATATAACAATAAATGACCCTAATTTTTTCAAATTGAAAGGGAAAAAATTCAACAAGCTTTAGGTTCGACGGCTTTAAAAATTGAGCATATTGGTTCTACTGCCGTTACGGGACTTATGTCTAAGTCCATTATTGATATTTTATTGGTTGTTCTTAATCCTAGTGCTGAAGCAAGTTATGCTTTTCAATTACAACAAGCTGGTTATACTTTACGAATTCGGGAGCCGGAATTTCAAGAGCATTGAATGTTTCTTGGCATTGATCCTGATGTACACCTTCATGTATATGGTCCGGATAGTCAAGAAGCTAAAGACTTAATCCTCTTTCGTGATTAGTTAAGAAAAAATGATACCAATCGGTTAAAATATCAAGAATTAAAACAAAAACTAGCAACACGACGCTGGCCAACGGTTCAAGATTATGCTGATGCAAAGGGACCATTGATATATAAGATTAAGCAACGAGCAATTAATAATTGTATGAAAGATTGAATGATATAAATGATGATTAAAATAAAGAAATATTAAAAGCCAGATCCTAAATTATATTGGATCTGGCTTTTAAAAACAACTTCTTTTCTTTTAAGCTTAATCAACCGATTTTAATGCGTCTAGCATATCAAGATTTTTCAGTTTACTATTCACTATAAAGCCTAGAATAATAGTGATAATACCAATGACACCTAAAGGCCATAAAAAACTTGAAGCAGAAAGTGCCGGATTAAACATGACATTGGCAGGTGGAACAACGTAAAGAATATAACGATAAAGTAAATCGCCAGTTAGATAACCTACTAAAATCCCTATTCCCGTTAGTAAAATTGTTTCTCGATAAATATACATCGTGACTTCTTTATCATAGAAACCTAAAACCTTAATTGTTGATAATTCGCGAATGCGTTCAGCAATATTTATATTGGTTAAATTATACAAAATAACAATTGCCAAAAGTCCTGCTACTACAATTAAGACCAACATAATCATGTTTAAAGATTGAACGACAACATCTAATTCTTGGCTAATAGCAGTATTTTGAACTACCCCGATAACACCAGTCAAATTCATAAATTTAGCTGCCATTTTCTTAGTATTCTGGCGACTACCGTCATTAAGCTTAACTAGGTGTGCATTTGCTTTGTACCTTGAGCTAAAAATTTTTTCGTACTGTGTTCGATCCATGAAAACAAAATGTCCCATGTACATTTCAGTGATATCTGCGACTTTCATAGTGCGCTGATGGTTATTTTTATCAGTTAAAGTAATGTGATCGCCTTTAGTGACATTTAATAAACTCGCCAAGCGCTCAGAAATAACAACACCATGATTTGTTAGTGAAATTGGACGTTTAGATTGACGATCGTCTAAATGAACATAATTTTTGAGTTGTTTACTTGAATTAGGAGCAATCAAAGTAATATCTTGCGTATCAGCATTTTCCCCCGCTACTTTAGACATGGATTCATAATAAACTGATATTTCAGATTTAATATTAGAACCATGCAATCTAGAATTGAGATCTTGTTTCTCTTGAAGCGTAAGTGGTGTTTTTTGAGCGACGATCATGTTGTAATGAATTAACCCAGAAAACTGCCGATTATTCATATTACTGATTGAATTTTTGACAGCAAAACCTGCAAAAAGTAAAGTTGCAGATCCGCAGACACCAAAGATAGTCATTAGCATTCGTTTTTTATACCGAAAAATATTTCGTGCGGTCACTTTATGCGTAAAACTTAAATGATTCCAGATAAATGGAAAATGTTCAAGTATAATTTTAGCACCTACTGCTGGTGGTTTAGGCAGCAATAAAGCTGCTGGCTTTTCACGAAATTCATTTTTAGCTGTCAAATATGCCGGTAAAACGGAACTAATCCATGATAAGATTAATGCAACTAAACTAATTTGCCAGTGGAAATGCTCCTCAATTGGAGGGATTGTAATCGATTTATAGTAGGCATGATAAACGATTTGGGGTAATAAAGTATGCCCCAAATATACACCAATAATTGTTCCAATTGTGCCAGAAAGAAAGCCATAACAGATAAACTTATTGATAATGACATAATCGTCATAGCCAAGTGCTTTAAGTGTACCTGAATTAATTCTTTCTTCATCAATAAAACGATTCATAGTGGTGAAAGTGACCAAGGCAGCAACAAAATAAAGAAAAATAGGGAAGACCTTTGCTAAATCTTCAACTACTTGCGCTACAGTGGTATACACAACATTGCCTTCACCGCCTGGAACTTCGCGCCTATTATAAACATTGTAAGATGGCAAATTAAGATTATTTAATTGTCTGTTGGTGTTAGCTAATTTTCTTTTACCAGCTTTAATTCTAGGCTCAACTTCAGCAGCTTTTTGATCAAGAATTTGTTTCTTCTTTTGTAATAGCTTTTCTTTTGCTATTAGCTCTGCTTGCACTTGTTGCATTTCTAATGAGGGGTTTTGTTTTATTTGAGCAGTTAAAGTGGCTTTTTGTTGCTTTAATTGGTTTTGAGCTGCGTCAAGTTCCTGACGCCCTAATTGAAATTTTTGTTGTGTATTATCTAACTGACTTCTTTTTAGTTGAAGTTCTTTTTCAACAGAAGTAATGATTCGACTCTTTCGCTTAGAGGCTTCACTTCTCAGGATACTCTGTAATTCTTTTTTATGACTGCTGACTTTATTAGTATAATCCTTGCCATAAGAGTCCAATCTATTTAAATCTTGATAGGTCAAGTTGGCAATTGTATATACCTTATGGTTAAATGCTGTAGGCATAACGACGCCAAAGCCTTTTAACTCTCCCGTACCACTACTACTTTGTCCCAAATTTACATTCGACAAGATTTGACTGGAGCGTACAAAACCAACAATTTTAAAACGTCTTCGTTTTAGTAAAGTAAAGCCAAGAATATTTTTCTTCTCAGAAAAAGAAACTATTTGACCTAATCTGAATTTATTTGAGTAATGATCAGCTAAAGCAATTTCATTTTTGTGTTTTGGTAAGTATCCCTTAGTTATCTGGTATTTTCCGATTTTACTTGGCTTAGAAAAAATCCTAAAACTGTCATCACTATTTTTCAAGACAGTGTCTGTCATATAGCCAAATTCGACATCTTTTAGTCCTTTAACTTGACGAATTTTCTTTGTGTCCCCTTGATCAAGACCATAGTTACTAATAACAGTTAAATCAGGAGTATTTAATTTTTGCGCGTAATGATTTCCAGTAGATCGCATATCTGGACCAGTAACAAATAAACCAACTAATGCAAAAGCACCAATCATCATAAGACCAACGATTGATAGAAATTGCCCCTTCGTATGAGCAATTGACTGCCAAAAATTTTTCCAAATTATTTTTTTCATAATTGATCATTTCTACCATTTAATATTAGCAATATTTTCTGGATGAGCATTGTGTTCGATTTTAGTAACTTGTCCATCGTGAAAGTGTATTACGCGGTCAGCAATAGGTGCTAATGCACTATTATGTGTAACAATTACAACCGTAGCACCGTTGTTACGACTCATATTAGCAATTATTTGGAGAACACTTTTGCCGGTTTGATAATCAAGTGCACCAGTTGGTTCGTCACAAAGTAGTATCTTGGGATTTTTAGCTACAGCACGAGCAATTGCCACTCGCTGCTGTTCGCCACCTGATAGTCCAGCAGGAAAATTATTGATACGATTTTTAAGACCAACATTGATTAATGTTTGAACTGGGTCTAAGGAATCAGATACAATTTCGGAAGCTAGTTCAACATTTTCCTTGGCAGTTAAATTTTGAATTAAATTGTAAAATTGAAATACAAACCCAATATCATTACGACGATATGCTGTTAATTGTCGTTTATTGTAGTTGGCAATATTTTTTCCATCAATTATCACGTCACCTGATGTATTAGTATCCATTCCGCCTAAAATATTCAGCATGGTTGATTTACCAGCTCCCGAAGCGCCTAAAATAATAGCTAATTCACCTTTTTCGATTGAAAAACTAACATTATTGTTTGCCAATATTTCTGTCTCACCACTATGATAGCGCTTGAAATTGTGGCGTACTTCGATATAATTCATGAAATTTGTCCTTTTTATCTTTATTAATTTATAGTTTAGTGTTTAGTCTGCTTGCTTTAAATAACTTTCTAACACTTGTAAGACACCCATTTCATTATTGCTTGGTGCTTCATATTTAGCAATTTTTTTAAGACGTTCGTCTGCATTTTCCATTGCGTAACTGTAACCAGCAAGTTCAATCATTTCCTGGTCGTTCATTCCGTCACCAAAGGCAATTAGTTCTTCAGGGTTAATAGCAAAGTAACGTAAGAAATATTTAATTCCTTGGCCTTTGTTAACATTGCTTGGCATTACATCGATATTATCAAATCCGCTAGTTGTACAATGAATTCTTTCGGGATTGTTTTGATTAAATTTTCGTTCAAGTTCATTAGCCAATTCTGAGGAGCATTTCAACGTGAGTTTAGTTAGACTATCACTGGTAGGAATATCCCTTAGATCCCCAATATCAATGGCATTGGGATAAAAGAAATGCATTAAATTTTTAAATTGAATTGGAGCTTTTTTGTTAACATATGCTCGTTCTAAGCCACTGGCTGCAATATTAATTTCTGGATAATTTGTCTCAATAAAATTAATCAACTTGATTCCAGTGCGGTAAGTAAAAACATGTCGTGAAATAATTTTATTGTCTTGAGTTAAAATTGAACCATTGTCAGCGACAATATCAATTCGATCTAAAAAATCATAAAAGTCTTGTCGTAAACGAGATAATGGTCTCCCGCTTGAAACAATAAAGTGAACATGATGCCTGCGCAAGTCAGTTAGAATTTTTTCAAATCTTTGATGATCAAATTCTTTTTTATCATTTTCAAAGGTTCCATCCATGTCAACTGCTACTGCTTTAAAAGGAATTTTTGTCATTATATGCTCCTTATTACTTTTAAATATATTATGATGAATTTTTTGTCTAAATGCAAAAAAACAGAGTCATTATGATGAATCTGTTTTTATTTTATACACTTAATTTTTATTTTTTATTGGATTTCTTTTGCCTACTAGCCAGCATATCAGAATAGCAAATACAGTTTCTAAAATAATTAAAATGATATTAATTCCCACTTTAATTTGACCTATATTGATATTAGAAGAACCAAAAAGCTTGCTATTTCCGCCTAAATATAGGTCAAAGACAATAGATCCAATAACTAATACAAAAATTGTTATCCATTGCTTACGATTAAAAGCGATACCGTATTCTTCTTCACGTTGCCTGATGCTTGGTAGTATTACTCCGAGACCAATTAAAACAACTACAGCAATAATATTAATAATCAATTCATACCACCAATAGCCGCTGAACTGCTTTATGTCTTGTGGAGCAATCCCTAAAATTGTGGCAACGGCAGTAACAATAAACAAGAATAGTCCCGCTAAATAGCCGATCTTGTCATTTTTCAAAAAAACATAATCAGACGGGAATTTTTGAGAATTTTTCCTTATTTGCATAAAAGAAAAGAAAATCCAGCAGGTAACACCTGGAGAGATGATCCCATTGAGGTTGAGCAACCAGTTAAAGATATCATTCATATCTGGTAGGAAAATCCCTAGGAGCATTATAAAGGCCGATAATGTCACGGTTAAGATATAGCCATTGATTGGTAAACCATTTTTATCTTTTTTCTGTAGAAAGTGCGGCATATATTTGTCGCCAGTATCTGAGATTAACATTCTGGTCATTGCATCAAGTAAAACGGCAAGTAGCGCGGCATTGTAAAAAACAGATGTCCAAGCCCAAATGTATAGCAAAGACTTACCCCAACCATATTGTTGACCAACCATATCGAAAACATAGTAAGCTCCGTTCATTTTTAAGTCGTTGGGAATGTGGTAACTATTAAAGTAAATTCCAAGAGCAAATGAACCAAATACAGTTAAGAAAATTGTCATAAGTGCGAGAGCTACCATTGCCTTAGGAAAATCGTTTTTAGGCTTTTTCATTTGTGTTACATAAGGAGCAACTAATTCACAACCGTTGAGTGCATAAATTAGCATAGCTATTGTGGTCCAATAGTGCATATCAAATTTAGGAATCAAGGTATGCCAGGTGAATGGTTGTGTTGCCATGTGACCACCTGATTTAGCTAATCCTAAAAATGCCAAAAAGACAAACATTAATGTCATGATTAGCATTAATCCACCGCCAATCGTTGATAAAACTTCCATTGACCGTGAAAAATAATGTTCAACAAAAATAAAAATAATAAACATGGCAAAAGTCATTAATGCAAACTTGGTATTAGAAATTTGGTTTTGAAATTTCTCTGATCCAGTTAAAGCCCAACCAAGGTCAACAATAATTTCATTAGCCGAGTCTACTGCATAGGGGATTGAAGCTGCCCAATATGTCCAAGCAGTAAAATAGCCAAGAAATTCTCCGTTTGTTCCGCGAACCCAAGAAGACAAACCACCGCCTTCTTTATTAAAAACAGAACCTAACTGACCAACCATTAATGAGTACGGAATAACATAAAAAATACACATAATAATCCAAGAAGTAACGACTGGCATGCCCTGATTTTGGAAATTATACATGATATCATCAAGACCGATTACCGTACAAAAGGCCATTAAGGTTAAAATTGGCCAAGATATATATTTTTTATTTGAATTTATTTCCTCCACTAGTTTATCTCCTTCTAAAAACCATTATTTTTATTTTACTAATTAATCTTGTTATTGACTAGATAAAATCTGAAATTATTATTAATGGTAGCTCTAATCCGCAATTGTGAAAATAAGCAGAAATGATTGCTACTATTGAATTTTATCAGTGTATGCGTTAAGATTAATTCATTAAATATGATGAAAAAGAGAAAGAAGGATTCTTATGTCAGGACATTCAAAATGGCACAATATTCAAGGCCGCAAGAATGCGCAAGATGCAAAGAGAGGGAAGATTTTCCAAAAGTTATCTCGTGAAATTTATATGGCTGCAAAGAATGGTGGTCCTGACCCTTCCGGAAATCCTAATTTGCGAATGGTAATGGATAAGGCTCACGCAAATAATATGCCTAAATCGAATATTGACCGCGCACTTAAGAAAGCTGAAGG
This sequence comes from Lactobacillus sp. ESL0228, assembly GCF_003692825.1. Classification (NCBI taxonomy): domain Bacteria; kingdom Bacillati; phylum Bacillota; class Bacilli; order Lactobacillales; family Lactobacillaceae; genus Lactobacillus; species Lactobacillus sp. ESL0228. Next base: position 243,829 of record NZ_REHJ01000007.1, read on the forward strand.
GAATTCGGATGAGCATTATGATGAAATTACCTATGAAGGCTACGCACCAGGAGGTGTAGCTATTTTTGTTGAAGCTTTAACTGATAATAAAAATAGGACTGCCTCGTCTGTTAGAGTTGCATTTACTCGTAATGGTGGTTCATTAGGTGCTACTGGGTCAGTTGCCTATATGTTTAATCGAAAAGGATACATTGTAATTGATCGTTCAACTACTGATGCTGATGAAGAGCAAATGCTGCTTGATGTTATGGATGCTGGTGGTGAAGATCTTCAGACTAGTGATGAAGCCTATGAAATTTATACAGATGCTAAACAGTTTGCTCAAGTTAGAGATGCATTGGAAAAAACGGGTTATAAGTTAGCGGATGCTGAATTAACAATGATCCCAGAAAACACAACTGAAGTTCCTGAAGAGAAAAAGGAGCAATTTAATAACTTGGTTGAAGCATTAGAAGATGATGATGACGTTCAGAATGTTTACACTGCTGCTGACGAAGATTAAGCATTAAAATCAAAATTATTTTAACCCACATTTTCGTTAATAATTGATACTGAGAACCTATGAAATTATTACAATTTCATAGGTTTTTTGTTTGTCTTAAATAATTTGTTGAATGATAACAAAGCTGAATATAAATTTTTTTGAGGAAAAAATTTGCCTTTTTTGCGTATTTAATATTGGCAGCAAAAAAGGAGGTTTTTATGCGGATTAAAGAAGTGGTTAATTCTCTAATTGAGTCAGCGATTGATCTACATGCAAGCGATGTTTTTTTCGTAGTGGGTGTCGATGAAATGATTGTAAATTTTCGATTAGTCGATGAACTAAAAAAACAGGCTACTCTTTCAATTAACGAGGGTCGAGAACTTATTAATTTTTTAAAATTTGGTGCTCAAATGGATATTGCTGAACACCGTCGCCCTCAAGTTGGCGCACAGGTTTATGTTTATCACAATCAAAATTACTTTCTCAGATTATCTAGTCTAGGCGATTTTACCAATAATGAATCTCTAGTTATTAGAATCATATATCAAATTGCGGATAGTAATTATTTTTTTGAAGAGCAAATTAATCAGTTGCAACAGTTAGCCTATCAGCGAGGGCTAATTATTACTAGTGGACCAACAGGATCTGGCAAAACGACAACAATGTATAAATTGGCTAAAACAGTTGGGCATAATCAAATGGTAATGACAATTGAAGATCCTGTCGAAATACATGAGGCAACATTTTTGCAGACACAAGTGAACTTAGAGGCTGATATCACTTATTTGAGTCTATTAGAAGCAGCATTAAGGCATCGACCTGATATTTTGATTATTGGTGAAATCAGAAATGCTGCAACTGCTCGTTTGGCAGTTGATGCTGCTTTAAGTGGACATTTGGTTTTTGCAACTGTTCATGCTAAAAGCACGCTTCAAACAATTTCACGTCTTGAAAGTTTGCACATAAATTTAAATGAATTAAGTAATTGTTTAACAGCCGTTTGTTATCAACGCTTGCTTCCAACAATTAAAGGGCCGTCGTGCTTGATGGACATAGCTAGTGGAGAAATTTTACAATCACAAATTAATCTTAAAAAGCGGAGTAATTTTATTAATTGGTCTAAGCATCTTGCTAAATTAAAGGAAAGAGGTGAAATTAGTGCGCAAGTATATCAACAATTTGAAAAAGGATAAGTTAACAGCTCAAGAACGATTAAATTTTCTTGATTATTTGCAGAATAGTTTAAATAATGGTTTTTCTTTGAATAATAGTTTGGAGATAATGCCTGTTTTGTGGCCAAGTCGGCAAAAGTTAATTCAAAAATTAAGCAGTGAAATAAAAGCGGGCGTAAGTTTGAGTAATGAAATGTTACAATTAGGGTTTTCCAAAACTGTTGCTACGCAAGTTGATCTAGCAATGGAGCAGGGAAGTTTAATTGAATGTCTTTCACAATTAGCAACATTAAATCGCTTAAAAATAGAACAAGAAAAAAAACTAAGAACTGAATTATCATATCCAATTGTGTTAGCTATGATGATGATTGTATTGTTGATTTTTATGCAAACATTTGTATCTAACCAGTTCGCTAATTCTGGAGAACATACAGGAGACTTAATGTTAATGGGGATGCTTCTTTTGGTATTTTTACTCCTTTACTATTTGGTTAGAGTATTGACATTACTAAAAAAACAAGATTACCAATCTCTTCTTCGGTTAGCGCATTATCCAATTATCGGTCCGTTAGTTAAGTTATATGTTAAATATATCTTGATTTATGATGTGGGCCTATTGCTTTCAGGAGGATTTTCATTACAGAAAATGTGTGAATATGCTTCTAAACAAGAAAAAGGTTCATTACAAAATTATATTGGACATAAAATTGGACAACAACTAGCAGACGGGAAAAATTTAAGCAAAATAATTAAAGCAGAATATTTTTTACCTGATGAATTACTACTACTTCTACAAGCAGGCTTAAAGAAAGAAGATATGGGTAAACGGTGTTTACTGCTAGGGCAAACATTATTTGCGAATTTAACACAAGAAATTGAAAAAGTAATTGTTGATATTCAACCATTCTGTTTTATTTTAATTGGATTATGTATTATTGGGTTGTATTTAAAATTGTTGCTGCCAATGTACGCCATGATGCAAAGTATTTGAGGAGTGTTAATAATGAAGAATTTTTTTAAGAAATATATATTAAATCTTATTGCTAAAACAAGTAAGGCTCAAGGATTTACGTTAATCGAAATGGTAGTAGTAGTTGCAATTATTGTTATGTTAATTATAATTATTGCTCCTAATTTAACTAGACAGAAACAAAAGGCAAGTGATCGAACAGAAGATGCTTTTAAAACCACATTACAAACTCAAGTTGAATTATATGAGGATGATAAGGATAGAGATGGAAAGGATGTAAATTTCAATAATATGTTTAATGATGGTTACTTAACTAAAAGGCAGTTAGATAAGTCTAAAAATTATCGGGTAACTAATGGTGTGGTTGAAAAAAATTAACAAAAAATCATCGGGATTCACCTTGGTTGAAACAATGGTGACATTAATAATCGCTATTAGTTTGGTACTATTAGAAAGCGTTCAGCTTGCTACATATAATGAAAAATTACTTTTAGACAATACTACTAGGGAAGTTAAAAGTTCTATTGAACAGGCCGCTAGAATTTCAACTATTCGGCATCAACCTGCTGTTATTAGATATTATGCTTCGATTAACAAGCTTACGATTTGGGGAAATGGTTACTCACGAACTTTAAATATTGATAAGCATATAAAGATTTATAATCTTTCCACTATCAATCTTTCGGCCAAAGGTTCGATGCCAGCTCACACAGTTAAAATTACCGATCGAAAAAACACTAAAATTATTAAATTACAAATGACCTGGGGGCGCGCAATTGATAGTAATGCGTAGATTAAAAGGCTTTTTATTAGCAGAAAGCATGGTTGCTTTAATCTTAGCAATCATGGGGGTTTCCTCAATGGCATTAATAGTTAGTGATACTAGGACAACGGAACGAAAGATTGAATTGAAAACAGACCGAATCTATGCTTGGCGTGTACTAAAGAAAAATAATCTTAAAAGTATCATGGTTCATGATCAACTTTATGAGTTGCGGGGTGAAAAAAGTATATATGATATATCCACCAAAGAAACTTATTACATCAAAAAATAAGGGGTTTATGCTAGCAGAAGCAGTTTTTTCGGTCATTGTAACTTTGCTTGTAGTTTTAACTTTACAAAATTTAATCAAAACTGTAACGGTTTCTAATCGAATGTTTCACAAAACTGATGATGTTGTGTTTGCATACGTTCAATTGAATCGGTTTTTGCATGAGGATAAGGTCAAAGCAGCTTATACACTTCCAGAAATATCCAATTCAAGACAAGGGGCATTTGTTAAGGTTGATGAAGACGGTCAAAAAAAGACCTATTTAGTTTCTCAGTATAAAAATATGATTCGTGTAACAACATCTGAAGGTGGGCATATGCCACTTTTATTGAATATAAAACGAGCGAATTTTCATACAAAAGATTGTTTAATGGAAATTCATATCACTGAAAAAGATAATCGTAATTCTGATTTAATTTTTAAATTCGGTGCTCAGCCTAAGAAGAGAGAAAAAAATGAATTTAGCAAAAAGAAAAAAATTAAAATTGAAAGCTAGTGCCTTATTAAGTAGTGTACTAGTATTAAGTACATGTTTAATTTTTTTGCAATTTTATCAAGAAATCTATCGCAATGATATGAAAAACAATTATTTGATAATTGAATATCTGCTTAATGAATGATTTGCTTGCACTGGTTCCCTTTATTCTATTAAAATGATTAGAAGATAAGGGGAATAGTAATGGATAAAATCGAAAAATTATATAATGAATTTTTGAGTTGTGTAGAATGTTTGCAAGATGCACTAAATGTAACTTTTGGGGAAGCATTGACTGAAACATTTGATAATCTTGAAAATGATCAAATTAAGGTTGAAGTTGGAGCACCAGATCCGGAAACAGTCAAGCTATTAAGTCAAAAATATTCACAACTACATTATAAAAAGCTTACCCAACAAGTAAAGGTACAAATTTATACTTACTTATTGCTTAAAGATGTAGAAGAAGATGGTCTTAATGCTAATCAGTTGCCTACACCACTTACAATTTCAACTATAATTGCAATGTTTATGCAAAAGTTACTTCCGAACAAAAGTTTACTTTTGGCTGACCCTGCAATTGGAATGGGCGATCTAATGTTTTCGGTTGTTAATCAGTTAAAGAGTGCAAATCATTCTAAAGTAAACTTCAAATTAATTGGAATAGATAATGATGAAACAATGCTTAACTTTACTGATATTGGCGCACAGTTAAATAAACTTAAGATTGATTTATACTGTCAAGATGCGCTTACACCATGGTTATTTAGTAATCCTGATGTAGTTATTAGTGATTTGCCAATTGGTTATTATCCACTGGATGATAATGCGGTAAACTTTACAACTAAATCTGAAAAAGGACATTCTTTTGCTCATTTGTTATTTATTGAACAAATCATTAAAAATTTACAACCTGGTGGTTATGCTTTCTTGCTAGTACCGCAAGCAATTCTTTCCGGTAAAGGAGGAAGCGACTTCATGCCATGGTTATCAGAAAAAGTTGCCCTTCGAGCGATTGTTGAATTACCAGACAGCATGTTTAAAAATAAGTTAAATCAAAAGGCTGTTTTAGTATTTCAAAATCATGGAAATGATGTCCATACTAGTGAAGTTTTTCTCACAAAGTTGGACACTTTAAAAAAAGAGAAAGACCTAATAAAGCTTAATGTTAAACTAAATGAGTGGTATACTAAAAACATTGATTAATTTGTGAAAAAGTCAAAATTGTCTGTATGGAAGGATTAAGTTTATGAAAAAAGTTTTAGCAATTAATTCAGGTAGCTCTTCTTTTAAGTATAAGTTGTTTGCTTTACCTGAAGAAAAAGTCTTGGCAGAAGGAATTGCAGATCGGGTAGGTATTGAAGGTTCATCTTTTGAAATTAAATTGTCTAATGGTGAAAAGCATTCTGAAGAAGTCACTATTCCGGATCAAGAAACAGCAGTTAATTTGTTGCTAAAAGCTTTAAAAGAATACAAAGTGGTTGAAGATTTAAGTGAGATTGTTGGTGTTGGGCATAGAATTGTTGCCGGAGGAGAAGAATTTACTGATTCTGCAATTATTGATGAAGAAAAGTTACAAAAAATTTACGGACTGAAAGAATATGCTCCCCTGCATAATCCTGCTGAGGGCAAAGGGATTGAAGCTTTTATGAAATTATTGCCAGGTGTCCCAGAGATTGGTGTTTTTGATACGTCATTTCACCAAACATTAGATCCAGAGCATTATATATATTCAATTCCTTATAAGTATTATGAAAAATATGGTGTTCGTAAATACGGGGCACATGGTACATCCGTTCGTTATATTATGGGGCGAGCAGCAGAAATGTTGAGTAAAGAAGCAAAAGATTTGAAATTGATCGTTTGCCACTTAGGATCAGGTGCTTCAGTTACAGCGGTTAAAAATGGCAAGTCCTACGATACCTCTATGGGCTTTACTCCACTTGCTGGTGTGACAATGGGGACTCGTTCCGGAGATGTTGATCCATCGGTTTTGCAATATATTATGAACAAGGAAAATATTGATATTAATGAGATGATCAAGATATTAAATGATCAATCTGGTTTGCTCGGAATTTCTGAAATCTCTTCTGATATGCGTGACTTAGAAAATAATTCTAGTTCAAGAGCAAGTTTGGCTCGTGATATTTTTGTTAATCGCGTTAGACAATATGTTGGTTCATATATTGTTGAAATGGAAGGCGTTGACGCAATTATCTTTACTGCTGGTGTAGGTGAGCATGATGCAGGAGTTAGAGAAAAGATTATGCAATCATTTGAATTTATGGGCTTAGAACCGGATTATGAAGCTAACAAAGTTAATGGTGAGAAGTTCATTTCTAAAGCAAATTCTAAGATCAAAGCAATGATTATTCCGACTGATGAAGAATTAATGATTGAACGTGATGTTGTCCGTTTAGCCCATTTAAATTAATCACAATTTAATATATAATAAAGATCGTTAATTTTTAACGATCTTTTATTATATAAATATGGAGTTTTTATATGGGCAATTGGCAAAAAGATCGAATTACTGCAGCAATAAATGGGACTAATCCAATGGTTATGGCCGAATTAGAGGGTGGTTATGCTGCTTTCGGTGATACCCAATTTTTACCTGGTTATTGTGTGTTGTTACCAAAAAGGAATGTTGCATCTCTGAATGAATTAAGCATTGTGGAAAGAACAATTTTTTTACGGGATATGAGTATATTGGGAGATGCCATTTTACACGTTTGTCATGCTGATCGAATTAATTATGATATTTTAGGTAATACTGATAAGTTTTTACATGCACATGTTTTTCCAAGATATAAATTTGAAAATCCAGTTAAACGTATTAAACCAGTTTGGCTATATAATACAAAGTATTGGACTGAGAAGAAGTATCAATATAATTCTCAAAAACATGGTGAGTTAAGAGCAGCGATAACCAAATAATAGCAAAAGCAGGGGATAAAACTGATGATAAGACTAGTAGCAATTGATGTTGATGATACACTGTTAAATAGCCATGGTAGATTACTCGAATCCACTAAAAAAGTTGTTAAGCAGGCACTAGATCGAGAAATTAAAGTAGTTCTTTGTTCTGGTAGGCCGTTAGCTGGGGTTCAACACTTTTTAAGTGATCTTAAAATAACTGGAGATGATCAGTATGTGATCACTTTTAATGGTGCAGTGATTGAATCACTTGGTGGGAGTAAGCTTAAGGATGATAGATTATCTCAGACAACTTATAAACAAATAGATCAATATGCCCAAAAGCATAAAGTTGCATACAACATTGTTGATGCCGATAGTCAGATTATTACTAGTAATCATAATGTTAATCGAATTACAGTAATTCAAGCTTGGGAGAATGATGCTGGAATTTTAATTAGAAAACCAGAAGAATTATCAGAAAATCATCATATCATCAAAGCAGTTTTTGCTGATGAAACAGAAAAGCTGGATCAAATTGAACAAGATGTAGTTGCTAAATTTGGACAAAGAAATTATGTTGTAAGGGCGGCGACAAATTTTCTTGAAGTAATGCATAAAGATGTTAATAAAGGTGTTGCCCTCGAATTCTTAGCTAGACAACTGAGAATTGATGCGAATGAAATTATGGCAATTGGAGATGAGAGAAATGATATTCCAATGCTTGATTTTGCTGGTATATCTGTTGTAATGGGAAATGGTTCTAATCAGGCAAAAAAGCATGCAGATTATGTTACCTTAACAAATGATGAAAACGGAATTATGAGAGCCTTCAATAAATATGTATTATTGTAATTACACTTTTAAAAAATGCTAAAGAAAAAAACTTAGACTTTATTTAGAATATGTTGAACAAAGAAAAAATAATTGATTGATACAATTCAGATACCTTAGCCAAGTAAAAAGCCCTTAACTATAATAGTTAAGGGCTTTTTAAAATGGAGATGAGGGGAATTGAACCCCTGTCCAAACGCATTCCGTCACTAACATCTACGAACATAGTTATACTATTTGAATTTCACTAATTCAAAACGCCGTATAACAGGGCAAGAATGAACTAGCTAATCTGAAATGACTCTTTTTAACTATTCAGATGAGGTAGTTAAACGTAACTCACTAAGTTGATACTTCAAACTAGACGCGAGTAATCAAGTAAGAAGCAACACATGTGCCTAAATTAGGCAGCTAATGCGTAAGAATTTTGTTTGTTTGCAGTTATAAAACTGTGACGTTTTAACGTAGACGTGACCTACGGATCGCAGTCAATGCGAATCTACGCCTGTCGAATCCCAAAACATCCCCTTTTTGATAATAATATTATAGCATAGTTTATGTTATAGGACCACTTGGTAATTTTGTACAAGGTTAACCAGTTATATTGAGTTAATTTTGAATAAGGTTAAAAATAATGTAATTGCCTTTTCCTTTTCTATTCCAATACCAATGTTTCAGTTTTATTCTCATATCTAGATAGTATTATTACTTAATATGCAAGTTAGTTTAAACGATAATCTAAAGTTAATGATTAGAGCAAAATAAACAAAACAACTTGAATATTACAATAAAGTTGGATAGGATAAAGTTTCGTTTTTTTATAATTGGTTATTATAATTAAGTTTAAACAAGATTGTAAAAACTAACAGTTCCCAATAAAAGCTAAGGATATTTCTTTAAAAATTGCTAACAACTATAAGTTGATAGCTAACGTGGATTTTTGTACAAAGTAAAAATCAATGTTCAACTTAACTAAATTAAAGCTAAAATATAACAACTTAAATGATAAAATAAAAGTCTTTAAATTTTGAACAAAATATTAAGAAAGAAGTTTTTTGATTTTAAAATTAAGAAATGGTTTTAAATTTTTGTGATAAAAGTTTACACTTAGTTAGAGGTGATAAAATATGGAACCTATTTTTTTAAAACCTTACTTTAGACCTAAAATTTGGGGTGGACGTAAGTTAAAGGAAATTTTTAATTATGATATTCCTGCTGGCAAAGTTGGTGAGGCCTGGGTCATTTCTGGTTATAAAAGAGCTGCTTCAGTAGCTGTTAATGGTGTATTTAAGAACCAGAGTTTGCGAAAAATTTATCGTGAAAATCCTGAACTTTTTGGTAATCCCAAAAGTTCAGAATTTCCACTATTGGTTAAATTTCTTGATGCCTGTGACAACTTATCGGTACAGGTACATCCAGATGATTCATATGCTCATAAAATTGAAAATGATAGCGGTAAGACTGAAAGTTGGTACGTTTTACAAGCTGATCCTGGATCGTACTTAATTTATGGTCATACTGCTAAAAACCGTGATGAATTAGCAGAAATGATCCACCATGGAGAGTGGGATCAACTTTTACGTAAAGTACCTGTTAAGGCTGGTGACTTTTTCTATGTTCCGGCGGGAACTATCCATGCTCTAACTAAAGGAATTATGGTGATTGAAACGCAACAGTCTAGTGACATCACTTATAGACTCTATGACTATGATCGAATAGATCAAAAAACAGGTAAAAAACGTGAATTGCATACGCAAAAGTCAATTGACGTAACCAAAGTACCTTATGTTGATCCTAAGCTTAATATTAATGTAAAACAAGAAAAAGATGCTACTATCAAAACATTTGTCACACCGCCTGTGTCACCACATTTTTATTTATGGCAAGTAGAACTCGATGGGGATTGGCAAACTGGTCTTGTAAATCATCCTTACATGTTAGTTACTGTGATTTCAGGAACAGGGGTAATAAAAGTAGATAGTAAAATTTATAATATTTCTATTGGAGATAATTTTATTATTCCAAATATGATTAAAGAGTTTTCTTTCTCTGGAAAGATGAAAATGATAATTTCTGCGCCTGGAAGTGACAACTAGTTTACAAAAGGGATGGTTAAAATGATTTATATTGCTTGTGGCTCGATTATAATAACTGTAGGACTATTATGGTTAGTTTATCCTGCCAAACACCCTAATCATTTTTATGGCTATTTTTCATATTTAGCACAAGTCAATAAGCACAGTTTTCATTTTGCTCAAGTACGTGCAAGTCTGAATTTTATTTTTTTCGGGTTAATTCAATTATCACTAGGGGTTGGAATTCGACTTTTAAATTGGGATAAATATTTTTTCTTATGGTTATTAACATTCTATTTATTCTTGATATTTCCAATTATGGCAACTGAAAAGAGCCTAAAGAAATTTCTTCTTGACCGTCATGAACTACCTGCAGATTATATTGATCCTGACGATGTACGTCAAGGTAGAACTAAAGGATTTAAAAATCGAAAATGAAACTAAGAATTTTAATAATTGAAGATGATACTTCAGTTGCAGAAATGATGGAAATGTTTTTTGCAAAAGAAGACTGGATTAGTAGTGTCGCTACTGATGGTATACAAGCTGTTGAAATGTTTAAGAAACATCCGGATCGATATGATTTAATTACCTTAGATCTTAACTTACCTAAAAAGGATGGAATTCAAGTAGTTAAGGAAATTCGAGTAATTTCGGCGAAAATTCCTATTATCATGTTAACCGCACGAAATAGTGAGACAGACCAAATTTTGGGATTGGATGAAGGAGCTGATGATTACATTTCTAAACCATTCAGCCCATTAGCACTAATTGCACGAATTAAGGCTTTGCAACGTCGAGTTTCAATAGAAGACAACCAAGAACTGATAAAATTAGATAAAAATCTTGAAAATTATAATGTAGATACTTATGATATTGTTACTAACCATATTAAAATTTCTAAGGCTAGACGAGAAGTGTTATTTGATGAAAAAGTAGTTGAAAATATCACACCCAAAGAATTTGAAATGCTCTATACAATGACCAAAAAACCGAAGCAAGTTTTTTCACGCAATCAATTGCTCGAAATGATTTGGGGTTATGACTATTTTGGTGAAGAGCGGACTGTTGATGCCCACATTAAAAAGCTCAGGCAAAAGCTTGAAAAAGTAGGAGCCAATGTTATTCAGACTGTTTGGGGTGTAGGTTATAAGTTTGATGACACACAGGATCAAAAATGAAGCTAATATATCAGTATATGCTTAACTTTCTGTTAATCATTTTGACAACGATAACGATTATTGGTTGTTCAGAGATAACTTATGTGACTAATCAATCATATTCTCAAAATTATCAGAGAATGGAAGATTATGCGTCTGCTTTAGGCTCATTAGCTATAACTGATCAAAAAAGTGGCACACTAATCCTTAATTCAGAGTTTTTATCGCAGTTACAGTTTGTTTTGCACAGTGATGATCTTTATCTAAGGGTTTTTAACGCTCACGGAGATCAGGTTTATCCTAAAGCAGGAAAAAATTTGTATTTAGCAAGTGATGTTTTTGCAATTCTAAAGCAAGGACAAGAAATTAGGATAAAGAATAATAATGATACGCATACTTACATTGGCCATACGAAAAAATCTTATACTGGAGTTTTATTACCTTGGATGAATGGAGACAAGCTAATCGGCGCAATTTGGTTGGGAGAAAAAATTGAGAACGTAGAGCAGCCAATTAATATGTCTAAACATAATCTTATCAATGCCTTGATTACAGCTCTCAGTGTTGGTTTAGTATTGAGCTTTGGATTATCGTATTATGCTTCAAGTAAAATTAAACGTTTATCTCAAGCTACCAAAAAGGTTACTGCGGGTGATTTTGATGTTCACCTTGATTATAAGGGCAATGATGAAATTGATCAGTTGTCAGGTAACTTTAATCGAATGGTTCAAGCATTAAAAAAATCAAATGATGTAATAAAAAATCAAGAAAAAAGACGTGATCAATTTATGGCTGATGCTGCTCATGAAATGAGGACGCCACTTACTACAATTAATGGGATCTTAGAAGGTTTACAGTATGATGCAATTCCCCAAGATGCAAAACCAAAGTCAATTTCATTGATGAGACGTGAAACTGAACGCCTAATTCGTTTAGTCAATGAAAATTTGGACTTTGAAAAAATTAGAAATAATCAGATTAATTTAGTTAAAACCAAATTTAATGCTCGAAATATATTGGAAGATGTATGTCTTCAGCTTAAACGTAATGCAAAAGAGGAAAATGACCAACTTAAAATTACTGCACCTAGTGATTTGCCGATTTATGCTGATCGTGATCGTTTCAAGCAAATTATTGTTAATTTAGTTCAAAATGCAATTCAGTTTACCCAAAATGGCATGATTATACTTGGTGGTCGTAGATCAAATCATAGTACTGAAATTACAGTTAAGGATACTGGAATTGGGATGAATGAAGAGCAACTGAAATATATTTTCGAACGCTTCTTTAAGGCAGATCCTTCAAGAACTCGTTTGGGTATTGGGGAATCGGGGTTAGGTTTGTCAATAGTCTTGTCATTAATTAAACAACATGGCGGTAAAATCAGTGTCAAATCTAGTATAAATAATGGTGCTACGTTTACCATTACAATTTTTGACAAGGGATTTGAACAATATCTTCCCGAAAACTAATAATTTCAAGAATTGAATATATGTATTGAGAAAAGTAAAAACTCAGTTCATCATGAATCCTGAAGCTAATCGTTTTGGGATATTTAATAGATGAACTGAGTTTTTACTTTTAGTGAAATTGATTATTCAGAATTATTGCTACTCTTTTTGACGTTAGTTTGATTTTTCTTATTAGTTAATTGATTTTCTAAAACAGAGTCAGGAACTTTTTTAATTTCTTCTTGTCGTTTTTTAAGCTCCGGAGCATTAGTTTTATATAAAGCTGTGGTGGATTTATGGTATTGACTAATCAGGGCAGTTGATTTCCGTTTTAGACTATTGAGTAGATCTTCCATTTGTTGAAAATTGGTTAAATAATCAAAATCAGATGGATTAACAGGTTTAAGCCCTGAAGGTGTATAAAAGCGTAATAAATTGTGATTATTAAGTAAATCAGAATATTTAAGCGATTTTTTTCCTTGACGAGCAAGATATTTAATTTCGACTTCTTCTTGGTGGGTAAAATTAATAATCTGCTTGCCAGTTTTACGATCGTAAACCAAACCATGTATTCCCTTGTTCCCAACGATAATATATTTTTGACTAACAATAGTACCATTTCTGAAAACTACCCAGGGTTGATACTTAGAAGATAGTAAGTCGTTACCGAATTGTAGGTAAGGTCGATTAGAAATTCCAAGTAAGTGAAGAAGGGTTGGTAAAACATCAATTTCTCCGGCTACTTGTTGTTTAATTTTTCCTTTTAATGACGGAGAGTAGATCATAAATGGTACGCGCTGCATTTGAACATTGTTGTAAACGTTCCATGTATCAGAGCTTTCACCAACAATTGGAGCAAGAGTTTCGTTTTCGGAATTAGTTAAGCCATAATGATCACCATAAATTACTATTAAACTATTTTTAATAAGACCAGATTTTTGGAGATAATTAAAGAATTCATGGACAGCCTGATCTAAATAATGGGCAGTTTCAAAGTAATTATTAATTGATTTATCACTGGTTTGTGCAGTTTTAAAATCTGGATCTAAGTCTTCACTATCCATATCAAATGGGGTATGGTTAGTAACTGTGATGAACTTACTATAAAAAGGTTGTTGCATTCGTTCCAGATATTTTATGCTTTCAGCAAACATTAGCTTGTCTTTTAATCCATAGCCAATATGGTCATTTTTGTCATGACTAAAGTAATTTTGATCAAAAAAATAATTATAGCCCAAGTTCTTGTAAACATCATCTCTATTCCAAAAGGTACCTACATTTCCATGAAAAACTGCGGATGTATAATTGCCTTTTTGCCTGAGAATTTGTGGAGCAGCTTGAAAAGTATTAGTGCTACCTAAAGCCGTGAAAAGTGAACCATCAGAGATACCGTAAGTCCCAGTTTCAAGCATAGTTTCTGCATCACTTGTTCTTCCAATTCCTACCTGATGATAGAAGTTAGCAAAACTAAGAGAATGTTGGTTGTGGTAAATTGAATTAAGAAATGGTGTAACCTCTTTCCCGTTAACTTTTAAGTCAATTAAGAATTGCTGAAAACTTTCAAGGTGAATAATAATTACATTTTTACCTTTGGCTACACCAAAATATTTTTGATTAGCTGGTGATTTGTTTTGTCGAGTAAAAGTCATAATCTTATTTAAATCGGCGGTATTGGCATTACGATTAACTTGTTCTGTTTGTTCATTTTTAATGCCGTCATAAATGGTATAAGTATCAATTCCCAAGTATTTAACAATATAAGAACGGTCAAAAGTGGTACGTAAAAGTCTTGGTCGAGATGATTCTGCTAAAAAGATGTTTAAAATCAGTATAAAGATGCCAAAAGTTGTGATTGTAAACGGAGTGAGTAATCCATATGCTTTTTCTTCAATTATAATTTTTTTACTAATTAGCAAAAAAATTATAATTAGTAAATCTAGCCATAATAATAGATCAGTTGGTTGCAAAAGTGCAACGGCGCTTTTACCAAGACCTGGAGCAACCTTGCTGGCATTGGTAATTGTTTTGACAGTAATGAAATCCGAGAACTGCCGATAATACAATATATTTGCAAAAAGTAGCCCTGTATTTGCAATATCTAATATTATCATTACACAATATGAGATAATTGGTTTAGTAAAATAAAATCCAATACTAAAAAGTAAAATTGCGGTGGCGATAGGACTAAGCCACATAATAATATGTTGATAAGGATCCGAAATACCTAAGTTAAAGTCATGATAAGCAGCAAAAATATATTTAATTGTAAATAAAATGACTAAGAGGGAAAAAAATCCAGTTCGGGTTTCAATAAAATTAATCAGATTCTTTTTTTTCAAAGTGAACGCTCCTTATCAGACTATTTTAAAAGTTTATCTAGTTTTAGACAAATTTTTCAGCATTGTTAGTCATTTTTTAAGAAATGATCAATTGATTTTAGATATAATTTAGAAGAACTTTATTTTATAGGAACTGATTAAACATGATTTTTTTAGGAACATTATACAATTTTATTGCTCAACTTTTAGCTACTAGGGTAAATCATTTTGCTCTGATTAAGCTAACCATGCTAGCACTTGATAAAACAATTTTTTATTTTTTGCTTTTTATTATATTACGTTTAATCTGGTTATTATTGATTAAACAGCGTAGAACTATTAAATCTGAGTTCATGGTCTGGTTATTTGCTTTTTATTTAATTTTATTATTGTCTTTAACAACTTTTCGTAATACATATTTTCCTTGGGAGCTCACCTTTAATTTTAATCGCTCCTTGAGTGACATTAACCTTGTCTTTTTTAAAAAAACCTGGAAAATGATTTATGCAAAAAGTAGAATCGATTTTATTTATAATTCTTTGGGGAATATACTTTGTTTCATTCCATTTGGGTTCTTAATGCCATTTGTCTTTTTAAAAAATAATAGTTTTACTAAGGTTTTTGGTGCAGGAGTTTTACTTTCAATATTTATTGAAAGTATGCAATTCTTGCTTGCAACAGGTATCAGTGACATTGATGATGTTTTCTTTAATGCTTGTGGAGCAGCTGGTGGATATTTGTGTTATAAGCTGATAAATCGAGTATGGCAAAGTTATAAAACTATTTAAAAACACTGGTATTTGAAGCTTAAGATTGTTAAAATATTCTTGTGAAATAAATATTTAATTCAGTAAGGGAAGCGTATTTTATGAGTTTAGTTAAATTTGACAGCACTAAATTAAAGCCATTTGTTCATGAAAATGAGTTAAGTGAAATGCAGGCGATGGTTGACGCTGCAAGTAAGGAATTGAAAGATGGTACTGGTGCGGGAAGCGATTTCTTAGGTTGGATTGATTTACCAGTTAATTATGATAAAGATGAATTTGCTAGGATTAAAAAAGCTGCCCAAAAAATTCAAAATGACTCAGAAGTTTTAGTTTGTATTGGTATTGGTGGCTCATATCTTGGTGCCCAAGCGGCAATTGAATTTTTAAACGGTGCGTTTTATGGCAAAAGTAAGGAAAAATATCCAACAGTTGTTTTCTGTGGTAATTCTCTTTCGGGCTCATATTTGCATGACTTAATTGCTTGGCTTGGTGATAAGGATTTTAGCATTAATGTCATTTCAAAATCAGGTACAACAACTGAACCAGCTGTTGCTTTTAGAATCTTTAAAGAGAAGTTAATTGCAAAATATGGTCAAGAAGAAGCAACTAGAAGAATTTTTGCTACAACAGACCGAGCTAAGGGTGCATTGAAGACCGAAGCTGATGCTGAAGGCTACGAGGAATTTGTTGTACCAGATGATATTGGTGGTCGATATAGTGTTTTGTCAGCTGTTGGGTTGTTACCAATTGCTGTTTCAGGTGCAGATATTGATCAATTAATGAACGGTGCTGCAGATGCAAGAAGTGATTACAATGATACTGACTTAACTAAAGCAACGCCATTCCAGTATGCTGCTTTGCGTAATATTCTTTATCGTAAGGGATATACTACTGAAATTGTTGAAAACTATGAACCAACTTTGAGAATGTTTAGTGAATGGTGTAAGCAATTAATGGGTGAATCAGAAGGCAAAGATAATAAGGGGATTTGGCCAGCAAGTGCTAATTTTACAACTGATTTACACTCTTTGGGTCAGTACATTCAAGAAGGTTTACGTAATCTATTCGAAACAGTCATTCGTGTAGAAACTCCTGCCAATGATGTTGAAATTCCATCAGATGATCGTAATTTGGATCAGTTAAACTTCCTGGCTGGCAAAAGTTTGAACTTTGTTAATGAGCGCGCTTATGAAGGCGTGGTTTTAGCTCATACTGATGGTGGTGTTCCGGTGATGACTGTTAATATTCCTGATCAAACTGAACACACTTTAGGCTATTTAATTTACTTCTTTGAACTTGCCATTGCGATTTCAGGATATTTAAATGGGATTAATCCATTTAACCAACCAGGTGTTGAGGCATATAAGCGAAATATGTTCGGTCTTTTAAATAAGCCTGGTTATGAAGAATTACATGATGATCTTTCAGCTCGCTTTAACGAGAAAAAATAACTATTGATACAGAATCATCCTGTACATTTTAATTTTATAAGTAAATTCAATTATGGAAAGGGTAAAAGTTGATAACTTTTTACTCTTTTTTGATTATCAAAGGAGGATTTATGAACGAAAAAAGCAATTCAATTAAGCATGTGTTAGCAATCATTAGTTGTGCCTTAATGGCTTTCGTTACGATTTTAACTGAAACAAGTCTTAATGTTACATTTCCAACATTAATGAAACAATTTCACATTGGTTTAGGATTAGTACAATGGACTACAACTGGATATTTATTGATGATTGCCATAATTATGGTTTCAAGTTCATATTTAAATGAACGTTTCTCGGCACGACAATTGTTTTTAACAGCAGCAGTTACTTTTATTGGTGGCTCACTCATTGCTTCTATAGCTACGAATTTTTGGATTTTGTTGATGGGACGTTTAATTTCTTCAGTTGGTGCTGGGCTATCAATTCCACTAATGTTTAATCTTGTAGTTGAATTAATGCCACAAGAAAAATGGGGTTTTTATATGGGCATAACTGGTCTAGTGATTATCTTGGCACCAGCTTTAGGGCCGACATTTGGTGGTTCAATTGTTTATTATTTTGGCTGGCCCTTAATTTTTCAAATAGTAGCTGGTCTTGCTTTTATTATTTTGTTATTAGGTATTTCAGTGATTGAGCAATATCATGAAAAAACAGATCCGGCTTTTGACTGGGTAAACTATGCAATTATCGTTATGGCGATGGTAATTTTCAACCTAGGTTTTAATCGAATTAGTAATGGTTTAGGCGATGCTGGGTTCTGGGTCAGCATGATAGTTGTTGCTATTTTAATTGTGATTTTTATTAAACTTTCGCAAACAAGTAATAAAAAGTTAATTGATCTTAAGATTTTCAAAAACAAACCATTCATTTTTGCGATGATTTCATATTTGCTTTTACAATTCATTAATATTGGTACTAGTTTTATATTGCCAAATTATGTTCAAATTGTTAATCATGAAAATTCGCTTATTGGTGGATTAGTGCTTTTACCCGGATGTATTTTAAGCGGGCTTCTAAACCCATGGTTTGGTGATATTTATGATAGAAAGGGTGCTAAAGTGCCGTTATTAACTGGTACGATCTTTTGTTTTACGGCAAGTGTATTGTTTGCTGCTTTTGGATTAAAAATTTCAACTTTAATGGTTGGCATTTTTTATGGCATTATGATTATTGGAAGACAAATGGCTTTTAATAATACGATGGCTGAAGCCTCGAAATTGCAGCCTGAAGAATTACATACTGATGCAACAGCCGTTTTCCAAACCGGTCAGCAATATGCAGGTTCAATGGGAACGACTGTAATGGCTACGATTGTTTCAACCTGGCAGAAAAAATCGGGTAATTATGCGATGTTGACTGCGCAAGGTACTCAAATAGCTTTTGTAGTAATGGCGATTATTAGTGTAATAATATTATTGAGCTACCTCAATTTGTTCAGACTAGAAAAAGAAGAATAATGTTATTGTTGTCTAAAAATTGAAATATCAAGTTAGGGAAATAGAGTATACTTCTTTTTTGTTTTATCAAAATATACATAAGTAATAGATTTTTTTAATAATTATGATAAAATAATAAACAATTGTTTAATGATTATTAATATGCTTTTATGAAATTGATAATCTTTATCGGAATATAAAGGAGTATGTTATGGCAAGTACAGGGAATAATAAACTAACTGCTAAAAATTTTTTCAATAATATTTTATCCGGTACAGCGACTGGGATCATTGTTGGCTTAATTCCTAACGCTGTGATAAGCGCAATTTTAAAATTATTTGGTCAAAATCTAATTACAATTCAAATTGGTCATGCATTGTTGATGTTTCAATGTGCTACCCCATTACTAATTGGTGCTCTAATTGCCATTCAGTTTAAAATGATTCCTTTAGATGTTGCAATAGTTGCAGCTTCTGCTTATGTTGGTTCAGGAGTAACTAAATTTATTCCTCAAATTGTAAATCCAATTACTAAGACTCAAGGATTATTTGTGTCAGCAGGTACTGGCGATTTAATTAATACAATGATTACAGCTGCAATTGCAGTAGGTCTATTGTTAGCGGTAGGTCAACATTTTGGTTCAGTCAAAATAGTCGCTGCCCCAATTTTAATTGGGGGTGGATCTAGCTATATTGGTATGTTGATTTTACCATATGTTAGTAAGATAACAACTTGGATAGGTGATGTTATCAATTCATTCACAAATTTACAACCTATTTTAATGTGTATTTTAATTGCTTGCATGTTTGCGATCTTGATTATTTCGCCAATTTCTACAGTTGCGATTGGTATGGCAATTCAATTAAATGGTCTTTCTGCTGGTGCTGCTGCGATGGGGGTTGCTGCTACCACCATCGTATTAGTTGTTCACTCTTGGCATACGAATAAATCTGGTGTAACGATTGCTATTGCTTTAGGAGCAATGAAAATGATGATGCCAAATCTTTTTCGCCATCCAATTATTTTGTTACCAACTTTGATTACTGCAATTATTTCTGCAATTCCTGTTGCCTTGTTCCATGTTAGCGGAACACCCGCTTCAGCAGGCTTTGGGTTAGTAGGATTGGTTGGTCCGTTAGCTTCACTAGATGCTGGTAAGTTGAGTATTAATATTGTGATGGCAATTATTGTTTGGATTATAATTCCAGCTGTTGTTGCAGTTGTTTGTCAATTTGTATTTGAAAAATTATTTAAAGTTTATGATGAAAAGGTAGTTTTTGCTTATTTAGGTGAATAAAGCATCGCTGAAGTTTGACGTAAAAGTAAAAAGGATTTAGCCACAATAATTCCCCTAAATTTGTCCTAATTTTGGGGATCATATCAGAATGAGGTTGAATCCTTTTTTGTTTAAATTTTTTTAATTTCAAATAGTAGAGCTTAAGCTAATTAAATTTTTTCCAGGCAGTTTCTATTTGGTTATAGTTTAAGGCTGAAGTATTTGGAAATAGCAGTTTTGCTTCTCCCAGCTCATTTTTGGCACCAACGCCAACAGAAAGTGCACCTGCACTATTTATTGCTTTAATACCGGCGATCGAATCTTCAATTCCAATACAATCTTTGGGCTCTACATTGATAGCAGATGCAGCTGCTAGAAAAATATCTGGGGCAGGTTTTCCAGACATTACTTTGCTTGGATCAGCAATTGCATCAAAAACAGAATTTAATTGCAGTTTTTCTAAAATATAAGGGCCATTAAGACTGGCTGAAGCTAGTGATAATTTAACATTATGTTGTTTAAATTGGGAGATTAAATCAGATATTCCCGGAAGAATATTTTGTGGTGTTAAACTAGCAAGTAATTTACGAAAGACGTTATTCTTTTCGTCAGTCATTTCTTGAAAATTCGCATCACTAACTTTAATATCAAGATAGTTTAAGATTGCTGTTAAAGAGTCCTTACGACTAACTCCTTTAGTTTGTTTTTCTAATTCGTCAGGCAAATCACGGTTAAAATGATCTTTAATTAACTTGCGCCATGCCTGAAAGTGGTAAACGGATGTATCGGCAATTACGCCGTCAAGATCAAACAGTACGCCTTTCATTTAAGAACTTCCTTTCACTTGATAATGGTGTTTGTACCATGATTTCTTTGATTTTTGCAAAATCATCATCTGAAATATTGATAAATGGGAGCATTACGTTCATCTCGGTTAAAGAACTGCCACCAAAAGTCTCCAGATTCTTAGGATCTTTCAAAAAGCCAAATACGTCGTTGATTGGTTCTAATTTTTTAACTAATTCTTGATCAGCCATAATTTGTTTAGCTGGCATTGCCAAATTGTAATATTCAATGTAACTAGTTACTGGTTGGTAGCTAATAGTATATTTTCCGCCGGTGAGGGTCAATGGTAAGCTTTCATTAACGCCATTGACTTTCACTTGACCGTTATTCCGAGGCAATTTAACCGTTACTGTTTGTCCAAATGGAATAGTTAAGTTAATTTCAATTGTATGCTTTTCGTCTTTTTCAAGTTGATATTCAACTTGGAGATCACCATATGAGCTTTCATAATGGCCTTGAACATGTTTGAGACGATAATCAAATCGTGGCGCAAACTCAACTTTTTGATAGCCGTTTTGTTGTTTATGGAGTCCAAGAACTTGTTGATAAACCCACTGCATGATTGCTCCGATAGAGTAATGATTTAATGAATTCATTCCTTCAGGATTCATTGAACCGTCAGGTAAAACTGAGTTCCAACGTTCCCAGATGGTAGTAGCCCCAAGGTTAACGGCATAAAGCCAACTTGGAAAATCTTCGTTTAAGAAAATTTGTGTAGCCAGTTTATGCTCACCGTTTTCTGACAATACTTGACAAATCAATGGGGTACCCACAAAGCCAGTCTTTAGATGATTATTATCTTTGCCAAGGCGCGTCACCAAATCACTTACGACACGCTTTTTCTGTTCTTCAGGGATCAGATTAAAGCGCAGTGCTAATGCATAAGCAGTTTGTGTGTCGATTGCTAAGCGCCCATTATGCGTGATATATTCAGATCTAATAGCCTGCTTGATAGCTTTAGCCTGTTCAGCGTATTTGTGAGCATCTTTTTGATGACCTAAAACTTTAGCGGCGGCAGCAACGATTGAACTTGAGTAGTAATAGTAAACGGAGGCAATGAAGTCTTCATCAGTTTTACCAGTAGGCATTGCCGGATTTTCACCATCAAGTGATAGCCAATCACCAAATTGGAAGCAACCTGTCCAAAGATTTGGCTTTGAGGTCGATTGACTAATCCAGTCAACCCAAGCTTTCATACTAGAATAGTTTTGCCTTAAAATTGCTGGATCACCGTATGCTTCATAAACTGTCCACGGAATGACAGTCGCAGCATCGCCCCAAATAGCGGCTCCACCACTGTCGTTACCCATTGCTGGGGCATACATGGTAAGCATTCCATCATGATTATTTTGCTCGATTTGCATGTCACGGGCATACTTCTTAAAGAATGCGTATGCGTCCATGTTCAAGATGGCAGTGCCTGAAAAAATGTCCGCATCCCCAGACCACCCAAGACGTTCATCACGCTGCGGACAATCTGTTGGCACGTCAAAGAAATTACTTTTTTGACTCCACATTACGTTAGCTAACAGGCGATTAACCTTGGTATTATCTGTCTTAATGGCCCCGGTAGTTTTCATATTTGAATAGATTACTGCTGATCTAAAATCTGCCTTAGTTAGTGGTTTAGTATTGCCAGTAACTTTGACATAGCGGTAGCCATAATAAGTGAAGTGGGGACGCACCCATTTTTGTTCACCATTTGAAGTATAATGGAATGCTGCTCGGGCTTCCCTTAAATTGTCACGGTAAAAATTACCATTTTGCAGGATTTCGCCAACCTGTAATTTAAGCGAAGCGCCGGCATTTTCCCGGTTAAAGAATTCTGGCCATCCAGCATGATTTTGACCAAAATCTAAGACCGTTTCACCAGCAGGTGTTTTAATTATTTCTTTAACTGGAAGATATTCATTGACCTTAAGAGGCAAACTCAAACGATCATGTAGAATTTTCTTGGAATAATCAAGTACGGTTACTGGCTGCCAATCAGCTATTACATGAGTATCATCATAATCTTCACCGTAATAGATAGCCGACTTAGTGATTTTACCTGAAGTAGTTTTCCAGGAAGCATCACTTAAAATTGTTTCCGTTGAATTATCAGCGTATTGAACATGTAATTCGACAATAGCCATTTGGCGATTGCCATAGATGTTTTCTTGTCCGCCATCAAAACCAAAGTTGCCTTTATACCAACCATCACCAAGAGAAATCAGTAATTCTTGGTCAGAGGATTTTTGGAGAAGTCTAGTTACGTCATAAGTTTGCACTTGAACCAATTGGTCATAGGCGGTTACACCTGGGGCTAATATTTCATTGCCAACTTTTTCCTTATTCAAGTAGGCTTCATAAACTCCCAGGCCAGTAATGTAAAGACGAGCACTTTTTACCGGCTTTTTTAACGCAAAGTTCTTTGCAAGCAAAGTATTTTGAAGATCTTTATTAGAATTGCCAATCCAACTAGCAGTGAACGGCTCAACCATTTTACCTGTTTCAAAGAAACTATTTTTACTGCTTTCATCGTTATCATTTTTTACAGAAACGGTTAATTCGTAGCGCGTTCTATGCTGCAAGTTAATCGCAAAATCAAAAAAGTTATTATTATAATCTTGCCAGTCTGAATCGTAAATTTCTTTATCAGCTTTAACAACGATTCTTTTCTTTGTGTTTTGCATAGCGGCAGAACTAGTAAGATTAAATTCAACCCGTAAATGATTATCTAAATCATAACCAAGTGGCTCGGTCATATGATTAATTGTAATCTGATTAATTTCAATCATTATTTTACTCTCTTTCTATAGACGGGTATCGAAACGACCGCAGAAAGGATCTACTGGGTTTTTACCGAGAAATTTTTCTTGACCCATCATTTTCTTCAATAAGGCATCAATAGTAACATCGTTGCCAGTATAAGCATTAACGTAAGTTGAAACCATCGGAATATCAAAGAGGTGGTAAGGATTGCAAGTGGAAACAAAGACAGTTGGGATGTCCTTCATGAACCATGGTGCATCTGCGGCCATCAAGTGAATCCAATCTAATCTAGTGGTAGTTTGGTTACTTGCAGTTTCAACGTTGGCAACGTAAAAGGCAAGGTCAAAACTCTTCTTTTCAAATTGGACGCCACCTTCAAAAACTTCTTGGAAATCTAAGTGCTTTCGATCAAAGACGGAAACCTGGAATCCTTTTTCTTCAAGTTTTTCTTTAAATTTGGCTGTTACTTTACCGCCTTCTTTAAAGCCACCATCATCTGTATCACCTAAAACGACAAGCCGAACTCGTGGATATTTCTTTGGTGTAATTGGCAGTAATTGATCACGATCCTTAACAAGAGTAACTGATTCTTCAGCAACCTTAGCAGCAAGCTTTTCGTGTTCTGCCAGCTTTAAATCAAAATTACTTGATGAAGGTTCACAAAGTTCACCTGCGGTATTCATCACGCCTTGTGCTACCTTAGTTGCGATAATTCTAGTAACAGCTTCATCAACGCGTGACATTGGAATGGTACCGTTAGCTACGGCATCAGTAATAAATTTGTAATCTTCGTCAATATCTTTATTAAAGAGAATCATGTCAATACCGGCATTGATTGTTGCAGGTAAGGCTTCTGACCTCTTCATTGTTGCGTTATAACCAATCATTGGCGTTGCATCAGTAATGGTTAAGCCGTTGAAGTTCAAAACTTTCCGAAGTAAGCCGTTAATTAAAAGCTTAGAAGTTGAAGCTGGTCTTAAATCTTTATCTTCAATTCCTGGCTCAAGTCGGCGTTCCCAAGCAGGCTGCATAATATGAGCAATCATGATACTTGGCAAACCATTATCAATTAAGTGGTGATAAATTTCTCCGTAGGATTTCATCCATTCATCAGCGGAAAGCGAATTAATCGAACTTAATAAGTGCTGGTCACGTTCATCGACACCATCACCAGGGAAGTGCTTGGCAACAGGAATAACGTGGTTAGCATTTAGTCCGGCAATTTGAGCGTCAGACATTCTAATTACTCGTTCTTTATTACTGCCATAAGTTCGGACATTCATAATTGGATTACGAAAGTTTTGGTCCAAGTCGACGATTGGTGCAAATGACATGTTGCCACCAACTTGTTTTGCTTCGTAACCAGAGACATCTCCTAAATTATAAGCGTTTTGAGCGTTATCGGTTGCAGCAATCTGCAATGGGCGGCCAAACCATGTACCACCATTTACAAGCCCATTACCGCCGGCTTCAAGATTAGCTGCAATTAAAAGTGGAATGTCACTTGCTTTTTGTGAAGTTGCAATTTCGTGTTGCAGTTTTTTGGCATCATCAGGACGGTACATAATTCCACCTGGTTGATATTTTTCGACAAATGCTTTCAAGTCCGTGTTTTCTTCGTCTTCGCCGATGACAAAGAAAAGTTGACCAATTTTGGCATCGGTTGACATGCTTGCTACTTTTTGCTTAACAAAGTCAATTTGCGCAGCAGACAAGTTATAAGGTTTTTTAGATAGGTCTGTCATATTTTTCCTCCGTGTGCTATAAATATAAATTGATTTAAGATTTATTTTAATCTAGTGTTAGTGGTTCTGCTATTGCCAAAAATCATAAATATTGTGTTGATTTCACAGATTTTATTTTGAAACAGAGATTAAAGTTTAAATAAACAGCACACTACCAACGAAAGAAAGGAGTAAGCATTTTGAAAGAAGAAGTATTGAGCCTATTACGAAAAAATAATTCACCCCGAAATTGGTCAGATGTTCTTGCTACGGTTGAAAAAAACGGTAATCTGACAAAAAAAGTTGGACAAATCGAGAATGAACCAATCTACCGTTTCTTTGATACCTATTCGGATGATCTAACACTTAATAGCAGTTCTATTTCGATTGCAGTACAACCGACTAATTCTTTTATTCCATATCATATTCATGATTATGTTGAAATAATGATCCCACTAATTGAAGACTGTGTGGTGGTTTTAGAGCATTCCGAAATTAAAGTTAAACAAAATAACTTGATTTTTATGGGAAACAGAACTATTCATAAAGTTAAGCCAATTAGTAAAAAAGGAGTGGTTGTTAATATTGCATTACGAAGTTCAGCTTTTTCTTTAAACGAGCTTGACTATTTAAACCATCGCGAAAATGGCTCTAACATTTCTAATATCTTATTTTCACTTTTATCCAATGAGGAATATGGTGAGGGTCGTTATAGTCTATTTGAAGTTAACCATGATGTTAAAATTACTAATTTAATCTATGATATTATTTCAGAATACTATCACCCTGATATCCAGTCCGATCAGTTGATTCGGTTGGAAATGTTAACGTTATTTTCGCTATTAATTAGGCAAGCAGCTAACGCTGAAATCAAGGTAAAAGATTTTCGAAAGAAAAACAATAACTTACTATCACTTCTTTTATATATTGAAAAACACTACAGTAACATTACATTGCAAAAAATGGCCACCCACTTTGGCTTTAATCAGAATTATTTATCGGACTATCTAAAAAAGCATACTGGTAAGACCTTTATCCAATTAGTGCATTTGCAACGAATCAATGTTGCAGCCGAATATCTAACTTATACGACAGCGCCAATTGAAAGGATTGCTACTAGGGTAGGTTACGAAAATCCTTCGTATTTTTATAAAATTTTCAAAAAGTATTTTGGGATTTCACCAGCTGAATATCGTCAAAAAAATAGTTAAAAAAATGACTAGTAAGGCAATTTACTGGTCATTTTTATTTTTTGTTATTCATTAAAAACTGGGAAATGGATATAGTTTCTCTGTTTTTTGAATATGGTCACTACTCCTTATGGATAATATACTTTTAAATGAAATTTGAAAGCGAAACCAAGTAAGGAGAAGAATCAATGAATAAAAAACAAATATCTAAAGCAATAGGTATTTTAAGTATGAACCTATTGCTAATGTTGGCAACAGCAGTAACCTCCGCTATTGCGGCAATTGCTAAGTCATTTTCTAAGGAGCCTATTTCTAAGGTACAGTTAATTGGCTCTATCCCACAATTAGGTCAAATTATTGCTACGGCATTATTTGCATATTTAACTTTTAAGATGACCAGAAAGAATTTAGGACTTTTAGCAGTTGCTGTTGTCGGAATTGCCGGCGTTTTACCAGCAATCTATAGTAACAGCTTAAACTTAATCCTAGCTTGTATGGTTTTAGTTGGTTTTGGGACAGGTACAATTACTAATGTTGTTCCCGTATTATTGCAGGAAAACTTTGAAGGTGAAGCAAGAGCTACAGCAATGGGTTGGGCAACTGGTGTAACTAATATTGGGATGATGGTTTTTACGGCTTTAGGTGGTTTTTTAGGTAGTACCAATTGGAGAAATCTTTTCTGGGTTTATGCATTAGCTCTAGTTGTTTTCATATTGGCATTTATCTTAATTCCACAAGATACTAAATTGCAAAATACAGATAAAAATAAAGAGGGTGGCAAGAAAGAAAGCTTTTGGACTTTGTTAAAGCAAATGAACAACCTAGTATATGTTTTATATCTAGTTAACTTCATGCTTTCTTTAGCAATGATGACATTCTTGTCTAATCAATCAATTGTTTTGGCTGCGCAAGGAAAAGGAACTGCTTATGTTGCCATGGTAACTGCTTTAGGTAATGTAGGTGGCATTATTACCGCGACATTCTTAACTTACATTAGAAGGTTCACTAAGAAAGATACAATTGCTTGGGGCTTTATTGCCTTTGCACTTTCATTTATTTGTATTGTCTTTTCATCAAATATTGTAATGCATATCATTGGTAATGCCTTTTCAGGAATGGGAATCGTCTTAGTTAACGCTACTGCACCATTTGAAATGTCAATTTTAACAGACCAAAAGCAATTTCCATTAGCAATTTCAATTAATACTTTGTTAGGTTCAATTGCTGGTATGATTGTGCCGATGTTATTAGCAGCTGTTAAAATTGCGCCAGGACGTGATTCATATATTGCCGGAATAGTTATTTCTGTAGTAACTGCTGCATTATTATTTATCACTCGTTTTGGTTCTAGAGTTGAAAAAGAACAAGGTAAAAACAAATAATTTTTAATAGAGAATAAAAGATTCGGGGATGTATTATGAAGGTTGAACAATATAGCTTAGATAAAGATTACTCTAATGTTACTCTTACTACCTATGTTTTGGATGATTCACCAGAAACACTAAATGGCAAGCCAAGACCAGCAATTATTATTTGTCCTGGAGGAGGTTTCTTTAGTTGTACCGATCGTGAAGCAGAACCTGTCGCTATGTATTTTGCATCAATGGGTTATCATAGTTTTGTACTGCGTTATTCAACTTACTTTAGTCATGGTTTAGAAATGCCTGATTTATCAAAGCCCTTGCCGTTAAAAAAGGAAACAATATATCCTAAGCAAATTCGGCAATTAGGGCAAGCGATGCTTTTAGTTAAAAGAAATGCTGAAAAATGGCATGTCAATCCTGATCAAATAGGTGTGTGCGGCTTTTCAGCTGGTGGTCATGTTGCATCGCTGTATGCTACCAGGTACAATGAGACTGTGTTAACTGATTACTTGAATGCAAGTAGTCAACAATTGCGACCAGCATTTGCGATTATTGGCTACTCTCTTACTGACTATCATTTGTTAGACCAGCAATTGCGCGCTAAGAAAGATTCGCCTGGCGAATATGCCTTTATGAAAGCTTCTAACGTGGCTTATGCTGGTGTTGAATTTCCAGATAAAAAATTGGAAACTGAAATCAGTCCAGTTGATCACGTTGATAGTGAAACACCGCCATTCTTTATTTGGACAACAGCAGCTGATCCATTAATTTCTCCACTTAATTCATTACATATGGCATCCTGCTTAGCAGAAAATAATATTCCGTATGAAATTCACGTTTTCGGAGAGGGAACTCATGGCTTAAGCTTGGCAACGCAAGCTGTGGCTGATTCCAAGTCACAAATTAAACCAATTGTTGGCCAATGGACAACTCTATGTACAAAATGGTTAGAAAAACGCTTTGCCTTAGACTTGCCCGCAAAGAGTCCTTTTGAGGAAATGAAGGACAAGGAAGAAGGCAATGCTAAAAATTAAGTAAATCAGATCGTCATGATCTGATTTTTTGTTTACTTTTAGAATTATTTGCAAAAGCAACGGAAAAAATGTTGGTAAAAAACTGTGAAAACGACATGCTTTTCCTGGCTTTTCGCTATAGTAGAGAAAAAATTTAACTCATATACTTAAATTACTAATGTAATCGCATTAATCAGTGCAGTAAATATAATAAGTTTTTTTAACTAAGTAGTTCAATATTTGGAAAGAAAATAGCAAAGCAATTTTTGCTTGATAAAGATTGCTAATGGCATGTAATTGCATTATTTTTGACAAGATTA
Source organism: Lactobacillus sp. ESL0228 (assembly GCF_003692825.1). Classification (NCBI taxonomy): domain Bacteria; kingdom Bacillati; phylum Bacillota; class Bacilli; order Lactobacillales; family Lactobacillaceae; genus Lactobacillus; species Lactobacillus sp. ESL0228. Next base: position 272,919 of record NZ_REHJ01000007.1, read on the forward strand.
GGAAGGAAAATTTGATTATGACCAGTGGGATGAACTCTGTTGGTCAGTAAAATCAATCCTGATTTGCGCACACGATCAAGTAAAATTAAGACACCAGTAAAGCAAGTATGAAGAGTTGAAAAAAGGCCGGCAGATCCACAGTCGCTTCCCAATTGCTGTGCTTTGGGATCATGAGGTATTCCTTGTAAAACTTTTCCATTAAATAAAGCTGTTGGTACGCAAGCACTTTTTGTGGGATGAAAAGTGGTATTTGCTAATTTCATAACATCAATTAATTCTGTTTGACCAACTTCTTGGACGGGTTTACCAAAAATCTTTTTAATTACTAAGCCCAATAAAATAAAATTAGTGTCAGCGTAACGCATTTTATGTTCAAATTCATTTGTAACTGGAAGGTGAATAATTGCGTCTAAAAGTTTATCATGGCTAAGTTCATCTCGGTGTTCTATCCATCCACGAATCCCACTTGTATGAGTCATTAAGTGAAAAAGTCTCACTCGCTCATCGGTGAATTCAGGAATAAATTGGTGAAGTGGTTCGGAAAAATTGAGTTCATTTTCTTGATAAAGTTTTAATAAAATATTTTCTGTAATTAATACTTTGGTTAAACTTGCTAAATCATATTCTGCAAATGGACTGAGTTGAGTTACGGTGGGGTAAATACTTGCAAAACCAATTGTTGATGTAAAAATTTGTTCATTATTAATAAAAGCGTAGTTAACACCGGGGACTACACGTTCTGAGACCATTGATTCAATTAAAGTTTGTGTGGCTGAATAATCAATCATAAAATTTGTCCTTAATTAAAATATTTTTCATTCTATATATACAATTACAAAGGTATTTTATGGTTTATAGTTATTAAATCTAGTCAAAAATGAATGTTAAGACCTAAAGTTGTCTTTAGTCGCAAATTTGTTAGTAAGTTTAACGTTAACTCGTAAATGTTAAAAAAATTATTTTATGATGTTTTTACTAAAAGCGCTTGCAGGTGCTTATTGATGATGCTATATTAACTTTAATAAAAGAAATACGTGATTTTGACGCGTTACTGGTAGAGCAGGCGAGATCAAATGTACAAAATATAACCATAATTGATGGTGTTATTTTACGTACGTTTGATCTTTTTTTATTGAAAGAAAAGAAGGATTAATATGAATGAGCATCAGATTGCTGAACAAATCTTAAGTGAAGTTGGTGGAAAAAACAATGTGTCTGGATTAACGCATTGTTTTACTCGACTTAGGTTTGTGTTAAAGGACTATAAAAAAGCGAATAAGAATGCGCTTAGCCAGATTGAAGGAGTGATTCAGGTAGTTGAGGCTGGAGGGCAACTTCAAGTTGTTTTGGGTAATAAAGTCGAACAAATTTATGACCAATTAATGCCTTTATTAGCTGAAAATGTAAATGACGATCAATCTTCATCAAAAGTTGGTTGGGGCACAAAAATTTTAAATGTGGTAACTGCAATTTTTACCCCGACTGTGCCAGCTATTGCTGCTTCGGGAATGCTTAAAGGTATTCTAGCAGTTGCTGCTTTAATTGGTTTAAATGCATATCATACCGATGTTAAAACTTTTAATACGTATATCATTTTAAATGCTGCTTCAGATGCACTTTTCTACTTTATGCCAATTATTTTGGCCCGTTCGGCTGCTAAAGTTTTTAAAACGAACGATTATATTGCTATGACTTTGGGAGCTACACTTTGTTACCCAACGATTGTAGCTTTAATGACTGGTAAAACTAATGTGACGCTTTTTAGCATTAGTATTACCAAAGCCAATTATGTTTCGTCTGTTGTTCCGATAATTATCGCTGTTTTTGTCTTGTCATATGTCGAAAAATTTATTAAGAAAATTATGCCAGACGTTTTAAAAGTTATCATGGTTCCAACATTATCACTTGTAATTATGGTACCGGCAACTTTAATGGTTTTTGGCCCGATTGGGATTTACTTCGGTGATTTCATTAATTGGGCATACCATTGCATTATGAATTTGAGCCCAATCTTACTTGGTGCATTTATTGGCGGTATCTGGTGCATTTTAGTCATTTTTGGTGCTCACCGAGCTATCATCCCAATTGGGATTAACGATGTTGCCAAAACTGGCCGGCAAAATCTTTTAGCCTTTGCAGGAGCGGCTAATTTTTCGCAAGCTGGAGCAGCATTAGGCGTTTTCTTAAAAACCAAAAACAAAAATCTGAAAACTGTAGCAGCTTCGGCGACGGTTACTGCTTTGTTTGGAATCACGGAACCAGCCATTTACGGTGCCAATTTACGCTTGAAAAAGCCGATGGCTTATGCTGTTATTAGTGGGGCGCTGGGCGGCGCTCTGATGGGCTGGGGCGGTTCATATGGTAATGCCTTTGCCAATCAAGGAATTTTAACCATTCCCGTGTATGCATCAGCTGGAATTAAAGCCTTCATTTGTTACGTTTTAGGTTGTCTAATTGCTTTTGGTGGAGCGTGCTTCATGACCGTTATTTTTGGCTTTACTGATTTGCCAGAAAAAGATGCTGGAAATTCAGGTGAGCAGACAATAAATGGTAGTGAAAACACTATGATGCCAAAGCAGGGGCAGTTAACAACAATTAATCAACAGCTAGTTTTACAAGATTGTGACTTAATGATCGCTTCACCGGTCCAAGGGAAAGCAATTCCGCTTGCTCAGGTAGCTGACGAAGTATTTGCTTCCGGCGTTATGGGTAAAGGAATTGCGGTGTACCCCGATAAAGGGGAAATAGTTGCTCCTGCGTCTGCAACTATTAGTGTTTTATATCCGACAATGCATGCTTTAGGATTGATTCTAGATAATGGTGTTGAAGTGCTAATTCATATTGGAATTGATACGGTTAAGCTGCAAGGTAAGTATTTTAAAAAGTATGCTGAGGTGGGTGACCACGTCGAGAAAGGCCAGGTAATTATTACTTTTGATCAAAAAGCGATTGAACATGAGGGGTATGATTTAACAACATCAATCATTGTTACGAACTCTAAAAAATATGCTGCAGTTGGAGCAACAAAAAAGAATTACTTAGAGGAAGACAGTCCTTTGCTCTATCTCTTAACTAATAGTTAACATACTGCAAGCTTTAATTTTAAAAAGGAGAAACGAATGAAAAAATTTGCGAAAGACTTTCTATGGGGCGCATCATCTTCTGCCTTTCAAATTGAAGGCGCTTGGAATGATGCAGGTAAGGGCGAGTCAGTAGCTGACTTTAACTCTTTTAAGCACTCTACAGAACAAGCAGATACTAAAATTACTAGTGATTTTTACCACCACTATCGAGAAGACATTAAGTTAATGAAAGAATTAGGATTAAATGTTTATCGTTTTTCCATTTCATGGTCAAGGATCATTCCTGATGGTGATGGCGAAGTGAACCCGGATGGAATTAGATTTTATAATCAAGTGATCGATTATTTACTGGAAAATGGCATCACACCTTTTGTTACGCTATACCATTTTGATTTGCCATATGCGCTAGTTTTAAAGTATAACGGCTGGCAAAATAGAGCATGTGTTGCTGCATTTAGGCGGTATACGCAGATTTGCTTTCATGCTTTTGGTAAGCGGGTGAAAAATTGGCAGGTAATTAATGAGCAAAATTTAATGATTAGGGTCGATGAACGCATGAACATGGATCATGTTCCGACTAAAGATAGGGAACGAATTAGGGCGCAAATGGATTATCACATGTTTTTGGCAAATGCATATGCAGTTAATGATTGTCATGCGATCATCCCAAATAGCAAAGTTGGACCAGCTATTTCGGCCACAATGACGTATCCGATTTCTAGCAAGCCTAAGGATGTATGGGCCGCCAAAATGAATGATAATTTCAAAACTAATTATGCTCTGGAAATGTATTGCTTTGGCCGCTATCCTGGATATTATAGGGAGTACTTAACTAAACTGCACATTTTACCACAATTTGAAACCCAGGATCAGATAATTTTAAAAAAAGCCCGACCGGATTTTATTGCAGTAAATTATTATCGTACTTTAGCCGCAAGTTATTTTCCATCTAACGAGAAGTATCCTTTAGGAAGTCGCAAAAATGATGTTGACTTTGATTTAGCAGGCTATTTTAAAATTGAACAGAATCCTAATCTTAAGTCAACTGAATATGGTGCACAAATTGATCCATTAGGATTGAGAATGGTTTTAAATGAATATTATCATCAGTTTCGTCTGCCATTAATTATTACTGAAAATGGTTTGGGTACAAGTGATCAGTTAACTGATGACGGTAAAATTCATGATCAATATCGCATCGCATATTTGCATGATCATATTGCTGCTTGTTATGCTGCTATCCAAGATGGAGTAGAGCTAGTTGGGTATTGTCCGTGGTCAGTGATCGATTTATTAAGTTCACATCAAGGATTTAAAAAGCGTTATGGCTTTATTTACGTCAACCGGACGGACGATAATTTAAAAGACATGCAGCGTATTCCTAAAGATAGTTTTTATTGGTATCAAAATGTTATCAAGAATAATGGCTTAACAGACTAAAGAAGATAAGGCGCAAGGTTAATGCAAGTATTGAAAGTCCTGAATAATTCACTTATTTTGGCGCTCGACCGGTCAGGCAATGAATGTATTTTAATGGGGAAAGGAATAGGCTACCATAAGGCCATCGGTTGTCCTATTCAAAAAAAGGAAATTCAAAAAGTTTTTGTCCTTACCGATAATAAGAAGTTAAAGGAATTTGTTAAGTTAGCAAATAATATTCCTGATCAGTATTTGAATGTAGTTAAGGAAATTATTGATTTTGCTGCCAGTCAATATCAGATTAAAGTGCGCGATTACCTCTATTTGTCACTGGCAGATCATATATCATTTGTAGTTAAACGAGTGCAAGCAGGTGAAAGTGGTACAAATTTTAATTATCCGGATGTAATGGTGCACCATCAAGAAGAATATAAAATTGGCAAGTTTGCTTTAAGCCTAATCAAAAAGGATTAAAAAATTGAATTGCCTAAAAGCGAGGCAACAGTTATTGGGCTGCATTTTATCGATGCTGAATTAACTACCTTAAAGTCAAATAAAAATAATAACATTGCCCAACTTGTATCTAATTTAGAAAAAATAGTTAAAAGGACGGTTGGTAGACCAATTAATACAAATACAATCACTTACATGCGCTTTTTGACTCATCTTAATTACTTTGCCGAGCGTATTTATGATCAAAAATTATTTCCTGAAGAAGATCGGGAGAATCTATACCAAGACCTTGCTGACAAAATGCCATTAGAAGTTGAAATTATTAATCATATTGCTAGCTTTATTGCTCAGAATTACCATCTACAAATTACTAAACAAGAAAAAATTTATCTTTTAATTCATTTGCACAAAGTTGTTGATGAAGAGATAAACAAAGAATAGCTCAAACTGTAGTGTGGTGTGAACCCCAAAATTAGGACACTCTATTAGCTGTTAACTGAGGACTAACTGCCGATATTCAATCGAAGTTAGTCCTTTTAGTTTGATTATAATTCTTTTCTTATTGTAATACTCAATGTAGTCCCTGATTGCGTCTTCTATTTCATTGAGATTTTAAATTGCTTTTCAAAAGAGAATTGCCTTTGCGTGACATTGATTAGCTAATGCCATGGTTTTTCAGCTATGCTTGAAACTGAGCATTTTGGTATTGCCAACCTTGATCGGTGTGGAATATCAAGCCGTTCAAGGCAGGATATTTGCGCCAGCGTTTACTGACTATGCCAAACAGCTTTAGCTTGTTCATTAAGCGCTACACCTTTTTATAATTAACTAATAAACCGCGACGTCTTAATTCCCAGGTAATGCGGCGATAGCCATAGCGGTGCTTGTGTTCTTCATAAATAGCTTTGATTTCAATCATTGTTGCCCTGATCTTTATCCTTCTTCAAAGTGTAGTAATAGTTACTGCGAGACCGGTGGGGCAGTTGCGGATTGGCATTAATGGGTATCAAGAATGAAAGTTACGCTGACTTTAAGTTCGCGTCCTAATTGGGCAACATACCGTAACTTTTCAAGCCGAAATCTAGTGCTACTTGATAGAGGTGCTCCATGCTCAACTATGATCCGCTTAAGGGCCTGTTCCTTAAAATCGTTGCTATAAATAGTGTAGGGCTGGTCTAAAATAGCCAGGCCGTGACGTGCAATCAATGCCAGCAAGTAATCAATATTAGACCTTATAGCCTGATAACGCCGACTTAATTCAGTAGAACGAATTTGATGATCATGCCAAAGATGATAGCTTGTAATTTTATCTTGTTTAGATAATTTAGACATAAAAATATGACCCCAAAATTGTCTTAATTTCAGGGTCATATCAAAATTTTAATTAGTCTGTAATTTGTGAAATTGCCATAACTGCCCCGACATTTTACTGAATGTATATTGATGAATCGCTAATATATTTGCAGATAAATGAAATCGATTAAATAATTTAAAGAGTATTAAAAATTAAAAATATTCAAATAAATTATGACAAAATAAGGTTTTGCAGAGTATCTCTTCTGGATGGTAATGGTTTTACCTGTCACAATTGGAGCATCATTTTTCAATGTTTCCTATTTACCTATTAATGAGTGAATAAGACTAATTAAATATTTAAAAAAACTGTGATTTGAGCATAATTATACTGTTTTTTGACTATAGCAAGAAAATTTTCGAATCAATATACTTAATTATGCGAAAGCAATTTATATAAAGAGTAGAGGAAAAATTTATGTTAAATTTTACAATTGATGAAAATAAAAAAACAAATTTCCCCCATTATTGGGAAACTTGCGTTGGAAGTTGTCATGCTTATACAGCATTGCGGGAAGATTACCGTAAGCAGTTAATCAAAGTTCATAAAGAATTAGGATTCAAGTATGTTCGCTTTCACGGTATTTTCGATGATGAAATGAGTGTTTGTGTAGAAAATTTTGACTTTAATGGCAAATCTCAGGGAATTACATATAATTTTATTAACATTGATAAAATTTTTGATTTTTTATTAACAATTGGTATGAAACCCTTTATTGAATTGAGTTTTATGCCTACTTGTCTTGCTTCAGGAAAGAATAGGATCTTCCCATATGGTGGCAATAATACAATGCCAAAAACGGATGCTATGTGGGAAGAACTTATTAGTCGTTTTATCAGTCATTTGATTGAGCGATATGGTAAAGAAGAAGTTGAATCTTGGTTTTTTGAAGTTTGGAATGAGCCTAATCTACCATTATTTTTTGCGGGTAATCAAAAAGACTATTTCCACCTATATCAAATTACGGCCTTAGCAATTAGGAAAATTGATTCTAAAATTAAAATTGGGGGGCCAGCAACTTCATTTAATTCATGGATTTTAGAAATGATTACTTTTTGTGAAAATAATCATGTGCCTCTTGATTTTATTACGACTCATCATTATCCAACAGATGATCCTTTATGGCAAAGTGGTTTAGGGATTGAAGAGTTTTTCAAAAACTCAGATCAAGAAAAAACCGATTACCACTGTGGTATCTTGAAAGAAATGACTACTAAAACAAGACAGCAAGCCAAATCCTATCCCCTTTATTATACTGAATGGAATGTTTCTGCAATGGTAGGTGATCAAATTCATGATGAACCATACGCTGCTGCAATGGTAGCTAAAACATTAGCCGATAATGATGGTCTAGTTGAGGGCTATTCATTCTTTACTTTCACTGATATTTTTGAAGAACAATATCAAAAACCGGGGGTATTTCATGGCGGCTATGGCTTGCAAACTGTTCAGGGCATTGAAAAACCTGTATATCGTATTTTTGAAATTTATCATCAATTGGGCATGCAACGACTAAAAGTTATAGATAAGAATCAGGGAACAGCTGAGGTATTGGCAGTTCAAAAGCAAAAAGATTTGCAGGTACTTGTATATAACCATAATGTACCTAGTGGAAAAATAGCGTCAGAAAAAGTGGTAATAAATATTGCTAAAAAGAAGAAATATAAAGCTATTTTACAAAGAATAGATCAAAATCATGCTAATTCTTTTGGAAAATGGCAAGAAATAGGTAAGCCAGAATATCTTAAGCAAGCAGAGGTTGATGAGCTACGTAAATCTTCCGAGCTTCAAGATCAAGAAATCGAAATTGGAAAAGGCCAGATTGTTTTGGAAATGCCACCGCATTCATGCGCCTTTACCACTATCCACAATTATTTTGCCTAGAAAAAGATAAATTGCTTTTTAAGTGTAATATTTTGTGGCTTTAATCATAATTAAATTACACAACAATAAAATTAATCAAAATTGACAAATCTAGCTGATAAGTTTAGGAAAAAGTTTGTTAATGCTTACGTTTGTAAACATTATACAATAATAACAAATTTTCACATTAAATTCAGAAAGAGGTAAATTTGGGGATTAAATAACCTGAAAACCAATCATTTTTCACTCGAAAAACGGTATAATTGGCAAAGAAGAGAAAGGAGTTTTTTACTAATGATGTGTGATAATTTGTTTTTTAAGATTGTTTGGGTAATTGTCTATGGTATTACTGCTTACTTTACTTTTACCGACAAGATGATGATGGCAATGTACTGGATGGCTGGGGGAATGTTTGCTCAAGCCGTTGTTGACCTTATTTATCATTTTTGGCCTAAAAAACAGCGTAAATGCTAAAAAAGACAGTCTGAAGACTGCCTTTTTTATTGGTCATTTTCTTTTAAAAAACTTTGAATTATTTTTTCGCGAATAGTTAGGAAAATTTGATTATGACCAGTGGGATGAACTCTGTTGGTCAGTAAAATCAATCCTGATTTGCGCACACGATCAAGTAAAATTAAGACACCAGTAAAACCAGTATGAAGAATAATTGGATAATGGTATAGGGGATCGAAACGAAGGTCCCAACCCCAAGAGCGCGGTTTTAATCCTGCTTTATTTTTGTTATCGAAAAGTTGAGCAACGATATCTTGACTAAAGGGTAGGATATCACGATCGATACCAAGATAGCCTTTACAAATTTTTACTATATCATTTAGAGTTGAAAAAAGGCCGGCAGATCCACAGTCGCTTCCCAATTGCTGTGCTTTAGGATCATGAGGTATTCCTTGTAAAACTTCTCCATTAAATAAAGCTGTTGGTACGCAAGCACTTTTTGTAGGATGAAAAGTAGTATTTGTTAATTTCATAACATCAATTATTTCTGCTTGACCAACTTCTTGGACGGGTTTACCAAAAATCTTTTTAATTACTAAGCCCAATAAAATAAAATTAGTGTCAGCGTAACGCATTTTATGTTCAAATTCATTTGTAACTGGAAGGTGAATAATTGCGTCTAAAAGTTCATCATGGCTAAGTTCATCTCGGTGTTCTATCCATCCACGAATCCCACTTGTATGAGTCATTAAGTGAAAAAGTCTCACTCGCTCATCGGTGAATTCAGGAATAAATTGGTGAAGTGGTTCGGAAAAATTGAGTTTATTTTCTTGATAAAGTTTTAATAAAATATTTTCTGTAATTAATACTTTGGTTAAACTTGCTAAATCATATTCTGCAAATGGACTGAGTTGAGTTACGGTGGGGTAAATACTTGCAAAACCAATTGTTGATGTAAAAATTTGTTTATTATTAATAAAAGTGTAGTTAACACCGGGGACTACACGTTCTGAAACCATTGATTCAATTAAAGTTTGTGTGGCTGAATAATCAATCATAAAAAAAGCTGCTTTCTCGTTAAATTGTTTTTCTATTTATTATAGCGAAATTTAACGAAAAAGTAGCACAGGTGATTAAGAAGAGGCCCGCCATTTGCCTTGCCAGATTTATTGGTGCAGCTTTTTGTTAAGTGACTTAACGATTAACTGCGCTCTAAGCATACTAAAAGACCAAATAATGAAGTAAATAATGATAAATTCAAGAGTTGCTATTAAAATTGTCTGTTGAGTAAGTTTGAACCAGCCGGCTAAGACAGTAACGAGAATAAATGAAAAATACGTTGTACAGAAATGGACTAAAGTCTGTTTGGTAATACTCCAATATTCAATCCTAAAAATTAAACTACTGCAGCCAAAAATTATCCCGATGAGCGCCCAAATAAATAAGTCAACCAAATTTACCGAAACAGAATTCTGAAAAAAGTGTTCAAAGTTTGATAATGAAGAGAAAGGATTGAAAGAAGGACTAAAAATAAGGTATGAGAGTATGCCAATATTGACTCCAATTGGAGCGGACCAAAGAGCTAACTTAAAAATTTTTTTGCAAAGGTTCATGATAAAAACTCCTTTTTGATTTTTTGCATATAACGGCGTGAACTATAGGTTGTATGACCATTTTTAAAAATAATTTGATAAATGCCATTACGTGTAAGAGCAAATTCTTGAATGCAACTAAAATTAACAATTTCAGAACTTGAAACTTGAATGAAGACTCGTTGAGGTAGAATTGATTTAATTTCATATAGTCGCTTTTTTAAGCGATAATTTCCTTGATTAGTCTCGCAGATAACTTTCTTATCTTGTGTATGAATAGAAATTACATCATAAAGGGCAATTACCTTTTGGCGTCCATCTTGATAACCGATTAAATTTTGATCATTGACAAAGTAAGACAAATTATCTTGTAAAGTAGTACTGCTTTTATCAATTTTGGGTGTATTAACAGTGATTGATAGATCGTATGCATTGGGATCAATTTTTTGATTAACGAGCATAAATGCATCTCCTTTCTGTTTTTTAAGATAGCAAAAGTAAACGTGGTTAACAATAATTTAAAGATGAATGGTCATTTTTTTAGGATAAGTGGTAGGATAAACTATTAGAAAAGCAATTACCTGCCAAGTTAATTAAAAAATACTTTTTCACGATAAAAAGTGCTTGACTTTACTTCTAGCTTCAAGCATAATAATTAATGTTGATTTTGCCCGTTGGTCAAATGGTTAAGACGCCACCCTCTCAAGGTGGAGTTACGAGTTCAATTCTCGTACGGGTGATTTAACACTGGGATATAGCCAAATGGTAAGGCACAGGTTTCTGGTTCCTGCATGTTTCGGTTCGAGCCCGGATATCCCAATTTTTTTGATTTGTCTTAGTTTCAACTAGCTTAAAACGTTGATACTAAGGCATTTTTATTTTTTCTGATTTTTTGAAATTACCTAAAATTAGTCACTTAGGTTACAACATTCGGTTACAACATTTTCGCAAAGGTAGATTAATCAAAATGTTCTAAAATTGGTCTAAATGTAAAAAAGTGACCTGAAAAATGTTATAATAAGTATGTTCAGCATTTAAATAGTTTATAGCTTAATACCTCAAGAAAGCCTTTATATTGGGCTTTCTTTTTGTTTACCTTTAATTAACATAGGTCAGATTTTACTTACTAAAAATCGGTGACAACATTTTATTTTAGGTGACAACTTTTTTATAATTTACTCAATTAAAAACATAATTTTCTGAAATTAGGTTACAACATTGGTTACATCCCTTTTAAGTGAATAATTATTAAAAGGGGTTTGCTATTTTACACAGACCCTATAGGTCAAATCGCCCTAAGCCGTGTGGAGTAACGATACGTGACGCCATAATAAAAATCCTTTGCTTGTATTTCTACAAAAAGGATTTTTTAGTGGTTGCCTAAAGTAACCAAGTTTATTAGTAAAACGTCTTAAGTAATTCAGTAGTGAATTGCGACAGTATTAAAGAAACTCTTGATTTAGGCTTAAGTATTGGGATGCAGAATAAACTTGTTTAAAAAGGTGGTAAGAATAAGAGTAAATCATTAATTTTATCGTACTCGGAGTTTGCGGAGTCTATAAAAAAAGATGTTTATATATCAGTCTAAATCTTTCGAGAGAATGCAAAAACCAGCGAATTACTTTGTTTTTGCCTTTTAGGTATACTAATACTAAAACGAAAAAGATTGCTTAGAGGATGTATGAAAGATAATAAAAGCGTTAATTTAAAAGCAACTTCAAGAAGTGTTAAACGGTTTCTAAGTAACTATTTAAAAATGTTTTGTTTAAGAACGGGACTAAAAACGACTGATCTAAATAAGAATTTCAGTCAAAAAGACTTCACATTATTAACTAGTGACCAAAACACGGCTTTAGGCTTATATATAATTTATCAAGCTATCAATAACTGTGATGCAAAATACCAAGCTATATTGAAGAAGCTATACTTTGATAATAAACGGCAGTTGGACGTAATGAATGACCTAAGCATAACTCATAATACGGCATGGAGATGGCGACTAGAGGCTTCTAACCAGTTTGCTGCTAACTTAATTAAGCTACAAAAGCAGTTTGGTATTAATGATTTAAAAGATTTACGAGTATTTGAAGAGCAGGGCGTGAAGATTATGCTTAACTGATTAAAGACGCTTAGAACGCAATAATAGGGCATATCAAGGAGGCAATAAATGGAAAAGGTAAAGGTGTTCCTCAAACAAGACTTAGATAGTTTAGTAGCACATTCTGGTAGGCATAGAAGAGACTTAGCAGCTGATAAAGTCGACCACCTTACCACGCTTGATAAAACGATAGCATCTAAAGAAATAACCTTTGCTGAAAATGTTACTTGGTGCGTTGGTAAAGCCATTCAAGAGTGCTCTGATAAATCACGAAAGATACTAACAGATGCTTATTTAAAAAGGCAGCTAGATAAAATAACCATGGTTGAAATGGGCTATGGTTCAACACGATATTATGAATTAAAACAAATAGCTTTAACTGAATTCATGGAGAACTTTGCTAAATACCAGAAACAGATAGGACTAGAACCAGCTTTTAAGTTGGTCAAATAAAAGGAGGTCGTGTTTTACGACACCCTTTAAAAAATTTTAGGTTTTTTAAGGTTTTAGACAAATGCTAAGCCGTGAAAATAACGGTTTAGGTTTATAACAAGTTTATCTGTAAGTACAGTTGTTAATAAGGATATGCGCTAGCAAATTCGAAGTCTTTCAAAAGGACCTAGAATTTTACAAGTGTACCTGCAGGTACGGTTGTATCTTAACAAATACTAGCATTTACTAGGGTATTTATTAAACAAAAAACAGTCTAAAGTGTTGACCTAGAGCCTGTTTCTTCACTATACACCTTTTAAATTATGTGCCCCCCTCTATTATTAATTGTTTTCAGAAGTTGAACTATTATCTGTTTGCTTTTCATTATTTGATGATTTTTTAGATGTATTGGATTTACATTTTGTAAATATAACTACAGCTATTATTACAACTACACTAATTATAAACTGTGGCCAAATAGTTAAATTCCAATTACTAGCTAGAAATGTAAATACTAAACCAATCATAAACATTGCTGATATTATAGCTAACACTGAAATAGTTAATAACGGAGGCAGATTATAGCCCTTTTTAGTTATCTTAGCTATACCAGCAAAAAGTACCGTAATAATTCCAAATAAAACTATACCTAATACTGCTGCACCTATTAGCAAATTGCCTAAATTCTGTGGGCTGTTAGAAGAAATATTTAAATTGGACGATATAGAGTTAATTGTGTTTATCCCGCCAAAGATAGCAAAAGTTATAGCTGTGAATATACCTAGAATTGTAATAAATTCAGAATAGACACCATCTAATTTCTTAGTATATTTATCTAATTTCTTAGTATATTTATCTAATTTCTTAGTATATTTATCTAAATTACCTTCTTGCTCAACTAGTTTATCTTTTTGATCATTTATTTTTTTAGATAATGGCTGCTGTTGTTTTTCTACCACTGTAATAAGATTTTCATTTACAGTCTTTTCTATTAATTTTCGCTCATTTTCAGAAAAAGGAAGGTCTTTAATAGCGTAAAAGAGTCTATAATTATTCCACTTCGCTATTCCAAATAAAATTATTAATTTATCAAAAAATTCTTTATGTTTGGATTTTGTATAATCATCAAATTTTTCTAGGTCAAGATTTTCCCATGGTTCGATGTTGTTTAGCATAGAACTATATATGAGAGAAAAAACTTCTGGGCTAACCTCTGGGCTATATAGTTTATCTATAACTTTATTAGCCTTATCAAAATCGTTTCTACTAACATAATTTACAAATTTGATAGCATTATCAAAATCCAGAAAATTTGTAAGGGTATCATTTAAAGTTCTTTTGTTCAATTTAATCACCTCAAGCCCAATTATACATTAGCTAAGGTGATATTTTGATAGATTGTTAGAAAATTGATTAGTATTACCAATCCAAAAATGGTTTGGTTAAAATATAATCTGTAAGTATATTTGTTAAGTTAATAGATTTACCCAATTTTGGGGAGAACTAAATTATGCATCCCTGATAAGCTAACTACCTCAGAAAAACTGTAATTTTATTTAGGAGGGCTCAAAACCGAGCTCTCTTTTTGTTGTAGTAAGTATTAACGAACGCAATTATGCGTTGGTACATTAAGGGGGTTCCAAAACGTACACCCCTTTGGCCACAGTATGATTAACGGTGAACGAAACGTTCTTCCTTGGTAGGGATGCATCATTGCTTGAATGGTTATATGAATTTTGGGAGAAACCAATTATTGACTTGTTTTTACGTTAGTAATCAATACAGAATAATGGGGCTGCAAACCTCTTGACCATGGCACAATCTCACTAACAATTTGTTATTGAGAAAGCTACATTAACTCTTAATGGACTCAAATGTGAGCTGGACGTGGTCAATTAAATTTATTTCGAAATGGGTCACAGTCATAACGAATTTCTAAGTGGGTCTGAGCCACTTAGAGATATTTAATGAGTGTAGTTGTAGCAATAGTTATTTAAGGGAGCCCTGAATTAGGGCGTCCTGAATTGGAACGTCATAATTTGTTTGACCAGAAGCAAAGTGATTAGACTCGATGGTTCACAACCATAGAGTTTAGAGTTTTAAATAAATTGCAAAAAATTTTATTTGATAGAAAAGATGGGCTCAAAATTGGCCCCATGTCCTAAAAGTATCTTCAAAGTAAAGCCACTTTTTAATTAATAGATAGGGGGGTGCGTGTGTGCACTACCTATACAGTATAAATAATTACCCACAGCCCCCCACCTTAAAATATTTCGAATTCAGTTTTTGAAAGAGAAGACAGCATCATGTGGTTGCTCTCTTAACGACAAGTGGGGCGGGGGTATTTAAAATATGATTGCTGATATGTAAGGTTTGTCGTGAAATACGATAGGCTAAATGATGATTTTCATCGGCTCAATTTTGAGCCCATCTTTGTTTTTACCTCTTAATTTTAATTATGTCACAATTGTTCACAATTAGGGTGCAAAGATAATGGCTACAAATACTGCTATATAAGGATTAATGCAATTAAAAGATGTGTGCAAAGTGCACACAAAAAATTTCATTGAGGGTGCACTCACGGTATTTATTATTGCAAGGGATGCTGTCTAATATTCCCTCTGTACCAGCTTTTTTAAGCTCCGTTCCTGTTTTAGGTACGCTGCATACTAAGTATAGAAAATGTTAGCATTTGTTAGCATAAAATAAGGCATAAAAAAGAAGTGGTCAAAATTAACCACTTCTATATTTAAATCAGTGTGAGCAATCCTTAGTTGCTAGTTAATAAATCTATTCCAGCTATTTCTTTCCATTGCTGAATTGTTCCAGAAATCATATAAATGCGTCCGTCAGCTCCTCGAGCTAATAATGTTGCATCACTATCTTTAGTTATTTTTTCTTCTTTCATTGTTTTTACCTCTTAATTTTGATTATGTACCATTTTAGTCCGGTACAGTCCCTAACAATAAAATAGCCGTATTCCTTACAGCTGTAAGGCTTAGTCCAATAGTCCACTTTTTTTCTAAAAACTACTACACACATATATACTATGTATTATATATATATTTATATTACTAAGTATTATTAAAAATAATATGGACTATTGGACTATACATACTCTCACAAGAGATTACAGTTGCTTTCGTTTTGGTCTGTAAATGGACGGGTATGGACTATCGTTGATATATCAATATTTTATTTTGGACTGAGATTAACGTAATAAGTAACACGTGGTCTTTTACCATTTGAATTCCAAGGACGTTTAGTAAGTGTTGTTATTCCCTTACGCTCTAATTCATTTTTCAATTTAATATTAGAGAGTGGTTTGGTTCCATTGTTATCACACCATTCTCTATAGTCTCGATATAGTTCATTTTGATTGATTTTAGAATCATCAACTTGGATGTAGTTTTCATTGAGGAATTGTTGAACTAAGTCATTATCAGTTAGCCACTTTTTTCTTGTTTGAATAATAGAGGTGGTTTGAGTTAATTCATGTTTGTTCATTGCTTTTTTTGCATAATACAGGCAGGTATAAACAAATTTGCCACGTTCTTGTTTAACTTTGGCCATACTTATATTTTTATCAAAATTATCAATATGATTAAAATTAATTACGTAAGCTCTGCGTTTAAATCCGTTAGTAGTATCAGAGAAACTCGGTTCCTCATTACCTATAAATAATAATTTGGCATGATTAGAGAAAGTAATATCACTTCGATTTTTAACTGAAGCGTTCATTTCACCACCACCAGTTAAAGTTTTAATAATTGCAGGGTTCCTGATGAATGATTTGGAAATATCATCGTGGATATTAAGCCATTTTCCAAATAGCTCAGAGAGACTAAAATTATTGCTTTTATCATCCGTTAAATTTTCCATAGGAACATGAGCAACATTACTTTGAACTAATAAATTTGTTAGGTATCTTGCAAATGTTGTTTTGCCGTCACCCCCATTGCCAATTATTAATATAAATGCCTGAATAGGTTTATAACTGGGATAAAATGTATAACCGATAAATTCCATCATTGGCGTAATATTTTCGCCTAGAGATAATGCTAACCACTTCTCTGTTTCTAATGGTCTATTCTTTTTATGGTCTGCATTTTTAGCTTCTTGTTCAGCCTTGGCAATGTCATAAACGATTAAGTCGTAATCAGTGCAAAATGTAAAATAATATTTAGGGTCGTGGGGAATTAACTGCATAGCATCCCAATCCCAAACACCATTTTTAAAGTTAAAGTAATTGCCTTGAATTTTACCGAATGTATCAGCCCATTTAACCCGCTTAATACTGTCACTAATAAAGTGAAAGGCATCTCTAGCTGTTTTATCTCTCCACATTCCCTGTTTATTTAATAGGCTAGTAACAACGCTTTTTAGGCTTTTAATATTGCGTTGCTCCCAATAGTGCAATTTCTCGTTATATTCGTAAAAGTCTTCTTTGTCACTGTTTTCAACGATTAAACAGTTATGTTCAGCTAAGATAGTTTTACCTAGTTTAGGGATGTCTACTTTACGTTTACCACTTTCTTCTTCTCTGTAAATCCATGAGACGGATGGGCAGTTTTGTCTTTCTTTTATTTTGTTTAGTTCTGTTGTATTAAGTTTTTCTTCTGTCATTAACGTAAACACCTCCTGTTTTCTTTCTTTGCTACTGAATTAACTGTCTTAATGACTTCTTTTTCAGGTAATGGGTCGGGAGTGTGCTCGTTAGCAATGCGGGCTAATTCAGTTGCTGAATAGGGGTCAACACCACGGTATAACAAACCACCTATAAAGCTAGTTAAGGTATCATTACGATTGCCAATATCCCCCAAACCGTTAGTAATCATTTCAAAAAGCTGCGCTGTTTTGGTTTTATTACTGTTGGTGTAGTTAGTTGTATAAAAGGTGCCTTTAGCTTGCTGCTTGCTCTGAATTAGCCTAATTAAGCCTTGCGGTGCTGCCTTAATAGGGTAATGATTAAGCCATTGATAAGGTTTACCGTTAATCTGACTAGGTGCTACAACTATGTAGTTATTGGGATGCGCTTTTAAATCAACACTTGGTAAGAAACCAATGTTTTGGCTAATATTAAAATTTTTAGGCTTTTTAAAAAAGAAATGACGCCCGTTGTTAGCTGTTTTCTCGGTCAAGGTATCTTTAAACCATTCAGGATGATTAAGCTCTCTGATTGAATTTAAGCCATCCACGTTATTACCGTGACAATCAACATCAATGACAAAAAATTGCTCGGTCTTAAGTGCAATATTGGCATTCGGATATTTAGCCCATATTTGTTTAATTTGTTCTACTGTTAAGGGTGGTCTATCAGCAAATTTAATCAATGGTCGCTTATTTTGACCAATTGGGATTACTGAAAAGCCATGTTCTGCATATTTAATAGCGTAATTAACTAGCATAAATACCTCATTTTCTTTAGAGATTAGAATATTTTGATTAGCCTACCTTTGCATGTTTGGTTTATAATCTCTTATGTAATAATTTTTGGTGAGAAATTATTCATTACCCGATACTGCTTGCAACAGTTTCGGGTTTTTTCTTTGCTCTTTTGACTTTAACCACTCGGTAATGCTTTCTTTGCCGTATAATTTACGTCCGTCAATAACGGCTACAGGCATCCCTAAAGTAGCCCAATAACTAATGGTTGAATCAGCCACACCGAAATATTTAGCTATCTCACGGCGATTTAAATAGGGCTTGGGGTGGTTAAGGGTGTCCTTGATTGTCCTAACGATAGTGTCTTTAATATCTGTGTCTTTCATAATTTATTGCTCCTTGAGATTATTAGCGAACACTGCTGTTAGCTTATCCACCTCTGATAGTGGAACATTACAAATAGCATTCTTGTTATTCATATTTTCGATATGTTTAAAACCTACCTTGTAAATAGCACTCATGACTTGAAAGCTCTGTTCTTCAAAGGTTAAATCATCATCTTTGGCCAATGATTGAATTGCTTTTTGATAATCCTCAAATTGATTATGTTTTAAAGCTCTAAAAATAATTATTGCTTGCTTAATTGCGTTTTTGTTTATGCTGGAATGCGTCTCTCTTTTAGGGCGTCGTAAATGTCTGATTTCTTTCATGCTGGTTATACCTCAAAATCAATTAGCATTTCTGTATGATTAATGCCATTAAGCTGATGTTCTGAATACACTTTAATCATGTCAGCTAGGGAATAGAGTTCTTCAAAATCTGAACAGGTCATGTCTTCAGGCGTTTGTATGTTATGCAATTTTTCAAGCAATAATTTAACTGCATTAAGTAAATTGTTGCTTTGTAGGGATGCCTTAATTAGTCCTTTGTCTAATTTTTCTATGTCTTTTACTGTTTTCTTCATTCTTGTAACTCCTTTGCTATCTGCTTATCTAATATCTGCCTAAATCCTTGTAATTCAGGACTTAATTCTTGAACATCTATTTCAGTTTTACCTTGTAAAATATCGTAACCACGCTTTATTATTTCGTTAGGATCACGCATTTGACGTTCAATTTTAATTAAGTAATTACGATATTGTTTTCCCTTTTCAGTTCGGCTAATCATACATAGCTGTTTGGCCATATCTAAAGTTAGGTCATAATCCTGTAACTTCTGTGAACCTGCTTCAGGATAAGCTTTGTTATAGGGTGTACTCAAAAGAGCACTGGTAAAATCTATATCTTCTTCAAATAATTTAAAATTTTGTTTTACCCATACACTAAAACGTTTCTTGATTTTTAATGCCTTGTGTAGATCTCTTGCGCTAACAAGCTGTTGACCATCTTTAATATGAATTTTAATTAGTTCCTGCATTTGTCATGCTCCTTTCTGCTTCTTACTCACTTTGCTATTGGACGTTTTTGTCCAACTGTACTGAAATCAGTTCCTGTATTGTCGTTCCTTTCTATTTGCTAATCACTTTTTGATGTTCTTTCATGAATTCATCTATTGAATCTTTACTAATCTTCTTAGAATTACCAATTTCAATGACAGGTAAACCTTGATTTATATAATTGCGCAACGTAATAGGTGATTTAATCCCTAAATATTTCATTGCATCTTTATAATTAAAAAAATTAGTAGTCATAAAATTCTCCTTTCATTTAATCTAAGTTTCTTAGATTTCAATATTAAAATAATATATCTAAGTTTCTTAGATGTCAATATCTAATTTTTTTAGATTTAAATATTTATTTTTGAATAATTGATGTTAAAATGTGTTAAGCAATAGGAGTTAATAATATGAATAGACTAAAAGAGCTTAGAAATCAAAGGAAGCTAACCCTTGACGACATAGAAGCAAAAACTGGTATAAAACGTGGCACTTATAGTAATTATGAAAATAACAAGACCGAGCCTAAAATAGAGACGTGGCAAAAATTAGCTAATTTCTTTAAGGTATCAGTTCCTTATATTCAAGGATTAATTTTTAGCACTAATGAAATTATAGAAATTATTAATAAGAAATATTTTGAAGATGCTTTAAAAACAAAATCTGATAGAGATAATTGGTTCTTTTCAGATGTTATAGATAAGTATGTTCAAATAACTAGCAATGATTTGCCTCTTAAGAAATTATATAAATTTAACGGTAAGAAGGATTCTTTAAGTGGAGAAATAATAGAGTATTGGTTTAAACATTTTAAAGATATTTTGATTGACCCAGAATTTAAAAGTATGAAGAAAACTGGAGATAATCAATCTGAATCATTTCATGCTAGAGTGGCTGCTTTTCGCTTTATGATTTGTGTAGAAAACACCCCACAAATGCTAAAAGAGACAGGATTAACTACTTTAGGTGCTTTTTATAAAAACAATTTTGATATTAAAGAAGAAGACTTGAGAAAAGAAACTATTGATAAAATTAGCTATTATGATTTAGCATCTGCTAAGGTTGCAATTAATGATTACTATGAATTAATAAAGGAAATAAAAGAAAAAGTAGATAATTTTAAAGTGGATGATGGAATTGAACAGACGTATAAATATATAAAGAGTTTGATTTTATCTTATAAAAATAGTAATGACTATGAACCTGGAGATGATAAATATATTTCTCAAATTATCGAAAAATTAAAGCATGATGATATTAAATTTCGTGATTACATAATTAACCATGATTATGAATCTGATTTGCTTGAAGTGTATAGCGAATATTTAATGGAAACAGGTGGAGAATATAAAGAATTAAATAAATACTTAGTCTCAAAATACGAAATGAAGTCAAATAATTTTTAAAAATAACTAATACGTCACGAAACGTTACGTTATACATCCCTTTATAAAGTTTCTTACCACCTCATAAACATAGATTAGGATACTTTGATTAGTCTACCTTTGCATTACAGAACAAAAGAGGTAACTAAGCTATGAACATAATTGAATACGAAACAAAAACAGGTAAGAAACGATATAAATTCAGCCTGTATGCTGGTAAAGATACCAGTACAGGTAGAACACTAATGGTAAGAAAAAAAGGCTTTAAAAGCCTAAAGGAAGCCCGTGAGGAGTATTTAAAATTACAGCTTGCTATTGATAGTGGAGAATACAAGCCAATCAATGAACGTCGATTCAAACTGTCTGAAATAATAAATATGTGGTTGAAAGTGTATCAACCGACAGTAAAAGAAAGCACCTTTGCTACCACGAAACGAATTGTTAATGCTCATGTAGTAAAGGCGCTAGGTAATATTTATATTGATAAGCTAAGTGTAATACAATGTCAGAAAGCTGTAAATAAGTGGTTTAGGGATGCACCTGGAACTTATAAGAAATATATTTTTTATTGTAGTGATGCAATTGATTATGCAATTAAACTAGAAATAATCAGTAAGAATCCAATGAAAAATATTGTACGTCCTAAAGTTAAGAATGTGCATAAGGAATTTAACAATTTTTACACCAAAGATGAATTGAACAGGTTCTTACAATGCGCTCAAAGCTACAATCTAAAGGCGTTTACGTTGTTTAGGCTGTT
Organism: Lactobacillus sp. ESL0228; assembly: GCF_003692825.1. Classification (NCBI taxonomy): domain Bacteria; kingdom Bacillati; phylum Bacillota; class Bacilli; order Lactobacillales; family Lactobacillaceae; genus Lactobacillus; species Lactobacillus sp. ESL0228. Next base: position 294,631 of record NZ_REHJ01000007.1, read on the forward strand.
AGCTTATACTGGTTTACGCCGTGGGGAAGCCTTAGCGCTTAAATGGTCTGATATTGACTTTAACGAGAACGTGGTTAGTGTTAAACGGACACTTACTAAGGGTATAAACAATAAGGTTATTGTACAGACACCGAAAACAAGTAGCAGTTACAGAAAAATAGCCATTGATGATAGTACAGCAAACATACTAAAGCAATGGCAACAGGAGCAGCGTAAACAGCAGGTGGTTATCAGTATTAATGGTGAAAGGGTGGTTTTTAATCGTGGATATGAGAACATCCCTTTGAGTGATGGCTGCTTGGTTAACTGGAATAAGGCTATTTGTCAAAAAGCCCATCTTAGAAGAATTACTATTCACGGTTTTAGGCACACTAATGCTTCACTATTGTTTGAAGCAGGTGTTTCTATGAAAGATGTACAAACGAGGTTGGGGCATAAGTCAATTAAAACCACAATGGATATTTACACTCATGTTTCTAAACAGCATCAAAACAAAGCGGTACAAAAATTAAGTAATTATATGAACGGATAATTAAGTAGTTACCGAATGAAAAATAGCTAGGTTACAACATTAGGTTACAACATTTCAAAAAGCTTACTAAAAGCATTGTTATATCAAGGTTTATAGCATTTACAATGCTATCCCGGATATCCCAATAATTGCGATTTGTCTTAGTTTCAACTAGCTTAAAACGTTGATACTAAGGCATTTTTATTTTTTGAAATTAACTGAAATCAGTCGAAAAAGCATAAGTCGGTGCAAAATTTAGTGCATCCCTTTAAGGTGTTAAATTGTTTATAGCCTATTTGTTTAAGTTAAATCGTCGTAAACCTTACTAATAACTAAATGGTATTGAATTGTTCAGTCGTATTTTGCGACAGTATTAAAAAAATCCTCTAAATAACGCTTTCTTTTATTTTTAAATTATGATACATAAAAGGAGCCAATTAAATAATGATGCAAGAGATTAAATCATAATATCGCCTTAGTAATGAAACTATTGAATCATTCGTCAGAACAAATGATTCTAGCTTATCTTGGACTTGATCAAGAAGAACGTGAAAACATTCTTTATTTAGTAGATTTTGGCTAAAAATTTTTACTTAAAAATATAAAATTGTAATTTAAGAACATGTACGGTTAAAAATTATCAATGCAAGTGAGCAAAAAGTTTCTTAGAATCGTCCTCTCAGCATTACATCATCACGAATAATATTTTTTACAACTTTCTTTTTACTATGTCATTTATCATCGATGATCTCAACGGCTTTAGTAAAAAGCATTAATTCGGAATCTTGCCTTTCTATAGTTTTCCTGAATTAATTGGTTTGACTTGATACATTTAACATATGAACTAATTTAAAAGAGAAGGAATTAATAAAAGCCATAAAATTGTATAGAAAGGTGAAATTATATATCTAAGAAGTGGAAATATAACCTATGATACCGAATAGTCGAGTTCTCTAACTATTAAAAACTAAAGCCTAATAGATTTAGTAAAAAGGTGATAATTAAAAAAAGGATGGGTCGACGTTTTTTGTATAAAAGACCAGGACATTCTATTGTTAATGAAATAAATAAAGATATTTATAAAAAATTCAACGAAAAAATAGTCCATTGACAGCTACCATTAAATCCTATTAACTTTATTGATTTAATGACTGATGGGATAATTCCTCTAGTAAAAGATAATTTTACGCTTAACAAAATTAGAAGAGGTGTTCAGAATGTTTTTATTTCATATGTAGTTAGAGATGCATGGCATAAAGGTGGTATATTTTACTATGAAGTTATAGATTACGAACAAATAGCAGTGGATTTATCGGAAGATAGTTATTTAAATGATTACCTTAAAACAAAAATAATATAAATGCATAAAAATCAAATTAATTACATTTATTAGCAAAAAGCATTACAATATATAGTAATTAGACATATATTGCAATGAAATGGAAGAGAGGTTTTATTATGAGTTCTGTGAATTTAAATATTCGTATTGATAAAGAAATCAAAGGGGAAGCAGAAAGAATATTTAGCGAATTAGGTTTAAATATGACAACTGCAGTGAACCTATTTCTTAGAAAAAGTATAAGAGATAATGGTCTACCTTTTGATTTAAAATTAAGTCAAGGCGATATAACTTTAGCAGCTATTAAAGAAGCTTCAAAAATTGCAAATGATCCTACTGTTGAATCGTATAGTAATATTGCAGACCTGAAAAACGCACTTGAAAAATGAAATATCAAATTAAATTTACCTCACAATTCAAAAAGGATATTAAACTTGCTAAAAAGCAAGGCAAAAGCTTAAATGAACTATATAAGGTAATTGAGAAAATTGCTGATGGTGAGGATCTTGCAACAAGTTTACATGACCATGCTTTAACAGGAAATTTTAAAGGTACTAGAGAATGCCATATTGAACCAGATTGGTTGTTAGTCTATGAGATTTTTGAACAAGAATTTGTGCTAGTAACTGTTCGACTTGGTAGCCTTTCCCAGTTGTTTGGAAAATAATCTATAAAGTATTCTAATAAATATAGTGAATAAAGAGTTCCTGGGAAAAAAACAAAATTTTAAGAAATGTATTTTAAAAGAATCTGCAAAACTCGAACTTTATCGAAGCATTTTTCGTTTAGACAAAGTTTCTGCAGTATAATCCGATTAAATTATTTATATTAAAAAAGAACGTTAGCATTGAAAACCAACGTTCTTTTTTAATTAAGTTTTTTCCCAGACACTTGATAATTCTTTACTGTAGGGTATTATCTCATCTACTATGATTCAAGCCCGATGTAAATTAAAATTATCTGCTTTTGAACATGTCTTCTATGCCTTACATGTTAATTCATATTGATGCTCCTCAATATCTGGGTTATCGTCTTTTTGCTCAAGATGGCTTTGACATTAATCTTAAAAGCTACTCTTAATGATCCTATTGCTAAAAGAAAAGGAATTAATAAAAGCTATAAAATTGTACAGAAAGGTGATAAGAATGTTGGTAATTTCTAAACTTCCAGATCACTATTATCGCTCTTGGAATGGACAAAATGAAATTTTACAAGAAAAAGTAATTAAAAATAATAACTTAATAATTAAATTTACAATAACAAGTAAAACTTTTAATTTAAATATTAAAGTATACCTATCCCTTTAAAAAGCAGCATACAATAAGTGATTTAGTTTTATTTAAAGCACTTGTACTTAAAATGGATAAAGAATTCCTATCTTTAATTGAAACTACTAGCAGTCGTAATGAGGTAAGTGTTGCTTTATGTATCAGCTATGTTCTTAAAGATAAAACTAGAATCAAAACATATTAACCATTATGAAAGAAAGTCCATCAAACTTTCAATTAAGTACAGGTTTACATATTATTGAAGTATGTCCGAACGATATAATTGAGATCATTGAACAATAAAAATGAAACTGGTGGTAAGTAATTACAACAAACAGATGGGAAAATTATCCAAGATACAGTTTCTTATAAGGAATCAATTCCTGGAAAAACCTATACTTTGCACGGTATTGTTATAGTAGAAAATGTAAAAAATTTATTTTTAGACAAAAAGATAAATCAAGTACTTCTTTTGGAAAAGCTTTGATTTATTTTTTTGGTTTTTGTGCTGAAAAAAGGAACCGGATTGATAATCATGCTAAAGCATAAGAATAATAACTTTTTCAACATATTGTATTTAGCTTATAATTAAAGTACAATATGTTGTGGAGTATAAGTGATAAAAAGGAGAGTAGATTTTATTGAGAAAAAATCAAAAATTAATTATGTCAATTGTTGCAATTGGAACACTAAGTTTTTTGGGTATTGTAATTGAAACAGCGCTTAATATTGCTTTTCCAAAATTAATGGTAAAGTTTAAAATTCCCGCTAGCACAGTCCAGTGGTTAACAACTGGGTACATGTTAGTTTCTACTGTAATTATACCTTTCGGAGCATATCTAAGAAAGCGATTTCGTGCAATTACGTTGTTTAGAGTAGCAATAATTAGTTTTTTAATTGGAACAGTTTTAGCGGGAGTTACTTCAAGCTTTTTCTTGCTTCTATGTGGTCGAATTATCCAAGGAATTGCTGATGGTATTGGCTTACCATTAATGTTTTCAATTATTTTAGAGCAATCTCCTAAAAAGAAAGTAGGCTTTTTTATGGGACTAGGAAGTTTAGTAATTGCTTTTGCCCCTGCAATTGGTCCAGTTTATGGTGGAATTGTTTTAAAGTATTATAGTTGGCAAACTTTATTTATACTAATAATACCTATAATATTAGTTATTTGGCTATTAGGTGAATTTAGTATTACGCAAAAATTTAATGTTTTTAGTATTTCTTTTGACTATCGTGGTGGTATTACTTTAACTGGTTTATTAATAACTACACTATTATTAATAGTTAGTACAGCAAGTAAAAGTAATTATCGTATTGTTTTATTGATAACTGCTATTATTTGTTGTATTCTCTTTATTTATTTTGAAAAAAATAATAAAAATTATATTATTGATATATCTTTGCTTAAAAATCGACAATTTGATATATTTCTGATTTCTTTTTTTCTACTACAGTTAATGTCATTAAGCATGTCATATTTAATGCCGAATGTTTTAGAAATAATATTTCATTTATCAACGGCAAAAACGGGCTTGCTTGTATTACCAGCAGCAGTAATTGATGCCATAATGTCAGCAGTTGCTGGAATAATTTATGATAAATTAAATCATGATTTTCCAATCTTGTTAGGAGAAGGACTTATTTGTGTCTCTTTTCTATTAGCAAATATTATATCAATTGCACCAATTAATCTGATTATAATTTATTCAATTTTTATGTTTGGATTGGGTTTGTCGTATAGTAATATTATGACAAGAAGCTTAGCAAATTTACCTATTCAATCAACCAATGATGGCAATGTAATCTATATGACTGCACAATCATATTCTGGAGCAATGGGAACAGCAATAGCAGCCTCAATTTTAACATTTACACAAAACGATTATTTTAATTTTATAAATGGAACATTAGCTGGTCTAAAGATTAACTTTAAAGTTTTGTTCTTTTTATCGATAATAGTTTTAATATTTTGTACAACAATAATTTTAAGAGATAAAAAATGACTAAATAGAAAATATAATAAAATTTGCAAAAGAAAAAATGTATGATGATGCAACAGGACATGATTTTTAACATGCGTCTAGAGTAGCTATTCTGGAAAAAATGTATGTAACTACGGCAATAATAAAACTAGTCTTTTTATTATTGAAGCTACGGGTTATTTACATGATGTGATTGACGAAAGGCTATCTTCTAATATAACTAAGTCACTTCAAGAAATTAATTCATTATTAATCAGTCAAAAAGTATCTCAAGAAAATAAAGACATGATTTTTAATATTATTCAACATATGTCCTATTCTAAAAATATTGATGTTCATTACCACTCTCAATAGAAGATAAGTATGTCCAGGATGCCGATTGGTTATAAACTTTTGGTGGAAGCGGTTCTTGACCTTTTTGACTTGAGGACCTTTTGATGAATCATACTTGCCTGCTCGCAGATTATGTTCTTTCATTAAGCCGGTAAACACGTTTATGGTTTATCAGCAGACCATATTTAATTTTTAACATAGCGGTCATGGGCAGGTAGCCAAAGGCTAGGATTACGCTTTTTGGCTACTTTGATCAGTGACAATAAAGCCTGGTCATTGTATCTTTTCTGCCGGCTGCGCGGGTGATACTCATAGGTACTCTTGGCTAGAAAGCTATAGCACAACAGCTCATGTAGTTGATAATCATGCTCATGCCTTAGCTCTTTGATGATGGTTCGTTCTTCTTGCGTTGAACGTCTTTGCACCGAGCTAAGGCTTTGACTTTTTTAAGTAATCGTTTTCAATGTGGAGCTAGTGATTTTCTATGCGTAGGCGCTCTAATTCAGATAACTCGCTACTGGTATATTTAACTGATTTTTTCATCGGTGGTCGGCCTCGTTTGGTAAAGAGTGCATCAAGTCGGCTTTTATCAAAACTTTTTTGCCAATGCGCAATTAAGCTAGGCGTGGCAATTTTGAAGTGAATGGCAGTATTTTGATAGGTCTCATTATGTTCTTTTCTCCAGTTTAAGCCTTGTACCCCCAAATACTGGTATTGCAAACCCATTGTCGCGATTATTTGATGTGACCCAGCCTCAATTATTTGAGCCGCATAACGGCTATTGTAACCTATTTAATTACGTTAAGCTCCTGTAATTTTTGTGCAATAGTAAATTTAACCACAGTAAAACCCTCCAGATGGATTTTCGCTCCAATCTAGAGGGTTAACCTCAAATTATCATATAATTTTTTAAAATATAATGCTTTACATTCCAGCTTCAATAATTTTCTTTTCGGCCATTGTTTTACGTAATGATAGTAAGGCGGTGTATGTTGATAAAATATAAATTTTTTGGGTAGGTGCCTTACTTAATTGATCGATTACTTCTTCATTATTAGTGCAGGTAAGCATTTTTGCTGGATCAAAGCCAGCAACTTCTAATCTAAATCCCATATCATGCCAGCGGTCGCCACCAACTATAACTTTTTTAATTTGGTCACAATTTAAATCTTCAAACTGACCATCCCAAATCCATGAAGTGTCAATTCCATCTGCATGATTAGCGTTTAAAAGAGTAACTAAAGTATAATCTTTGTTTTCCGTATTCAGCATATGTAATACTTCATCAAGACCAACAGGATTTTTAACTAAAATTAAGTCAATTTCTTTACCGTAATAGTTGATAAGTTCTTGTCGACCAAAAACACGCTTGTTTTTAGCGAAAGCATTCGCTACTTCAGCATCTGTTAGCTTAAAGTAGCGAGCAACGGAATAGGCTGCTAAGGCATTATATATGTTGTAAGTACCACCAATATTAATGTTGTAACTTTTACTACCCATTTTAAAATTAAGGCTATTTGGCGTTTGAGAAGTAATTTCATTAACTGAGTAGTCCAAATTAGGACGGTGGTAATTACAGTTAGGACAGAAGAAGTCACCCAAATTGGCATAGATACGATCATGATAGTGTAAAATGTGATTACACTTGGGGCATAAAACGCCGTCTGTGTTAACTGGAGCCTTTATGTCATGTTCTTGTTGATCACTGGGCAAATTAAAACCAAAGAAAACTTTAGGATTGGATAATTCTACTGAAGAAAAAATACTAGCATCCCCATTTGCAATTACTGTTGCTTGTGGTGCAAGTTTAATGCCATCAATAATTTTTTCATAAGTAGTATAAATTTCTCCGTAGCGATCCATTTGATCACGAAAAATATTGGTCAAAACAAAACAACTCGGATGGAGTAATTCGGTTACCATTTTAACATTGGCTTCGTCAACCTCTAAAACAGCAATCTTGCGTGCAGATTTATTTTTTTTATGAGCTAAAAAGGCTGTTACGATTCCTTGTTGCATGTTAGAACCAGATGGATTAGTTAGAACATCACCATATTTTTCTCTCAAGGATTCTACAATTAAAGCAGTAGTCATCGTTTTTCCATTTGTTCCGGTAACAATAATTGTTTCATAATTACTTGCTAATGTATTAAGCACTTTAGGATCAATTTTCATTGCTAACTTGCCAGGAAAGCTAGTTCCGCCTTTAAGAAAATTATGGAGAAACCAATAACTAGATTTGCCAACAAATTTAGCTAATAAAGATTTTAATTTCATATTTATCCCTCACTTTAAAATCATTATCAACTATAGCATAGCAAAGATATGAAAACGAGTTTTTAATGACGATTTATCTGCACAGATTTAAATTTTCAATTATACTAATTAAGTTAGATGTATTAAATTAGACAAAGGAGCAAAAATGGCACAATTATTTTTTCACTATGGTGCAATGAGTAGCGGTAAAACCATTGAAATTTTAAAGGATGCCCATAATTATGAAAACCAGGGCAGGAAAATCGTGCTTATGACAAGCGTCATTGATGATCGTAGTGGCGTAGGCGTAATAGCTTCACGAATAGGTATGAAACGTGAAGCTATTCCAATTGATCATGATATGAATATCTTTGAATATATTAAAATGCTCAATGATCAGAACCAGAAGCAAGGAGATGGTACCATTGCTTGTGTATTTGTAGACGAAGCACAATTCTTAACTCGGCATCATGTCATTGAATGCGCTAGAATTGTTGATGAACTTAAGATTCCGGTGATGGCATTTGGCTTGAAAAATGACTTTCAAAATAACTTGTTTGAAGGTACACAAAATTTATTAATTTTCGCTGATAAAATTACAGAAATCAAAACAATTTGTCACTACTGTGGTCGAAAAGCTACAATGAACTTACGAATTCATAATGGTAAGCCGGTTTATAAAGGTGAACAAGTTCAAATTGGCGGGGATGAGAGCTATTATCCTGTATGTCGCTTTCATTATTTTCACCCTGAACAATCAAGATAGAGAGGGATTAAAATATGGACAAAATTATGGCACAGCTTGAAGGCCTAGTAGCTCATTACGATGAATTACAAGAAATGATGGCAGATCCAGAAGTTATTGGTGATACCAAGCGTTATATGGAAATTTCTAAGGAAGAAGCTGATTTGCGCGAAGTCGTACAAAAATACAAAAAATATAAGAATGACCAGCAGGAAATATCAGATAATAAAGAAATAATTTCTGATGAAAGTGATAACGATTTGGTTGAAATGGCCAAAGCAGAAAATAACGATTTAGAGCAGGAAATTGTTGATTTAGAAGAGCAGATCAAGATTTTAATGCTACCGAAAGATCCTAATGATGATAAAGATATTATCATGGAAATTCGAGGCGCGGCTGGAGGCGATGAAGCTTCGCTATTTGCTGGTGATTTACTTAGAATGTATGAAAAATATGCTGAAAGACAAAATTGGCAAGTGTCAGTAGTTGATAGTGAGCCAACTGAAGTTGGCGGCTATAAACGGATAGCTATTATGATCACAGGTGATAAGGTTTATTCGAAACTTAAATATGAAAATGGCGCTCATCGAGTGCAGCGTATCCCTGTTACCGAATCTCAGGGACGTGTTCATACGTCAACTGCTACTGTTGCTGTAATGCCAGAATATGAACAAGTTGACCTCGAACTAGATCCTAAAGATATAAGAGTTGACGTCTATCGTTCTAGTGGTGCTGGTGGTCAGCATATTAACAAAACGTCAAGTGCGGTACGAATGACACACTTGCCAACAGGAATAGTTGTAGCGATGCAGGATCAACGAAGCCAACAGCAAAACAGGGAAAAGGCAATGCAGATTTTAACCTCCCGAGTTTATGATTATTATGAAAGTCAAAACCGTGATCAATATGATGCTAAACGTAAAAATGCAGTTGGAACCGGCGATCGTTCAGAGAGAATTAGAACCTATAACTACCCACAAAATCGAGTAACTGATCATAGAATTGGCTTAACTCTTAATAAATTGGATCGTGTAATGAATGGTGAATTAGATGATATTATTAGTGCTTTGATTGTATATAATCAAACCAAGCAATTGGAGGAATTGACAGACCAAAATGCCTAAAATTCAAACATTAAATGATTTACGATTATGGGCAATTAACTTTGCATCAGATCAGCGACCGGAAGATATTGAATTTCTACTTGCCGAGCGTTTACTGTTAAGTCCAAGTCAATTTCAATTAAAACAAGATATGAAATTGGAGCCAGTGCAATTAAAAAAAGCTCAACAAGATATACGTAAATTAGCGCAGGGAATTCCTGCGCAGTATATCTTAGGATATTCTTGGTTTGGGGGATATAAAATTTTGGTTCAACGTGGTGTGTTAATACCACGTTTTGAAACAGAAGAATTAGTTAACTGGGCACTTTCCAAGCTTAATTCAGGTGATAAAGTTCTTGATTTAGGAACAGGATCGGGTTGTATTACTGTTATGCTGGCAAAAGAAGCAATTAAAAAAGATATTATTAATCTTGATCTGTATGCTTCTGATGTGACTGATGCAGCACTTAGAATTAGTGAAGAAAACTTTTTAAAGTATAATATCGATGTTACTGTAAGAAAGGCAAATGTACTGATTGGTTTAGAAAAGTTCGATAAGATCATCTCAAATCCACCTTATATTAAAGAATCAGAAAAAAAGATAATGGATCAGAATGTTTTGCATAATGAACCAAAAGAAGCATTATTCGGTGGTAATAGTGGTCTTGACTTCTACCAAAAATTTGTTAACCAGATTAGAGATCATCTCAATAGTGGCGGTGAATTTTTCTTAGAGTATGGTTTTAGTGAGAAGCAGGAACTCCAAAATTTGTTTAAGCGTGAATTACCTGACTTTACAACTGAATTTAGGAATGACATGTCAGGTAAGCCACGAATGGTATGGGGAAAGTGGAATAAGTAATGCAAACAAAAATTTTTTTGCCAAGTCAGATAGATGATGCCGTAAAACTGCTTGATAATGGGAATTTAGTTGCTTTTCCAACTGAAACGGTTTATGGATTAGGGGCGTTGGCTACTAATGAAGAATCTGTGAAAAAAGTATATCAAGCCAAGGGTCGACCGAGTGACAATCCGTTGATTGTCACGGTTTCGGATAAAAAAATGATGGCAAAATATGCTAAGAGTATTCCTGAAAGAGCAACTAAGTTAATTAATTACTTTTGGCCAGGACCTTTAACAATTTTGTTATATGTTAAGCCCAAAAGTTTACCTCGTGCTGTAACTGGGGGGCTTGATACCGTGGCCTTTCGCTGCCCAGATGATAGACTGACACATGAATTAATTGCTAAATTAGGTAGACCAATTGTGGGTCCTTCTGCTAATACTTCAACTAAACCGAGTCCCACTACGGCTCAGCATGTTTATCATGATTTAAATGGTAAAATTGCTGGTATTATTGATGGTGGTCCTACTAAAGTGGGGCTAGAATCTACAATTATTGACTTATCTGTTGATGCTCCTGTTGTTTTAAGACCAGGCGAGATCACTCCTGATGAATTAAGTCGTGTTTTAGGGGAAAAAGTTCTGATTAACAGTGGAAAGACTTCTGAACAGGAAATTCCTAAGGCTCCAGGTATGAAGTATCGTCATTATGCTCCAAGTGCTTCTGTCGTTGTTGTTGACGATGAACAAGATTTCTCTAAAATTACTTATGATAAAAATATAGGAGTAATGGCATTAGGAGCAGTCTTAAAGAAGATAAGATTAACTGCTGAAAATAAATTTGATTTAGGTAATAATTTAAGTGATGCAGATCATAATTTGTTTGCAGGTTTGCGTTATTTTGATGATCATCAAGAGATTAACCAGATTTTTGTACAGGGATTTCATGGTAGTGAAGCCACGCTGGCATATATGAATCGACTAAACAAGGCTGCTGGCGGACATCATTTTCAGGTAAAATAAAAAAATTATTAGCAAAGGGCTTTAAACCCTTTGCTTTTTTGATTAAAATAAGTGATAAATATGATATATGTTTTAGGAGGACAATGATGGGTAAATTTACGGTTTTAAATCATCCATTAATTCAGCACAAGTTAACTATTATTAGGCGTAAGGAGACCAGTTCAAATGAATTTCGAAGAATTGTCGGAGAAATTGGTGGTCTCATGACTTATGAAATTACTAGGGATTTACCACTAAAAGATGTTGAAATTGAGACTCCGATGGGTAAAACAACGCAAAAAGAAATTGCTGGTAAAAAAATGACAATTGTTCCAATTTTGCGTGCGGGAATTGGGATGCTCAACGGTGTATTGGACATGATTCCTTCTGCAAAAGTTGGTGTAATCGGGATGTATCGCGATGAAGAAACATTAAAGCCGCATGAATATTTCTGTAAGATGCCTAAAGACATTGCTGAAAGAGAATGCTTAGTTGTTGACCCAATGCTTGCCACTGGTGGATCGGCTAACATGGCAATCAGTGCCTTAAAAAAGCGGGGAGTTAAAGATATTAAATTAGCTGTTTTAGTAGCAGCTCCTGAAGGAGTGAAGGCAATTCAAGCCGAAAATCCAGATGTTGATATTTATGCTGCTGCACAAGATGATGAATTACTTGAGAGCGGCTATATTTTTCCTGGACTAGGTGATGCGGGTGACCGCTTATTTGGTACCAAATAAGGGTTTAGAAAAATATTTATAGAAATTGCTTACATTTTTTCACAAAAAGTTTGAATGGTGTTAATATTGTAGGAGTGTTCTATAAACTGGGCACGAGAAGGGAGGTCACGAAGTAATGGAGAAACCATTTGTATTTAATTTCTTGGGCTTGAGTTTTGATCTCGCTGGAATTATTGGCTCGACCTTAATGGCTGCCGTTATTTTACTAGTCTGTATTTGGCTCTCACGCAAGATTGAAATGAAGCCAAACAAAAAGCAAAACATTATTGAGTATTTACTTGATTTTACTGACAATATTGTTAAGGATAATGTCGGCGATAAAGATGCACAAAAACATCTGTCACTTTATGCTTTTGTTCTGTTTCTCTTCATCTGGTCTATGAACCAATTAGGCATGTTCTTAGAGGTCAAAGTCGGTGATACTATGCTTGTTAAATCACCGACAGCTGACCCGGTCACAACAATGTCATTTGCAATGATGACCTTGCTTTTATCATTTACATTTGGAATTCAAAAATTTGGTATCGGTGGGTACTGGCGAAATTACGCTGAACCAGTTAGCTTTTTATTCCCAATTAATATGATTGAGGAAATTACTAACTTTTTGACGCTGTCTTTACGTTTGTATGGTAATATTTACGCAGGCGAAGTATTATTAACATTGATTGGTAATAATTTAGCTCCTAGTCTAGGTATTCCAACAATGATTTTAGCAGCTCCACTCGCAATGATTTGGCAAGGTTTCTCTGTCTTCATTGGCTCTATCCAGGCATATGTTTTTGTAACACTTTCAATGGTATACATTGGTAAAAAAGTTACAAAAGAATAATTTTTTTTTGGAGGTTTAAATATGTCACAAGCTTTTAAATATATTTCTGCAGCTCTTGTAGCTGGTTTAGCTGCTTTAGCTGCATCTTGGGGTAATGGTAAGGTTATCACTAAGACAATCGAAAGTATGGCCCGTCAACCTGAAAGTGCCGGAAACTTGAGATCAACAATGTTTATCGGTGTTGGTTTGATTGAAGCCGTTCCTATTTTGGCAATTGTCATTGCTTTCTTAATTCTTTTCGTAAAATCTTAGTTATTTAAAAGAATTTAGGTTAAAAGATAGAAGGGCAGTAAATGACATTTCAAACTTTATTTGCAGCCTCTGCAGGTCATCTTTATGTTGGAAACACTCTTTGGTATTTAATTGTTTTTATAATTTTGCTTATTTTGGTTAAGCATTATGCTTGGGGACCAGTTTCCGATATGATGGAAAAAAGGCGTCAGAAAGTAATTAATGATTTGGATTCAGCTGAAGATAATCGTAAGAAAGCTGAAATTCTTGCCAATGAGCGTGAAGCTGCATTGAAAAATTCAAAGCAGGAAGCAACTCAGATTATTTCTGAAGCTAAGACTAATGCCCAAAAAACAAGTAGTCAGATAGTGGCTAATGCTAATAATGAGGCTGCATCGATTCACGAAAAAGCTAAAGCTGATGCTGCACAGGCCAAGGTTGATGCACTCAATGAAGCACGTGCGCAAGTCGCAGATATTTCTGTTGCAATTGCCGAAAAGGTAATTACCAAAAATTTATCTGCTGATGATCAAAAAGATTTAGTTGATCAATTTGTTAAGGGGCTGAATGAATAATGGCCTTAAGTAAAGAAGAAATTGCTGCACGTTACGGCACTGCATTGTTTGATTATGCGCATGATATGGGTGCCTTAGATGATGTTTATGCTGATTTGCAAGAGTTACGTCAGGCAATTTTAAATTATCCGCAGATCTTAAATGTCTTTAGTGACCCAATTTTTGATAGTGAAGAAAAGAAAGAGTCCTTAGATTGTATTAAGGCTGGGCTAGTTAAAGAAGTGCAAAATTTTCTTGATTTACTATTAGATTACAATCATTTTATGGAATTGCCCGCTATTATTGATTGCTTCAGTGACTTGTTCAATCAAAATAGGAAAGTAGTTACTGGAATTGCCATTAGTGCAGTTAAGCTAGACGATGAGCAGCTTAAAGCAATTAGTGATAGCTTTGCTCAAAAATATAGTCTTAACAATGTAACTTTGACAAATAAAGTAGATGAGAGCATTATCGGTGGAGTGATTTTGAAAATTGGTGATTGTGTGGTTGATGGATCTATTAAAAGAAAACTTAACAAGATTCGTGCGCAATTAGTTAGAAAAGATTAAAAGAGGTGAAACCATTGAGCATTAAAGCAGAAGAGATTAGCTCTTTGATTAAGCAACAGCTTGAACACTATGATAACAAACTCGACATTAATGAAGTTGGGGTTGTGACATACATAGGTGATGGGATCGCCCGAGCTCACGGCTTGAACAATGTTTTGGCTAATGAACTATTGGAGTTTGACAATGGTTCGTATGGTATTGCTCAAAACCTTGAATCAAATGATGTAGGTATCATTATTTTAGGTAGTTTTGATGATATTCGCGAAGGTGACCAGGTTAAAAGAACTGGTGAAATTATGCGCGTACCGGTTGGTAATGAATTAATCGGTCGTGTAGTTAATCCGCTTGGTCAGCCTGTAGATGGTTTAGGGGAAATAAAAACCACTAAAACCCGTCCAATTGAGACTTCAGCGCCTGGTGTCATGGAGCGTCAGTCTGTTAATCAGCCCCTTCAAACAGGTATTAAGGCAATTGATGCATTAGTACCCATTGGTAGAGGTCAGCGTGAATTGATCATTGGTGATCGTAAAACTGGTAAAACCAGTTTGGCAATTGATACAATTTTGAACCAAAAAGGTCAAGATGTTATTTGTATCTATGTCTTCATAGGACAAAAGGAATCAACTGTTAGAACTCAAGTGGAAACATTAAAACGATTCGGTGCGATGGACTATACTATTGTTGTTGAAGCTGGTCCAAGTGAACCGGCGCCAATGCTATATATAGCACCATATGCTGGAACTGCGATGGGTGAAGAATTCATGTATAATGGCAAGGATGTGTTGGTCGTCTTTGATGATTTATCCAAGCAGGCCGTTGCCTATCGTGAACTTTCGTTATTACTTCGTCGTCCACCTGGTCGTGAAGCTTATCCTGGAGATGTTTTTTATTTGCATTCACGTCTGTTAGAGCGTAGTGCAAAATTAAGTGATAAATTAGGTGGCGGGTCAATGACTGCGTTACCTTTTATTCAGACTGAAGCGGGAGATATTTCTGCATATATTCCAACTAATGTAATTTCAATTACAGATGGACAAATCTTTTTACAAAGTGATTTGTTCTTTGCAGGAACTAGGCCAGCAATCGATGCAGGTAATTCGGTTTCTCGTGTTGGTGGTAGTGCACAAATCAAAGCTATGAAAAAGGTTGCAGGTACTTTACGTACAGATTTAGCAGCCTTTCATGAATTAGAAAGCTTTGCACAATTTGGTAGTGATTTAGATCAAGCGACTCAATCTAAGTTGAATCGTGGTCGTAGGATCGTTGAGGTATTAAAACAACCTCTTCATGAACCAATTCCAGTTGAAAAGCAAGTTTTAATTCTGTATGCCTTGACTCATGGCTATATTGATTCTGTTCCTGTTGAAGATATTGGTCGCTTTGAAAAAGAAATGTACGATAACTTTGATAGTGTTCACGCTGACTTGTTAGAGCATATTCGCAAGACAGGTGAACTACCAAATGAAAAAGAGTTGCAAACTGCAATTTCTAGTTTTGCAGATAGTTTTTTACCAAGTAAGAATTAGGAGGTAGTCTATGCCTGCATCTTTACTTGAGTTGAAGAGAAAAATTGCTTCTGTCAAACAAACTGGTAAAATAACTGAAGCTATGAGAATGGTCTCGGCATCAAAATTAAATCAAACTGAAAAGCATGATTTGGGTTATACCATTTATAATGATCGAGTTAGAAAAACACTTTCTCGCTTAATGAGTGCTGAAGTTGTTAAACATTTGAATAAAGAAAATATTACTGTCGATGAGGATAGCATTGCCAAGCTTGATTATGAAAATGTTTTTGGACTAGGAATAGTGTCTAACATGATTCAGGCTCGCAAAAAAGTTAAATCAGCAGGTTATCTTGTAGTTACAGGCGATCGTGGACTAGTTGGTTCTTACAATAGTTCAGTTATTAAAAATATGATGGGGCTAGTTGAAGATTCAAAGGCAGAACACAAAGATGTTAAAATTTTGGCTGTCGGTTCAGTTGGAGCTGAATTTTTCAAAAAAAACAATCTAAATGTTGTTTACGAAAATAATGGTATTTCTGATGTGCCAACTTTTGAAGAAGTTTTACCAATTGTTTCGACAGCGGTTAAAATGTATTTAAACGGTGTTTATGATGAATTATATGTATGTTATACACATCATGTAAATACATTATCTTCAGCATTTCGAATTGAACAAATGTTGCCAATTATTAATATTGATATTGGTGTAAAAGAAGCTAAGGCACATAAAGATTTAGAATATGATATAGAACCGGATGTGAATGCTGTTTTGACCACTTTAATTCCCCAATTTGTTCGCTCTGCTATTTATGGGGCAATCCTGGATGCTAAGACTGCAGAGCATGCGAGTTCAATGACGGCTATGCAAAGTGCAACAGATAATGTAAATGATTTGGTTTCTAATCTGACAACTAAATTAAATCGTGCTAGACAAGCAGAAATCACTACTGAAATTACTGAAATTGTTAGTGGTGCAAATGCTTTGAAATAATTTAGAAAAGGAGGTAGATGTTTTGAGTGAAGGTGAAGTTGTTCAAGTAATCGGCCCTGTTGTTGATGTTAAATTTCCACTTGATAAAAACCTACCTGATATTAACAATGCCTTACGTGTAGTTAAATCGGAAGATGAAGCAATCGTTCTTGAAGTAACGCTTGAACTTGGTGATGGGGTTTTACGAACAATTGCAATGGAATCTACCAATGGTCTTAAGCGTGGAATGAAGGTAGAAGATACTGGTAGCCCAATTTCTGTTCCAGTTGGTAATGATACTTTAGGAAGAGTATTTAATGTTTTGGGTCAACCGATTGACAATGGTCCTAAATTCGGTGAAGATCATAAGCGTGAGGGAATTCATAAAAAAGCTCCCAAGTATGATGAATTAACGACTAGTCAGGAAATACTCGAAACTGGGATCAAGGTTATTGACTTACTTGAGCCTTACGTACGCGGTGGTAAAGTTGGTCTGTTTGGTGGTGCAGGTGTTGGTAAGACAACTATTATTCAAGAGTTGATTCATAACATTGCTCAAGAACACGGTGGTATTTCTGTTTTCACTGGTGTTGGAGAGAGAACTCGTGAAGGTAACGATCTTTATTTCGAAATGAAAGCATCTGGAGTTTTAAGTAAAACTGCAATGGTTTTTGGACAAATGAATGAGCCGCCTGGTGCCAGAATGAGGGTTGCGTTAACTGGTTTGACATTAGCTGAGTACTTCAGAGATGTTGAGGGTCAAGACGTTTTATTGTTTATTGACAACATATTTCGTTTTACTCAAGCGGGTTCAGAAGTTTCTGCGTTGCTCGGCCGGATGCCAAGTGCCGTTGGTTATCAGCCTACTTTGGCTACAGAGATGGGGCAACTGCAAGAAAGAATTACCTCAACTAAAAAGGGGTCAATTACCTCTATTCAGGCTGTCTATGTTCCAGCTGATGATTATACTGACCCTGCGCCTGCAACAACTTTTGCACACCTTGATGCTACTACTAATTTGGAACGAAGCTTAGTTGAACAAGGAATTTATCCAGCTGTTGATCCATTAGAGTCGACCTCGAGTGCTTTAGATCCTGAAATTGTTGGTGATGAGCATTACAAAGTTGCAACTCGGGTTCAGCATATTCTCCAGCGCTATCATGAATTGCAAGATATTATCTCTGTTTTAGGTATGGACGAATTATCTGATGAAGAGAAAGTTATTGTAAGTCGTGCAAGAAAAATTCAATTTTTCTTGTCGCAAAATTTCTTTGTTGCTGAACAATTTACGGGTGTTGCTGGTTCATATGTGCCAATTAAAGAAACTATTAAGGGATTTAAGATGATCTTAGATGGTCATTTAGATGATCTTCCAGAAGATGCTTTCCGTGGTGTTGGACCAATTGAAGATGTTTTGAAAAAAGCGCAACAAATGGGTGTAACTGCTAGTGATCCAGAAGCAAAAGCTTTATTAGAAAAGTAGGGTGATGTCATATGGCTGATCCAGAAAAACTTTTTATGGTAAATGTTGTAACTCCGGATGGATTGATTTTTTCTCATCATGCCAGTTTTGTTGAAATGCGAGCAGTTGATGGGCAGCGTTCGATTATGTACAATCACTTACCGATTTTGACGCCATTGGTAATTGGTGAGATCAAAGTAAAGCGAAGCCGGGAAATGAATAGTGTAATTAATCATATTGCAATTAGTGGTGGCTACTTTGAATTTTCTGACAATGTTGCTACGTTTATTGCTGACAGTGCTGAGCGCTCAACTAAAATCGATGTTTCGCGTGCAGAGGCAGCTAGAGAACGTGCACAACGTGCAATGGAAAAAGCTAAGTCTGTACATGATCAGCGATCTTTAGAGCGTGCACAAGTTGCATTAAGAAGAGCAATTAATAGAATTAGTGTTTATAATTCAAATAAATAGTATTCTTTATAACGGATGCACAAAAAGTGTATCCGTTTTTGCTTAGTTTAAATTAAAAGAAGAGAGGAAAAATGTTTCAACTTGGGGTACATGCTTTGATCAGTATCTTTATTTATTTATTAACAATTGGCTTATCATTTCAAATTATGAAAAGTATTCAGATTGAAAAGATTATTCGGATAAATCGAACTTTTGAAGCGCAACTTTTACTAGTTTTTTTGTCAATTGGTCTTGGTTATTTAGTGGGTACTTTTTTTATAACACTAATAGATACGTCATTGCAATTAAGTAATTTATTTTAAAACTTCATAAAGTGAACAAGGGAAAAGGAAAAATCGCCATCTTTATGGTAAAATGTACATTGAATATTTATGGAGGATTATTGTGGCACGAGATATAGGAATTGATTTAGGGACGGCCAATGTGCTTATCAACGTCTCTGGAAAAGGAATTGTGTTAAATGAGCCATCAGTGGTAGCTGTTAATACAAGTACAAATAAAGTAGTGGCTGTTGGCACTGAGGCATATAAAATGGTAGGCCGAACACCTGGAAATATACGGGTAATTCGTCCATTAAAAAATGGTGTGATTGCTGATTTTGACATTACTGAAGCAATGCTGTCATATTTTATTGAAAAGTTAAATGTTAAAGGCTTTATGTCAAAGCCAAGTATCTTAATTTGTGCACCAACTGGTGTTACTTCAATAGAACAAAAGGCAATTATTCAAGCAGCAGAAAAATCTGGTGGTGGCAAGGTTTATCTTGACTTTGAACCTAAGGTTGCTGCAGTTGGCGCAGGTCTTGATATTTTTAAACCGCAAGGTAATATTGTTATTGACATTGGTGGCGGAACGACTGATATTGCTGTT
This sequence comes from Lactobacillus sp. ESL0228, assembly GCF_003692825.1. Lineage (NCBI taxonomy): Bacteria > Bacillati > Bacillota > Bacilli > Lactobacillales > Lactobacillaceae > Lactobacillus > Lactobacillus sp. ESL0228. The sequence continues at coordinate 314,213 of NZ_REHJ01000007.1, forward strand.
TTATCCATGGGAGAAATCGTTACTAGCCAATCACTTAGGTATGCCGGAGATCATATGAATCAAGCTGTAGTTGCTTATATCAAAAATAAGCATAATTTATTGATTGGTTCGAGAACCGCTGAGCAGATAAAAATAGAGATTGGTAGTGCATTTGAACCTGATCCCGAAGGAACAATTACTGTTCGGGGTCGTGATGTGGTTGATGGCTTACCCAAACAAGCCACGGTCTCAGCTGTAGAAATTCAAGAAGCATTGCATGATGGATTAATGACAATTATTTCTGCAACCAAAGAAGTTTTAGAGAAAACTCCACCTGAACTCTCTGCTGATATTATTGACCGCGGGATCATGCTAACTGGTGGAGGTGCTCTGCTCAAGAATATTGATAAATTAATATCTTATTACTTAAAAGTTCCAGTTTTAACCGCGGATCATCCATTAGAAGCTGTTGCTTTGGGAACAGGGATATTATTAAAAAATATTGAAAAGCATCAAAGGCATTAGTTTAGGAGGGTGACTTGCGTAGGCTCTTAATTTCTTTAGTAAGATTGTACCAGAAATTTATTTCACCTGCTTTACCTAAAAGTTGCCGGTATTACCCAACTTGTTCAACCTATATGATTGATGCTTTAAAAAAGTTTGGTCCAGTTTTGGGATTAATTATGGGTATTTGTCGAATTTTGCGTTGTAATCCCTTTATTCGGGGTGGTGTGGACCCTGTATCAGATAAGTTTACTATTTTTCGTAATCCTCACCCAGAAAAATATGAAGATGAAATTATAGCCCAAAAATTTCATCCATCTGTAAAGTAGGAGATATTATGTCTAAAAAACCAGAAAATATAAATATTGAGATCAATGAAATAAAGGGAAATAAAACTCCAACTTGGGAGGTAATTATACCTCATAAAAAGGAAATTGGAAGGATTGAAAAAATGGCAGGACGTTATCGTGCCATTACTAATAAAACTAACAACATTTTGTATTCTAAAAGTTTGGAAAGTAGTATTAATGATTTGCTTTCTTATTTTGCATTACATGAAAAATAGTGGACAGTGATAATTAATGGTAAAAGTTGAAAACAAAACTGATTTGTTTGATCGTATTGCATGGAATGTTGCTATACCAGTGTTGTTATTGGCTGCAGTTGGACTCTATTCAATTTATTTTGCAGCCATTGATGATCCAAGCCATATGGGAAATCCAATAAAGGCAGTCTTGATGCAAGCCTTATGGTATATTGTTTCAGTTGCAATTGTGTTGGTTGTAATTCAATTTGATGCAGAACAGCTTTTTCGCATTGCTCCATATGTATATGGCTTTGGGATTTTGCTTTTAATTGCTGTTCTTTTTTTCTACAATCGAAGTTTAGCAGTAGATACAGGATCAAAAAATTGGTTCAAGCTTGGTCCAATTTCTTTTCAGCCTTCCGAAGTAATGAAGCCAGCATTTATCTTGATGTTGGCACGAGTTGTTCATCAGCATAATCAAAAGTTAATGCATACTATTAAAAATGATTGGATTTTAATTGGCAAAATCATTGCCTGTTTGGTACCAATTGCAATATTATTGAAATTACAAAAAGATTTTGGGACAATGCTCGTCTTTATTGCTATTGCAGGTGGAGTAATCTTAGTTTCAGGGATTTCTTGGAAAATTATTATTCCAATGTTTATAGCATTTGGAATATTAGGAATTACAGTTATTTTTATGGTAACAACGCCTCAAGGTCAGGTAGTTTTGAGCCACTTTTTTGAACCATATCAGTTTAAGAGAATTATGTCTTGGCGCGATCCTTCATCTGACACTTCTAAAGCAGCATATCAGTTGTGGCTAAGTATGCAAGCTATCGGTTCTGGTCAGATATTTGGTAACGGTTTTGGAAAATTAAATGTATATGTTCCTGTTCGCGGTTCAGATATGGTATATTCTGTTATCGGTGAATCTTTTGGTTTTATAGGTAGTGTAGCAATTATCTTATTGTATCTTTACTTAATTATTCAAATGGTTAAGATTACATTTGATACTAAGAATGCTTTTTATTCTTATGTTTCAACCGGAGTCATTATGATGATTCTTTTCCATGTTTTTGAAAACATTGGTATGAGTATTGATTTATTACCATTAACAGGAATTCCTTTACCTTTTATTTCGCAAGGTGGTTCTGCATTAATTGGGAATATGGTCGGTATCGGCATGATTTTATCAATGAAATTTCATAATAAGGACTACATGTTTAGTCAAGCTGGTGACTTTTAGAAATTATAATTTAAATAAACATTTACACTTTAAGACAAGACTAAGCAAATTATAAATATCAAATACAAGGTGCATATCGGTGCAGGGCGAAAATGCATAAACACTAAAGAATAAGACCTACCGGTTAAGGTACTGGCCAATTATGGCAATGTGATTGTTGGGACTGATCTTACTACATAAAAGGAAGAAGAAATCATTGCAGATACCTTGTTAATGATCAATAGTTGCTTGTTCTCGCTGATTAAAGGTATACGCGCAATTAGTCACAGCCAGTCTATTAAATAAAGTACCTTTAAAAACTGCTGGCGAAGAATAATAGCATACAAAAAGCTCAATTCCTCATTCTGAGATGAAGTTAACCCCCGGAATTGGACAAAGATTCCAATTCGGGGGTTTTCTTATGTCTAAATATTTACTAAAACCAAAATTAGAAGCAGTAGATTTGTATCAAAGAGGATTTAGTACAAAAGAAATTCAAGAGAAATTACATATCACATCACGTAGATCTATTGATGGTTGGATCAATAATTATCAACAGTATGGTAACAG